>JAFGIJ010000211.1 GCA_016929655.1 Clostridia bacterium
AATGCCCAGACTTTCCCCGACATATCCTCACCCCATAGAAAACGGCAATGTACTGTCCGTTGAACCGGGTATCTATGTAGAAGGGCTCGGAGGAGTGCGTATTGAAAATCTGGTTTTTGTCAGGGATAAGAATCCACTTGTCTTTAATAAGTCTACAAAAGAAATGTTAATAATTTAGGGAGCAAAAATGAAAATCTACGGAGCGGGATCACTGGAAGACATAAGGAAATGCAGTAAACTGGGAGTTGAAGGAATTTTGACGAACCCTCAGGGATTTGACCAATATTTTGAAGGTAAATATACACTGCATGAAATAACCGGGCTTATTCTTCACAATACCCATCTTCCTGTTTACATACAGGTCCATGGAGAGACTTCTGGAGATATAGTGAATAAAGCAAGGCAGCTGCATGAACTGGACCCAAGGGTTGGATTCAAAATCATTGCCAACGAAAAAGGTTTTATGGCAATTGCGGAACTTTCCCATGAAGGCATAGACTGCATAGCAACAACCCTTTTTACACCTGCCCAGGCAGCAGTGGCTGCAAGTGTCAATGCACTTGGTATATGTCCGTTTATATCAAGGGCAACTGCTGGTGGTATAGATGCCTGCAGGATGCTCGAAACAATCAGGAATGGCTACGAAAAACTATCTGATCCACCCGAAATAATAGCTGTAAGCCTTAAAACCGTCCAGGATGTGGAGATTGCCCTGAAATGCGGGGCAGATGCAGTGGGAATGCGGTATCCGCTGCTTCGCGAGATGATGATTCATCCGCTTTCAGATAAGGCTGAGAGATTGTTTGCCAGGAACTGGGCCAATGTCAAAGGTGAGGATGTCAGCTATATAAATGCTGACGGAGAAGACGGAATAGCTGAATAGGGGATAAAAAATGCCTGACAGACCTGTCATATTTGGTTTTGGAAGTGCATGTGTGGATTTCAGAATCCATATTCCAGACATGGGAGCAGGGTACACAGCAAAGGTGCTTGCTGATGACACCATGGAGCTTGGTGGTGGGGCATGTGCCAACTGTCTGGTTCAGGCAGCAAGGCTCGGTGGAGAATGCACATATCTGGGCAAACTCGGCAATGATCCCCAGGGGCAGCTGATACTGAATCTTTTTCACGAAGAAAACATAAAAACAAAACTCATTGAGCCAACAGGAAGAATACTTTCACCTTTCAATGTGGCAGTCTACAAAGGCAAGAACAATGAAAGGGTGGGAGGGTACCTTTTGCCGAATTCTTTGGGTACCATATCTACTGCAGAAGCTGCCCAACTGGCCTCCTTCATTCCTGAAGGTGCTTCTGTAATCGTTGAAATCGGTGAAATACCCATTGAAAGCATTATAGCCTTTTTAAGGGCAGTTCATTCCAAGGGTGCCCTAATTTACATGGATGTGGACCTTGACCCGATAAGTCAGATGGGAACCTCAATTGAAACCTTTGAGGTGGCAGCTTCCTTGGCGGATATACTGATACCTAACTATGAAGCTATAAGGGATATATATGGCATGAATGACAGAAAAAGTCTTTGTCGTCTACTGTATGAACGGACGGGCAGCACGGTGATAATTACTGCCGGTGGAGAAGATATAGAGTATTTTGACCGGAAAAAAGGAGCCGGAAGTGTGCCGGTTGCAAGAATAGCAAATCCTCTGGATACAGTGGGAGCGGGTGATTCATTCCATGGCAGTCTGATATATTTCATGGGGGTTGGAAATTCACTTGAGGCAGCAATTAAAAAAGCCTCAATCTGTGCCGGTGAGACCTGCATGGGTTTCGGAGCCCGCGCATCAATGCCATATCACCTGAAATAACTTGAAGAAAAATAAAAGCAGTGATAATCGGTCGCATTTCACAGAATATCGCTGCTTTTGTATTTTGAAGAATTATTCATAGTTAAATTCTTGATGAAATTACACGTGCCACATGGATGCCGCTGGCCCCCGCCTGGGATAGTCCGCGGGTGATTCCGGCGCCGTCACCGATAGCAAACATGTTATCAACTGCAGTCTCAAAATTGTTGTTCAATTCTATCCTGGAACTGTAGAATTTTACCTCGACACCATAGAGAAGGGTATCATAGTTGGCAATGCCGGGTGCAATTTTATCAAGTGCATAAATCATTTCAATTATATTATCAAGATGACGCTTAGTCAGAACAAGGCTCAGGTCACCGGGAGTTGCTTTCATGGTAGGTTCAGTGAAGCACTGTTCAAGCCGGTGCTCGGTGGTTCTGCGGCCTTTTATAAGGTCACCGAACCTTTGGATCAGCACACCACCGCCAAGCATGTTGGACAATGAAGCAATTCTTTTTCCGTATTGGTATGGTTGGTCAAATGGGTAAGTGAACCGATTGCTGACCAGCAGTGCAAAATTGGTATTGTCACTTCTTAACTCCGGATCTGCGTAGCTATGGCCGTTGACGGTAACGATGCCGTCGACATTTTCAGCAACCACATGGCCATAGGGGTTCATGCAGAAGGTTCTGACCACATCACCGTACTGTTTGGTTCTGTAGAGAAGCTTGGCTTCATAAACGGCATCGGTTATATGTTCAAATATCCTGGCAGGAAGTTCGACCCTGACGCCTATGTCAACCTGGTTGTTGATCAGCTTGAGCCCCAGCTCGGAGCAGTTGTCGGCAAACCATTCAGCCCCTGAACGTCCGGGTGCAGCAATCAAAAAACGGCATTCCAGTGTTTCGCCACCGTTGATTGTAAGCCTGAAGCCTTCATCAAGTTTCTCTATTTTATCAACATGTGTATTGCACATGAGGTCTATTCGCTCATCAAGGTAAGTAAACTGTTGCTTCAGGATTTCCAGATTTCGCTCAGTTCCAAGATGCTTGACCTGGGCTTTTAAAAGGTGAAGGTCATTCTCGAGGGCCTTTTTTTCTAGGAGTTTCGCCTCGGGGGTGTCTGTGGAATAACGTTTCAGTGAAGCACCGAATCTTACATTGATGGAATCAACATATTCTATTAGGTCAAGGATTTCCTTGTCACTTAGATACTCATTGAGCCAACCGCCGAACTGGGTTGTGAAATTGAATTTACCGTCTGAGAATGCACCGGCACCTCCGAAACCTTCCATTATGAAGCAGGATTCGCAGTTTATACAGCGTTCTACCTTGTGTTCTACGATAGGGCACTTTCTTTTGTTGATTGATTTACCTTTTTCCATCATGACAATGGATGCATCGGGGTGCAGATTGTTCAATTCGTATGCAGCAAATATCCCTGATGGTCCGCCGCCTATTATTGCAACATCATATTTTTTCATAAAACGCCTCTTTCGTAGAAATCCATTGCCAATTATATCATAAAGGGTGCCCTGAATTGAATAATGTGAATTGGAACCATTGATTCAGGGCACCCTTTGGTATAAAATCATGAAAACGGGGGTGAAGGGCAATGCAAATATTAAAAAAGAGGATTCTTGAGGACGGCGTGGTTATCGGAGACAACATTTTGAAAGTGGACAATTTTCTCAATCATCAGATAGATGTTGAGCTGCTGGATGAAATAGGCAAGGAATTTCATAAAAGGTTCGGGAATGTCGGGTTAACGAAGATCCTTACTGTTGAGGCATCGGGTATTTCAGTAGCTTGTGCCACAGCCAGGGAGTACAAGATACCGGTGCTTTTTGCCAAGAAGGGAAATGTAAGCACACAAAACGAAGGTAACTATAGCTCAAAATCATTTTCTTTTACGAAAAATGAAGAGTATACGATGAATGTCTCCAAAAAATATATCGGTCCACAGGACACAATTCTCATAATCGATGATTTTCTTGCAAATGGCCTGGCAATAGATGCACTGCTTGAAATAGTTGAGCAGTCAGGTGCAAAACTCGCCGGGATAGGCATCGTAATTGAGAAGGACTTCCAGGCGGGGGGCCGCAAGCTGCGTGAAAAGGGTTATCACCTTGAAAGTCTGGCAAGAATAGCATCAATGGGGAAAAACGGCATAATTTTTGCCTGATTATAATAATTCAACGTCTGATTCATATTCATCAGACGGGTAAACCATGGCATATGGGGCATCCGGTTCAACGGATTTGCCCCATTTTGCAAGTAAATCAAAATAATTCCACTGCAGTTTGCTTTTTGTAATTACCTCTTTTGGATCCCAGCCGGCATATACTTTTTCAAGAAGCATGGTCCTTATATCATCATATTGCGGATCAAAGGCCAGGTCATTTTTTTCATTGGGGTCATCATCAAGGTTGAACAGGGCAGGTGGAAGGTTTTCATCATCTCCATAAACCCAAAGTTTCCAGGGGCCGCTTCTTATCATACGGCTTGGAAAATATCCGCCGCGAAAATCCGCCAGCTCACTGGTTGTTTCATCAACCCAGTCAGGATCATCTCCTTCTGTCATGATTCTTAGCAAAGAATGTCCATCGACCTCATAGGGGAAAGAAGTTCCCGCAATTTCAGCAAGGCTTGGACCCAGATCCATGAGATTGCACACGTTTCTTGATACGGTGCCGGGTTCAATGACACCGGGCCACCGCATGATCATCGGCACACCTGCGCTGCCTTCATAATAGTTGCTTTTCCACCAACAACCGTGTTCGCCGGCTTGTTCACCATGATCAGATGTATATATAACAACAGTATCCTTTGAAAGACCTGTTTCATCAAGTGTATCCAAGACCTTGCCTATGAGAGAATCAATGTATTCGCACAAACCGTAGTATGCAGCCCGGGCAACCCGTATTCTTTCCGGTGGCAGTGGAGGTTCAAGGATACCCCTCATCTTCCTGTACCGGGTTATGGTTGCAGGTTGATTATCTTCAATTTCCGGGATTTCGGTTTTATCGTAATAATAGTCAAACAGTTCCTTGGGAGCAACAAACGGACAGTGGGGAAGTACATAACCGATGACCGCAGCAAATGGACGCTCACTGAATGTGGATTTCTCCCTCAGCCACTCACAGGCCCTTCTGGTCCTTTCTTCATCCGACCATTGGTAATGGGTATGGCCTTTTCCTGCGATTTCCACACTGGCACGGCTCTGGCCTGAGGTGCTTCCGGGAAACTTGGTCCAGAATGGCCCACCCTTTTGGCGAAAACCAACCGGACCCGCACCGCGTTCTGCCACTG
>JAFGIJ010000212.1 GCA_016929655.1 Clostridia bacterium
AGAAGATTCAAGGATCTTATACTTCATACAAAGATTGTTTTAATCATGACAGGCTCCCTGATAATAATCGGAACTGTACTGATATATATATTTGAGAATGGGAATACACTTGAAGGCATGGGATTCTTCAGCCGGTTATGGAATTCTTTCTTCCATTCGGTTACACCAAGAACGGCAGGATTCAATACACTGGCAGTTGATAAAATGCTGCCCGAAACTCAGCTTCTGACAATCATTCTTATGTTCATTGGTGCTGCTCCTGGTTCAACCGGCGGTGGTATAAAAGTTACTACTTTTGCTATTTTGATATCAGCAATAACAGCTTATCTCAAAAGCAACGAAGATGTTAATATGTTCAAACGAAAGGTTGCCCGGAATACTGTACGCAAGGCAATTGCAATATTTTTTGCTGCCTTTGGGCTTGTTTTGGTGACCACTTTTGTATTATTATTGAGCGGCGCCGGAACTTTGACGGAATGTATTTTTGAAGCAGTTTCAGCTTTTGGCACGGTGGGACTTTCAACCGGAATTACTCCGTCCCTGCCTCTTGTTGGAAAGCTGGCAATAACTGTAACCATGTTCGTCGGAAGAGTGGGCCCACTGGCTTTGGCAGTTTCCCTTAGTCCACTGGCAATGAAAAAACCCTATTCTTACCCGGAAGGCAAAATCAGCGTAGGATAATGGAGGAAATTTATGAACTCATATCTGGTACTGGGACTCGGAAGATTCGGTAAAGCATTTGCTAAAACCATGTCCGATCTTGGTCATGATGTACTTGGTGTAGACAGGGATCCCGAAGTGGTCCAGTCCATGAGCGAAGAGCTTGCTCATGTCATACAATCAGAAATATCAAGCGAGGATTTTTTGAAATCTATCGGTGTGTCCAATTTTGATGCTACCGTTGTTGCCATAGGCAGTGATCTGCAGTCCAGTATTCTTACAACTGCTCTTTTAAAGGAGCTTGGCGCAAGATATATCATTTCCAAGGCTCAGAACGACCTGCATGCAAAGGTTCTTATGACTGTCGGAGCAAACAGGGTCATTTTCCCTGAACGCGACATGGCTATAAGGGTTGCAAACAATTTGGCTTCGCATAACATTATTGACAGCATCCAGTTATCTGGCGACTTTAGCATCATGGAGACAACCATACCGGACAAATGGGTAAACAAAACCATCAATGAGCTCGCAATCAGGGCTAAATACAAGGTCAATATCCTTGCTGTAAGAAAAGGTGATACCCTGGACATATCCCCAGGTGCTGATTATATCTTCAAGGAAGATGATATAGTTTCCATCATGGGCAAGAACAAGGATTTGAAGGATCTGCAGCACATCAAATAGGCTTTTGCTTTATACAAGTATTGACCTGAACCTTTGTTTCAATTATCATGTTTCGAGGAACGGAGATATTTTTATGTTTTTAATTAAGAACAAACTTGAAAAAATTGGGATTCATGAATCACCGATACTACTTCCCCACGAAAGCGTTGATATGCATAAGTGGGCTGTAATTGCTTGCGACCAGTACACATCGGATCCAGAATATTGGGAAGAAGTTGAAAGAACCGTAGGTTCCGCACCTTCAACCCTGAAGTTAATTCTTCCTGAAGTTTATCTAGAAACTCCCCGCGAAAAAAAGATAAAAACCTCAATCAACCGTGAAATGAAGAGTTATCTCAGAAGCGGAATCCTTGAGGAAATTGAATCCGGGTTTATTTATACACGCAGAACCACTGCTTATGGAAATGTACGCAACGGGCTTATTGCTTGCATCGACCTTGAAAAATATTCATATGAAAAAGGCACTGTTTCTATTATCAGGCCTACCGAAAAGACAATAATAGAGAGAATTCCGCCAAGGGTGCGAATCCGTGAAAAAGCCCCCATTGAAGTTCCCCATATTCTTTTTCTGATAGATGACCCAGGGAAGACTGTAATCGAACCTCTTGAACGTACTAAAAATCTTTATAAAAAGATCTACGACTTTGACCTTATGATGAACGGCGGCAGCATTGAGGGATACCATATAACCGAGGAAAAAGCTATTTCAAATATCGCAAATGCAATAACCGAACTTGCATCACATGAAGTTTTCGCTAAGAAATACAATACTGACAAACCAGTGCTGCTTTATGCGGTCGGCGATGGAAATCATTCACTGGCCTCAGCAAAACAGCACTGGGAAAATATAAAGGCTGAAATAGCACATGAAAGCAAACAAACCCACCCCGCAAGATATGCAATGGTTGAAATTATAAACATACATGATGAAGGCTTGAATTTTGAACCGATACACAGGGTGCTTTTCCAATGTGACATAGATGTCCTTCTGGAGGAAATGAAAAGCAGACTTTCAATATCCGTTAAAAGTTATTCAGATGCAAAAGAGCTCGCTGGGGTTGTTGAATCTGAATATGATAACAAGAAGACCCACACCTTCGGTTTTGTATCCGGCGAAAAGTTTCTGACAGTTTCAGTCAACAATCCTGTTTACAATCTGGCAGTTGCAACACTTCAGACTTTCCTTGATTCCTATCTTTCAAACCATCAGGTTGAAATCGACTTCATACATGACCTTGAGAGCACCCTGGACCTTGCAGAAGATTGCAATACGGCAATTCTTCTCCCCCCAATTGACAAGTCGGGTTTCTTCAGGACAATCATCGAAGAAGGCACCCTGCCGCGAAAAGCATTTTCCATGGGTCATGCCGATGAAAAGCGTTTTTATCTCGAAGCCAGGAAAATAACCGAATAACATAATGATATACGGGCTGACGGCCCGTTTTTTTTACCTCAATAATTGCAACAGTCGCTAATATTTACGTCTGTTCAAAATATTTACGTCTGTCTAAATTATTTACGTCTGTCTAAATTATTTACGTCTGTCTAAATTATTTACGTCTGTCTAAATTATTTACGTCT
>JAFGIJ010000213.1 GCA_016929655.1 Clostridia bacterium
AATTCCTTTATGGATATTCTCATATCACGCAGCATTCTTTTGTATTCTGCAACTTGATTCGAAAGGGAGACTATATCCGATTTATTCCTGTCGAATATTGCATTTATCTTCTTTATATTATCAGTGAACCTGCGGTCCATTTCCTCAGGGTCGATTTTTTCTGCAAGAGTTGCGAATTTATCCATTGACTTGGTAATTTCTTCAAATTTTTCAAGATTTTCCTTGAATTCCTTTAGTTTTTCATCTGATTTGTCGAATATATTCTGAGACTGCTCAATACTTTTGTTTATAGCATCAAGCCTTTTGGCAAGGTCCGGTATGGAATCTGAAAACAACTTTAGATTTTCAGCACTTTTATTTATTGACTCAACTGCCGCTTCTGCAAAAACACCTCTTTCTGATGCTTCTTGAAGGGATGTTTCAAGCTCATTGAATTTTTTGGAAAGCTTTTTGTATTCACGTGAAAAATCAGTTGCAGCCTTTGCACAGCTATTTATGCTCTCCAATATATCCTTGAAACCATCCCTGTTAATTTCTTCAGTCATGCTCTCCTCCTGTGAATTTTTTCATGTTATCCGCCAATGATTTCAATTCATCCCTTGTATTTTCTATTGAGGGTATAACATATATTTTTTCAATAATATCCCTGTCCTTTTTTTCAGTTTCAATATCGTTGTAGAACTCGAGCAAAGCGCTGCTTTTGAACCTTTTTTCAAGTTCCTGGGCAGTAACATTTCCATTCCTGATGTATCCCCTAATCCACAATTTGGTATTGCCTGCCTTTTCCGCATAAAAACCCGAGAGCTCATTTTCACCTATATCCAGCAACAAGGCCGCTGCTTCTTCAAAGTCTATATTCCCTGATTCAAGGTCATGCAATATGCCGCACCTTCCAAACGCGGATTCATTTCCTGCATTTTCGTAGTACATCGCAGCTTTTTCAAAATTTCCGGTATCCTCCAGTTTTGCGGCTGCTTCATTCCAGTCCTCACTGCTGCTGAATGATTCAGGAAGACCGACGGCAGCGGCACTGTATGCATCAACTACATGGGTACTTTTGAATAACTCCTTCAATTCCCTGATGTTGTACAAATCCTTGTTTTCACAAAAGCACAAGGTTTCCCTTGCTCTGGTTGCTGCGACATATAGGGTGTTGAAATAATAACGGTGCCTGCCTGAATGTCTGGCATTTCCATCAAAGATTTCCTTCCAATGCTCAAGATGGCTTCCGACAAGGTTCAGGCAGAATACATATTCAAACTCAAGCCCCTTGATTTCCTCTACAGTGAAAATATTTGCTGTACTGTAGCCCGGTCCAAGTAGTATCTGTGCATTTCTTCTTTCTTCTTCATCTGCGACAGCAATTGCCGCCCTGGCATTGCGGGAAATATCCATGAGTGCACTTTTAATATTATCCTGCGTGCTGTCAAGAAGGAATGGTGCAAAGCTCCTCCAGACAGCATCCTCCCTGAGTTCACTTTTCTTCTTTCTGCTGCCTATGAAACTTCTACGAAGATCTGAGAGTTCATTTGTAAAATCCACAATCTGACCCTGGCTCCTGTGGTTGACTGTCAGATAATCATCCTTCAGCCTGCCTGAGTAGAGCTTTGAAAGCCGTGCCGGGTTGAATGAATTCGGCTGAAGAACCTGATGAACATCTCCGCTGAAAACAATATTTTCACTATTTGCAAGAAGTGAAACAAGTGCCTTTATCTGTATTTCAGGCAAATCCTGAACTTCGTCCACCACCATGAAATCATAGCTGTTGCGAAAGTTTCCTTTCAGCACTGCAAGCGCAAGGTCGTTGTCATCCCTGTAACCTTCATGATGGAGCCATTGCTGATAATCAAGAGCAATATCGTATATTTCTTCTTTTTCAAGCTTGGTAAACCTTGAAATATCAGAATCCATCCCAAGATATTCATATCTGCTGATGAGTTCTCCTGAGTATTTGTTATCATCATAATTCTTTCTCATTTTTTCTATATCCTGAAGGTAAATGGTCATTTCAGAAGGCCTTTTATCGGATGCCAGTACCATTTTGTTGATTTCATTGAAATATTCGTCATCGAATCCTTTTGGAATCAGGGTTTTTCTGTCATCGGAACAGTATGCAAGCACCTTTTTTGAAATCAGATATTTTCTAGTCGGTTCGCTGATCAGGGTCATGTCAAAAGGAAGGTTCCTGTTCCAGCTGTCACCTGCGTATCCCTTTATTGTTCCACGGATTTCCGTCCAGACATCAATTGCCGGAATATCCCTGACACCTTCATATTCATAAGAATACCAGTTCTTGAAACGATGGTAAGATATGCCCTGGCTTCCATCAGCCAGCAACTCGCTGAACAGTCCATGCACGGTTCCAAAATTATCAAATGGATAAGCATCATCAATATTTCTGTATATTACTGAGGCCGTATCCTTCAAATTTTCAGTAAGGGTTAGATATATTGTTTTTTCACCTGGATATGCCCTGTTTATATTTGCCAGACGATGCAGAGCCACAAGGGTTTTACCGTTACCTGCACCTCCGGATATGAAAGCAGGCAGATTTCCCTTTGACAGTTCAAACTGCTGGTTTGTAAGCCTGACGGATTTTTTAACTTCTTCAAACTCCTTGTTGCCCGCAGGCTTGATTCTATAAAAATTTCTGCGGTTTATATCACTGCCCAGGTTGTCTGCGTCAACCCCCTGCCTGTCGTGGGTTGAATATGCCAGAAGAAAAACATCCTGGGCTTCAGAGTCTCTGGCTCCATTTAGATGCCTGCCCTGTTTCCATATGAATCTGCTGCCGTCAGGGCCATTGAACTTGCGGACATTTTTTACTGCCTGCATGGGTTTGTCGCCAAAATACCTTAGAACATCATGGCGCTCTTTTTCCATAAGAAGACCGGCTGCACTTTCGAGAAGTTTAAGCACCTCTTTCCTGCTGCTCTGCGGAATTTTTTTTATTATTTTATCGTTGCAGTACAACCTCATCCGGATAAATCCCCTGATTCTCTCTCTTTTTGTTTATTATGCCACATTATATCAGAAGTCCAAAAGCAAGAATTCCGGCATTAGATAAATGTCAGTAATTTTTCCCATATCCTTACCATGGCAAGGGTATCAAGCCTGCAGTATTCAAGAAGGCTCTTCCTTGTTTTCTCACGCTCTGCTTCATTCATATCGGTCAGAGCCAGATATGCATTTGATGCTTCGTTTCCATTATGAATTCCATCAAGGTTGCTGTATGATAGCTCAGGGTCATCAGGATAAAGTGCAGGAAGTACACTTTTTATTGAGCTCTTGCCTTTCATTTTGTCTACATAATAGAACCGCTTCCTGAAAGGTATTATTAGGTCGTGCATTTGTTCGTTGATCTGCTGCAGTTTTTCAGAGTAATCCGGAAATGTCTGTGCAAGCATCTCTATAACCTTTTTTTCAAATGCCATGTGATAGGCAAGTACACA
The DNA here is from genome assembly GCA_016929655.1 of Clostridia bacterium. Classification (GTDB taxonomy): domain Bacteria; phylum Bacillota; class Clostridia; order DUPQ01; family DUPQ01; genus JAFGQE01. The sequence goes on from JAFGIJ010000213.1 coordinate 3,453, forward strand.
TGCATCTTCAGGAATATCTGCAGAAAGGCATTTAACAATTTCCTCACGTGGGTCGCTGCCTTCAATTGCCAAAAATTCCCTATGCTGAAGTTGTGCTCCTTCTTCTTCAATGAAATGAAGTGAATACTGTGTGGGAATCTGTTCATATGGTGATGTACCTTCATAAAGAGGAATTGCGGGGTTTATTGTTTCGAAATCAAGAAAATATATGGGGTAATGAAGATTTCCCATGAATTCCCTTATGTTTTCTGTTTGAATGATTGGTTGTCCGGCCTCGGCTGCCTCAATCTGCTGCATAAGGTTTTGTTTCAGCTGAATTCCAGAAGCCATAACATCATTGAAATATATAATACCCTTGTTGTAAAGTTCATATTTCAACTTCTGTGAGATCCCGGCAAGTTCAAAAACAGAGTGTTCCTTGATATCTCTGAAACAATATCCCATGAATTCACAATTATATGGTGTCTCACACTGTAGGTCTAATGACACAACCGGTTCGACCAATGAACGATAAACATCTTCGATATCCGGAATAGCTTCAAGGATTTCTTCATTTATCTGCTTTGCATGTGAAGTTACATCATTATGGAAAAAAAGTTCATCGATATCAATTTCTCCCTGGCGTATATACCCGGTGTTGAGGTGTGTAATGTAAACTTTGCTTACATTTATACCGCATTCATTCAGAACATGATATTGAAATGCTGCATCCGGAAAATATACATCCTTGATTGAACCCGAGCTTTTCACTTCATATATTTCATAGCCTTCTTCACTTCTTACAAGGATGTCGCAGATGGCAATCAGGTTATCTGTCGCAAATGCCGCCTCATACAGGATCCTGGTTCCGGCTTCGATATGATGCTTTGTTTCAGCAAGCATCCTGTCAATGTCAAGCCAGCCATCTTTCCTATACTCAATCAATACTCCATCGGGGAAGAGGCCCCGCGCGTACTCCCCTACCCTTGTACCGTTTGTAAATACGGTCATATCCCGTTCATCGGCAAATTCAGGATGATATACACCAAGCCAATACCTTTTAGGGCATTGGATGTACTGTAGGAATCTGGACTTTGAAATACGCATCATTAACTCCCTGGCAAATGTTAGTGTGTAATAATATTGATTGGGTTCAGGCATCTGCCATACAACTGAATTGATTTATATCCAAATTATATCACAACCGTTTAATCCAACAGTAAGTGTCACTTTTCTTTATGTAAATGCATGTGGTGTAAATCAGGGGTGTGGCCATGACTGTGGGATATCTTCTTGTGTCCATGGCTGTGGCTGTGTACTTCATCTCCATTATCATGAATGTGGTCGTGGTGTCCGTCATCGTGTCCATGTACATGTTCGTGGACGATTTCCTCATGCTCATGATGATGGCTGTGTCTCTCGGTTGCTGCAAGATATGTTCCCACCAGCATTATAACCAAGGCTGCAATGTAAGCCACTGTAAGCTTTTCACTTAATATCAACCAGGATGCAAAGGCTCCTATGAAAGGTGCTGCAGCGTAGAAAGTACTGGTTCTTGCGGCTCCCAGTGTCCTTTGTGCTGTTATATAGAAATATATGCTAAGACCATATGCTACAAATCCAAGAAGCAATGCAGCCAAAATATATATTATATTCATAGAATATTCCCTGAGGGCAAATGCGATTATCAATGACCCTGCACCAGAACCGATGCCTTTGATAACAACCACATGCCTTGGGTTTCTGTGTGAAAGCATTCTGGTGCAATTGTTTTCCAAACCCCAGCTGACTGTAGCCGCAAGAACCAACAGTGATCCGATGGAAAAAGAAAATTCACTGAAGTCGTTTATTGACAATATCATGCTTGCAATTGTTATAAGGCCAATAGCAATCCACAATCTCCTTCCGATTGATTCCCGGAAAAACATAAGTGCTATTAGGGTGGTTGCCACGATTTCAAAGTTATTCAAAAGTGCAGCATTACCGGCATTGGTCATATTAAGTCCGATGAGAAGCAGTATTGGAGCTGCAATATCTAGAACAATCATAGCGATGATAAATTTAGTATCCTTGCGGGAAGATAGTCTGCCTGCCTTCAAAGTATTTTTCCTGTCCTTGAACAGGCTGATAAGACCCATGCCAACACCCGCTCCAAGATATAAAAGAGCTGCGAGAAAAACCGGAGGTATCTCATTTAGCAGAATCTTTGATACCGGGGAGCTTATACCATACAAAAGAGCAGCCAGCAAAGCTGCAAACAGTGCTTTTTCAGTTGATTTATTCAACTTGTTTTTCATATATTCCTGTCGCTTTCAGCATATGAATCCGCTGTCTCCCTGACACCTTTGCCGCTGTACCTCAATTAACAAAATCGAGGGGATTTCCAACTGTAACAATGGCCTTATCCTCATAGTCAATTGAGAGCAATGTTTCAAAGGGCTTGAATTCAACATCCATTTCATCTATGAATCTGTACTTTATTGTCAACACATTGCCCTCCTCCATTTTTGTATAGAAGTGTAACCCTGCTCCGGCGTAGAAGGTGTAAAAGACATTTTCTGCTTCATCGGGTACCTGCCATGCA
>JAFGIJ010000044.1 GCA_016929655.1 Clostridia bacterium
AAATACACTGAAGGTATTGGGTTCTAAGCGTAGAATTCTTACTCACTGCAATGCAGGAATCCTAGCCACTACATCTTATGGTACAGCAACTGCCGGCTTCTATGTTGGAAAGGAAAAGGGTATTGGTTTCAAGGTGTTTGCTGATGAAACCAGGCCAAGGTTACAAGGAGCAAGGCTTACTGCATATGAGTTATTTGAAAATGGAATAGATGTTACTGTAATAAGTGATAATGCTGCAGCCCATATGATGGCAACCGGAGAAATTGAAGCTGTAATTACAGGTTGTGACAGGGTTGCTGCAAATGGAGATACTGCAAATAAAATCGGCACTTTATCTGTTGCAATATCTGCCTCTTATTTTGGAATACCATTATATATTGCATGTCCACTTTCAACTGTTGATTTCAGCCTTCATACAGGAAAGGATATTCCAATAGAAGAACGTGATCATTCAGAAGTGGAATTTATACTGGGGAAAAGAATTATGCCTGAAGGCATAAAGGTCAGAAATCCGGCATTTGACGTTACACCTGCAGAAAAAATAACAGCTATAATAACCGAAAAGGGTGTTGTTTATCCACCTTTTAAAGAAAATCTCAGGAAGATTTCATTGACCTGAGCCAGGTCCCAATTTTTTCCAGCATAACATCTGGATCTTTGACCCCGGTTGACAAACCCTCCATAGGGCACAGTCCTGTTTGTGTCCTGTTCATTATATGAGGTACTTCCTGATCAAATGAACAGTCTATAGAATTGTCATTCAGAATAACCTTGGCAGATGTACTGACAACCATGGAATATACTTCTATTATGTTTGCCTTTATACATAGAAGAGCAGCTGCCTTTCCAATGATTTTATCAGCCAGATAAAAAGGTCCGGGTCCATGATTGCCGTTAATGAACTCATATAAAGGATTTATACCTCTTTCACTGGATTTAAAGAAAAATCCATTTCCATCTGTAATTACACAGGTAAGTTCTTCCTGATTCAATATAAGTTTCAATTGGTCAATCAATTTATTCATAGTGTTATATTAACATATAAGAAAAATATGCAAAGAGGAATTATTGTAAATCGTTTTATGATTCTATACTGAGACAAGGGAAAACCGGCAATTAAAGCACTCGATATTCTCACTGAATATGCTCCGGATATTATAAACTAATGATCGGATTGAAAAATTCAGCCCTTATGGTATAATATGTCCGCATCAGAAAGATGCATATGAATTTTGACAAATGAATAGAGTGGCGCAGTATTCTAGTAGGTACTGCTGATGCTGAAGACGGGCTTAAAAATCCGTTAAAGAGCATATCGATGAAGTTTTTTGGGTTGGCTTGATACGCCCAGTTTTGGGCTGATCCAGGGAGTTAAGGTTCAGGGGCGCTGCACAATGGCATGTGCGGGCCGACCCCTTTACCGCGGAGATTCCCGTAACGTTAATGTGGCACCTCTTGGTAAATACAGACTTACGGGAAGATACCCTGTTCCGGAGTAATTCGGTTCGGCGTAGCTTGCCTTGAGTGGAGATGGCGGATTCCGGACAGACACAGTCACAGTGGCCACTGTGCAATGTGTTATTGCTGGATGAAATCATTTTCTGCAAAAGAGGATAGGTATCAGTATAAGGCCCCGAGGAAATCTCCTAGACTGTTCCTTACGGAAATGTAATGAGCATTGCAGTGTGGACTAAGTGGTAATCAGGCACCGTTATTGGTAACATGACGGCTGAAAGTTCAAAGGGAAACCACCGTTCCGGCGACGGGCGGCAGTTTCAGGGGAAAGCCAGCCTGACCTTAAGCCGCAAAATTTACTCATTTCATTGCCACTTTATTTTATTTTATTTTTGAAAGGATCAAAGTGGAACAACCTCTTAAGAAAAATTACAGAAAAAAATCGTATACCGGGAAAAAAGGAAAGCGGGCAGGATGGATAATAGGTGTTACATTGGCATCTTTTATTTTATCCGGAGGTCTTTTGCTTGCATCATCAAGTGCACTGGACGGAGCAAGTGTTTATGCCGCCATATCCATTGTATTTATAATAGTTCTGATTGGTATTGTATTTGATACCGTTGGTATTTCTGTAGCTTCTGCACGAGTATCTGTTTTCCATTCAATGGCAGCTAAAAGAATATATGGTGCAAAGCAGGCTATCTGGCTTGTCAACAATGCAGACAAAGTTTCAAGTATCTGCAATGATGTAGTTGGAGACATATGTGGAGTAATAAGCGGTTCAGCCAGTACCCTGATAATTATTTCTATTGTGGGAAACCTTGAAACCAATCCTGCTTCCTGGCCAAGCTTAATTGTAAGCGGAACAGTTGCAGCTCTTACTGTCGGAGGAAAGGCAATTGGTAAAGTCATTGCCATCAAGCAGGGGACCAAAATTGTTCAAAAGGCAGGGGCGGTAACAAGATTTATACTAGGGAAAAGAAAAAGTGCAAATGATAATTGAAGAAAGTATTCTAAAAAGCATCAATTCACCTGAAATTCTAAAAACCCTTGACAGGAAGCAAATAGAAACCCTGGCAGAGGAAATAAGATTGTTTTTAATCAAGCATGTGTCTGAAAACGGAGGTCATCTGGCTTCGAACCTTGGAACGGTCGAACTTACATTGGCATTACTCAGGTGTTTTGATTTTTCAAATGACAGAATTGTATGGGATGTAGGGCACCAAAGTTATACATATAAAATTCTAACCGGAAGATTTGAACAATTTAATACCATACGAAAAAGAAATGGGTTGTCTGGATTTCCTAAAAGAAAAGAAAATAAATATGATCATTTCAACACTGGTCACAGCAGCACCTCTATATCCGCAGCACTTGGATTTGCCAGAGCCGCAAGGCTTTCAGGAAGTAATCATTATTCGATTGCTGTGATAGGTGATGGAGCCCTGACAGGAGGAATGGCCCTTGAAGCAATGAATGATGCAGGAGCTTCGGGTGACAATATTATTATCATTCTCAATGACAATGAAATGTCAATATCCAGGAATGTGGGGGGAATCGCAGCATATTTTTCAAGGCTTCGTTCTTTAAGATTATATTCGGGAACAAATGAAAAAGTAAGAAGATTTGTTGAAAGGATCCCTATCATAGGAAAATGGCTTTCAAAAAGAGTTCATAATCTAAAAAGTGCTGTCAAATACTTGTTTTCGCAGGGAATGCTTTTTGAAGAAATGGGACTTTCGTATATGGGACCGGTAAATGGTCATGATGTAAGGAAGCTTGAAAATATTCTGTATGATGCAAAAAATGTCAAGGGGCCGGTACTTCTTCATGTAGTAACCAAAAAGGGCAGGGGTTTGGCAGAAGCTGAAAGCGAACCTGAAAAATACCATGGAGTAAAGGGCAATGGTTATGAAAAATCAAACCCAAATGGCTTGTTGTCATTCTCAGAAACCTTGGGACCTGCTTTAACAGAACTTGCTGAAGTATCGACAAATATAGTTGTTATAAGCCCTGCAGTAGCTCCGGGATGTGGTCTGGTAGATTTTTCGCGTAAATATCCTGATAGATTCTTTGATGTCGGTATAGCTGAGCAACATGCTGTTACCCTTGCTGCCGGAATGGCTTGTAGTGGTTTTATCCCGGTGGTTTCAAGTTATTCAACATTCATGCAAAGGGCCTATGACCAGATACTTCATGATGTATGCCTGATGAATCTGCATGTAATCTTTACATTGGACAGAGCAGGTATTGTTGGATATGACGGTGAAACACATCAGGGCATTTATGACCTTGCATACTTAGCCCATATGCCTGGCATTAAAGTTATAGCACCTTCAGATAGCAATAAATTGAAAAGCATTATGAGCAGTGCGATTTTTTCTGAAAAATGTCCGGTTGTCATAAGGTATCCAAAAGGGAGTGGTTCTACGACTTTCACAGAATTTGCCCATTTATGCAATGGATATAGAATTTTTGAAAAAGGAAATGATATTCTTGTATTATCCTATGGCGGTATGCTCGATAAATTACTGGAATATTTATCAGAAGCAAAGGATTTAGCAGGTTACACCATCTCCGACATAGAAACACTTGTGCCGCTCGATATTGAAGGTATAGAAAAACTTTCT
>JAFGIJ010000045.1 GCA_016929655.1 Clostridia bacterium
ATGAAATAATAGATGGATTTACGAAATTGATACAGGATTTCATAGAAAGCCCCCTTGGAATGAGGGCGAGGGCGGCATCAAATGTAATAACTGAAAAAGCGTTCCTTTACCCAATTGAAGCCACTAGGGTTTATCCAGAAAAAGAAGGTTTGATTGATCCAGGCCATACTATAATGCTTCAAGGTATCATTGACTGTATGTTTTTTGAAGATGGTAATATAATAATTATAGATTATAAGTCTGACAATGTTGAGCCTGGGAACGAGGAGGAACATGCAAAAAGGTATCAGCTGCAGCTTGATTTATATTCTGAAGCCACTGAGGGTCTTACCGGACTTGGGGTCAGTGAAAGATATATCCATTTCCTGAAAACTGGGGTTAGTGTCAGGCTGTAGCATTGAAGCTATCAAGAAAAAGAAATAATGTCCACACTATATGTGTTTTGTGTATTGTACCTTATTTATGCTGCACATATCATGGAATCACACAATACATGAATCAGAGGTTGGGATGAATAAACAGAAAATTATTGAAATCATGAACAGGGAAATGGTAGTCGCTCTTGGGTGCACTGATCCTGTTGCCATATCTTATGCAGCTGCAGCCGCCAGGAAACTTGCACATGAAGGCAGTATACAGAAAATAAATATCAAACTGAGTAAAAGTATCATGAAAAGTGCAGCATCAGTAAAAATTCCAGGCACCAATACCAATGGTGTAAAAATGGCTGCAGTTCTTGGTGCTCTTTTCGGTAATTCAGATAAAAAACTCGAGGTTCTAGAAGGTATTGATGAAACATGTGTTGTAAAAGCCAGGAGTTTCTTAGAGAACAATGAATGCAATGTATCAGAAATTGAAAACGATATACTTCTTTATCTTGAAATAGAGCTTTTTACAGAAAAGGATGTAGCAAAAACCATATTGATAGATGATTACAGCAACTGGGTTTATGCTGAATTGAATGGTCAGGTTGTTTTTGACAAAAGTGTCAAAAGGGAGAAAGTTGAAATCGACAATATCGAGCCTGAAATATCCTTGTCTGAAATCTGGGAATTCATTAATAAAGGGAATATCCTGACTGATTTTGAAATAGTAAAAAAGGCAATTCTTCTTAATTCAGCAATATGCACAGAGGGACTGGACCATGATTATGGATTGAAAGTAGGAAAAACACTTCGCAGCAGAATGAGTCACAAGGAAAAAATTGAGGATATCTGCAGTTATGCAGTTGCCCTGACAGCGGCCGGTGCAGATGCCAGAATGGCTGGATCTCCTATGGCGGTTATGAGTAACTCAGGTAGTGGTAATCAAGGAATTACTGCAACGGTACCGGTAGTTTCAACCGCTGATATTTTGGGTCTCGATGAAGAAATTAAGATACGTGCCGTTGCACTGAGCCATCTTATAACCATTTATGCAAAAGAATATTTTGGACGTATTTCTGCCTTGTGTGGTGCAAATATTGCCGGAATGGGTGCAAGCTGCGGGGTTGCTTATTTATTCGGCGGCGGTATGCATGAAATGAAGAGTGCCATTCAAAATATGGCTGGTAATGTTACCGGAATGTTTTGTGATGGAGCAAAGGCTGGTTGTGCATTGAAAGTCTCGACATCCGTGCAGGCAGCAATGCAGGCAGCATATCTTGCAGTGGATGGCATTGAAATAAATGAAAGTGATGGTATCATTGAACATGATGTTGAAGATACTTTAAAAAACATTGGTAAAATGTCATCAACCTGCTCATATGTAATAAATGACATGATAGTTAATATCATGCTTCATAAAGAAGAGAAAGGCAGTAAGGTAAGTTGAATGAAAGAAATTATCATTACAGATAGAGCACCTGGAGCCATTGGTCCGTATTCACAGGCAGTCAGATGCAACGGAATGCTTTTTTTATCAGGTCAGCTTCCGATAAACCCTGAAACGGGAGTTATTCCTGAATCTGTATCTGAACAGACAAGGCAATCACTTATGAATGCAAAGGCTATTGTAGAAAGCACAGGAGCAACAATGAACGATGTTGTTAAGACAACTGTATTTCTTAATGACATGAATGACTTTTCCTATATGAATGAAGTATACAAGGAATTCTTTGTAGAAAACTATCCTGCCAGAAGTGCAGTTGAGGTAGCAAGGCTTCCAAAGGATGCCCTTGTTGAGATTGAAATGATTGTGATATACTAATCCTCTGATGAAAGGATTTTGTAAAAACTGACTCAAGGGTCGGTTTTTACTTTTTGACGGGATAACCGTCAGGACTTTTTATGTTTTGGAAAAGACTTCTGTTTTCTTATCTGTTTGTAAGTATGTCGGTTCTGGCTATTCTGGGATTGGTTGTTTTCAACCAGATAAACACATCATACAAAGCACAGGTAATATATTCCAATGAAATAATACTTGAAAACGGGAGTAAACTTCTTGAGGATTTCATAACTGAAATGAAAAAACTGACCCTTGAAGTTGCAATTCATGAATCAGTTCAGAATTATTTGATTATGTTCTATACGGGAAAACCTATTCAAGCATATAATAACCTTGAAGAAATAGTACACAAAGACCAATATTTGAGCACCCAGTTAAGCAGAAACAACTCAAAAATCAGAATATTCCCGATTAAACATAATTTAATTTTCAAGTACAACGAAGCAACAAGGTCATATTTACCAATTGAACGAATGAATGATACAGAAAATCTTTTTCTTGCTTATGAAAAAAACGGAGGCTTTGTAATGAAAAGCTTCTATAAAACCGATGGTAATTCAATGGTGCTTTCATGCCTTGTATTTGATATGGAAGAATGGAATAATCCTATTGCTATACTCGAACTGGAGATAGATGCAATTGCGATTTCCAGTCTTCTATATAACACCAAACTTGAAAAAAATATTTCGCCGTATATCCTTGATGGAAATGACAAGGTATTTCTGCCATATCTTGATTTACAGAATTTTGATGAAGGTTTACTTGAGGAATTTGAAAACGAACCTGTGACTGTCAATGAAAATATTCTTATCAAAAGAAATTTGGTTACAACAGATTGGAAGATAGTTGGTATAATACCGGAACTTGATATTAACAGGAAGATTTCCACAGTGACCAATACATTCATCATAACGGCAGCAATTACCGGAATTGCACTGATACTCCTTTCCGTCTATTTTGCATTATGGCTTTCAAGACCACTTAAAAAGCTTGCAGGTAGGTTGAAAAAGTTTGAGGAAGGGGAATTCAAGCCATTGATCATGAAAAAGTCTTACTCTTCTGAGGTCAAGATACTTTATGAGCAATACAATTTCATGGCGGCCAGGATTGACAATCTGATCAAGGAAGTTGTGCATTCAGCAGATAAGGAAAAAGAAGCAGAGCTTCTAGCCTTGCAGGCACAGATAAATCCGCATTTTCTTTATAACACACTTGATTCAATAAACTGGATGGCACTTAAATACAAGGCTGAAGATGTGCGTTATATGGTAAATGCCCTCGCAAATATGATGCGCTATTCACTGAACAGTGGAATGAATTTCATTACCGTAGAAGATGAAATTGAACAGGTAAGGAATTATGTCGGGATACAGGAAGTCAGACACAACGGAAAGTTCAATACATATTTTGAAGTTGATGAAGAGGTTCTGAATTTTAGGATTATAAAACTTTTACTTCAGCCACTGGTCGAAAATGCCATTCGGCACGGATTCATGGAATCGGGGAAATATGGTGAAATTCTTGTAAAGGGGTATATTGAAAAAGACAATCTTGTTTTTGAAGTAATAAACGAAGGAGACAGTATTGATATGGATAAAATTGAAGCTCTTCTTCATCCTTCAAACGAAGAGAAACAAAAAAGCTATGGCATTAGGAATGTCAATGACAGGCTAATTAAACAATATGGTGATGAGTTTGAATTAAAGTTTTTTACAAAAGATGGCTATACATTTGCCCGGATAGAGATACCCCTTGAAATGGTGGGAAAGGAAGTTGCCGATGGCTAAGATGAGGGTTTTCATAGTAGATGACGAAGACATGGTAAGGGAAGGTCTTGAAACTTATGTTCCCTGGTATGATTATGGTATGGAGGTTGTTGGAACAGCTTCCAATGGCCGTGAAGCATATGAATATCTCAGCTGCAATGATGTGGAACTTGTAATATCTGATATCTATATGCCGCACATGGATGGCTTGGAAATGATCGAAAAGCTTAAAGAGATAAATAAAAATCCTATTGTTGTACTGATTTCGGGTCATAGTGACTTTGATTATGCAAAACGTGCAATAAAATCAAAAATGGTATTTGAATATATTTTGAAACCCATTAACTTTGAAGAACTTGACAAAGTTATTTCCCAGGTCAGGGAAAAGATCCTTGAAAAACCCGGAAGTTCATTTCCGGTATTGAACGATACGGAATGGAAAAGATTTTCACAGGATGAAAAAGACGGGAAAATATCTTTGCAGGCAGACATTCTGAATGCAATAAGCTTATCTGACAAACAATCTGCATTAAAGCTTTTTGAAAAAAGTTCATCACATATGAAGAACAGCAGTTATTCTGTTTCAATGGCTGCAAGATATTGCATAGAGCTAATAGTCGGTATAACTGAATTAGTGCTCGAACAAAGAAATTCAAGGGAAGTTCTCATGGAGGACCCCATTACAGAAATCAACACAAAAAACTTAATTGACGAAATCTTTGATTACACCAAATCCGTTATAATCAAGGGCATATCGGTTATCTCAAGAAAAGAAAACAAAGACCTTTCGCCTGTAATCGGTGCAGCCTTGGATTATATAAGGGAAAACTACAATAAACATGAACAGAGTTTGAACGGCCTTGCCGACAGGCTCAATGTTTCACCGAATTATCTTTGCCTCAAGTTCAAGGAAGAGACGGGAACCAACTATACAAAGTATCTGAATAGTCTCAGGGTCAAGCATGCCAAGGAACTTCTCAAGGATGTAAGGCTTAAGGTATATATGGTATCTGATATGGTCGGATTCGAGGATACAAGGTATTTTTCAAGGATTTTCAGATCTTATACAGGATATACGCCTACTGAGTTTCAGAAAAAAGAAACAGTAAGAAAGTAGTCTGATGGACCACTTATAAAAAAAATGTCCACCCTTTAATAGATTTATCACATTGTTGCTATACGATATGTTTCTTTATAATTATCATATGGATTGCGAAGAATCGCAGTTAATCTATGGGGAGGAATATTTATGTTAAAGAAAGTACTGGTAATCGTTATGTGTCTTTCTCTGTTAGTAGGCGTATTTGCAGCCTGCGGAGACAAGGCCGAAGAACCCGGAGAAGTTGCTGGAGTAATTAAAATCGGCGTAGCAGCTCCAATAACCGGAAATTTTGCTGAATACGGAAAAGGTTTTGATGTTGCAACACAAATGGCAGCTGACAAAATCAACGCTGCAGGAGGTATCAATGGAAAAACTCTTGAACTTGTTGTAATGGACAGCAAGGGAGATGCAAAGGAAGCTACAGATATCGCAAGGAAATTCACTGAGGATTCTGAAATCATCGGTGTAGTAGGAGACTTCTCAAGTACATGTTGTATGGCAACCGCTCCAATTTATACTGAAGCAAAGATGGTACAGCTTTCTCCAACAGCTTCACATCCTGATTATGCAGGAATGAGTGAATATATGTTTGGTGTCATGGGAAGACAGGATGCAGAAGGTCCGTTTGTGGCCCAGTATTTAGCTGCCAAGTATCTTGGAGCTGAAAAACTCGCAATTATTTACCTTAACAATGACTGGGGTGTTTCAGCACAGTCAAACATCGTAAAAGGTGCTGATGAAATAGGCCTTGACATTGTTGCTCTTGAAAACTTTGTTGATGGTGAAAAAGATTTTACTGCTACACTTACAAAAATCAGGCAGACAAATCCTGATACAATATGCCTGGTTATGTTCTACAACGAAGTTTCAATCATTGCAAAGCAGATTGCTCAGATGGGATGGGATGATGTACAGATATGTGCACTCGGCCCCGGAACTTCAGAACAGATCATCGAACTCGGTGGTGCTGATGTTGAAGGAATTGCTACTTCCACACCATTCTATGTAACAGAATCAGATCCAGTTGCATGGGCATTCAAAACAGAATTTGAATCAAAGGCAGGATTTACACTTAATGTTCATTCAGCATGTGCATATGATGCAGTCATGATGATGGCAAAGGCAATTGAAAATCTTGGCGACAACGCTTCAAGGGAAGCCATAGCAGGCGAACTTGCATCAATGAAGGATTTCGTTGGAATCACAGGTCCGATCATCTTTACTGCTGATGGGGATGTATTCAGAAAATACAAAATAGCTCAGATTGAAGATGGACAATGGGTCCAGAAAACAGATTACGACTACGCAGACTAATTTGGGTTTAAAAAAAGAGGAGCCGGCGAGGATTACTCCGGTCGGCTCCTTTTCTTTATGAATTATGGAGGATAGCAATGTATTTGCTTGAGCAATTAATCAATGGTATTTGCCAGGGATCAATATATGCACTGATGGCTATAGGGTATGCTGTAATATATGGTGTAGTTGGACTTGTAACCTTTACCTACGGTGAAATTATAATGATGGGGTCCTTTTCAGCATTTTACTATTTCATCTTATTCGGAGACAATTTATTCTTTGCACTGATAGCAGGATTTATAACAGCCGCAGTAGTAGGAATTGTTGTTCATAAAGTGTGTTACCAGAGATTCCTTGATGCACCAAGATATATATCACTGATATGTACAATAGGAATGAGTATGTTTCTAAAGAATTTTGCAACCATTGTATTCGGTAGCGAAATGAAGGGTATGCCGGCTTTTTTTGCTGGGAAATTCATAGAAATAGGAACCATACGAGTCGGATATATGCAGTTACTGATAATCGGAGTAGTTATTGCGCTGTCACTTGTACTTACCATATATCTTAAAAAAACAAGAATGGGAATGAAACTAAGGGCTGTCAGCCAGGACAAAAAGGCTGCTGCGCTTGTTGGTATAAATGTAAAAACAACTACTCTTATCGGTAATTGCATTGGGTGCGGACTAGGTGGAGTTGCAGGGATTTTGCTTGGCGTATATTACAACTCAGTATTACCGACAATGGGTGGTATGGCAGGATTAAAGGCATTCTCTTCAATGGTGCTCGGAGGATTGGGAAGCATCAGTGGTGCTGCAATCGGCGGCGTACTTATAGGTGTCGTTGAAAATCTGGGAATTGCCCTGACCTCTTCAGGCCTAAGAGACGTATTTGCATTCCTTCTGCTGGTACTTGTACTCGTTATAAGACCACAGGGGCTGTTCGGCAAGAAAGGAAACTAGAAAATGACTGAAAAACTCAAAACCTTCTACAATAAAAGAAAAACAATCATTCTGCTTGTCCTTTTTGCCATGGCAATAGCATTGCCGTTTCTGATTGAAAAAGGATCTGTAATGTCATTGATTGTAAGGATTATGTTCTACATCATTCTTGCGTCATCCTTGAACATCATAAATGGATACAGCGGACAGTTCAATATAGGTCATGCAGGGTTTGTCCTAATTGGTTCATATACTCTTTCAATCCTTGCACAACTTGGCTGGCCAATCTGGGTTCTATATATTTTGGCAGGTGTCGTAACTTCAATAATAGGTTTGATTATAGCATTGCCAACACTGAGACTAAGGGGTATTTATCTTGCTTTGGTAACACTGGGATTTTCTGAAATACTTAGGCTGATAGCCCTGAATTGGACAGGACTTACTGGTGGGCCAATGGGAATAAAAGGTATTCCGGCACCATGGTTCTTCGGACTGCGTTCGACAGCTCCTCATAATTACTATTTCATAGTTTTGTTTTTTGTAATTATTTGTCTTTTTACTTCATACAGGGTCATAAACTCCAAAGTCGGCAGAGCCTGGATGTCAATCAGGGAAGATGATCATGCTGCAATGTCGCTGGGTGTGGACATTAGAAAATATAAAGCAATCAATTTCATGTTCGGAGCTTTCTGGGCTGGTGTTGGGGGAGCTTTGATGGCTCCGTTCTACACATTCATTGATTCAAGCATGTTTTCCCTGGATGAAGGGTTCAACATCCTTTCAATGGTTATCATAGGAGGCCAGGGAACTTTGATTGGTCCTGTTGTTGGATCGGTTGTTGTTAATCTTACAACTGAAATTTTTAGATTTGCTGATGAAGCAAGATTATTGATATATGCAATCATGATTATGGCAATGATGTGGATTAGACCACAGGGATTAGCCGGAACAAGCAGAAGTGTAATAGCCAACCGAAGCCTTGGAAAAGAGCGCGGAACATTTTTAAAGAAGCTACTTAAAAAGAAAGAGGTGAAATAATGGGTGTTTTACTTCAGACTAAAAATATAAGCAAATATTACGGTGGAATAAAAGCTGTACAAAATATAGACATGCAGGTTGAAGAAGGTGAAATTTTCGGAATAATCGGACCAAACGGAGCCGGCAAGACATCATTTTTTAATGTATGTACCGGAAATCTACTTCCAAACGGTGGAGAGGTGTGGTTCAACGGAAAGAATATAACCGGAATGAGACCGGCTAAAATTGCAACATTGGGAGTTGCAAGAACATTTCAGAATATACAGCTGTTCAATTTCATGACTGTACTTGAAAATGTTAAAATCGGTTTCCACACTCACGAAAAAACCAATATTCTTGATGCCATTCTTCACACAAAGCGTTACAAGGAAGACGAGCGCCTGACCCACGAAAAAGCTGTTAATTTGATTGAAAGACTGGGATTGGCAAAAGAATCAGATAATCTGGCTGGAAATCTGGCATACGGCGTCCAAAGAAGGGTTGAAATTGCAAGGGCACTTGCATTGAATCCAAAGATATTACTTCTTGATGAACCGGCTGCAGGCATGAACCCAATAGAAACAAAGGAACTCTCGGATTTTATAAAACAGCTAAGGAATGACGGACATACAATTATTGTAATAGAGCACGACATGAAGTTCGTCATGAATCTGTGTGACAAAATCATGGTCATCAACTTCGGTAAAAAAATATGTGAAGGTGGACCTGATCATGTTAAGTCAGACAAGGAAGTCAATGAGGCATACTTTGGAAAGGGAACAACGTTCTAGGAGGTAAAATGTTAAAAGTAGATAATCTGGTGGTAAATTACGGTTACATTCAAGCTCTGCGCGATGTATCCCTCGAAATAAAGGAAAACGAGATAATAACGCTTATAGGTGGAAATGGGGCTGGAAAATCATCAACACTGATGGCGATATCAAATCTTGTTAAAAAAACTTCAGGCACAGTAACTTTTGACGGCAGAGACATTTCACGTATGGATCCCGATAAAATTGTTTCACTTGGAATTGCCCATGTACCTGAAGGAAGGAATATTTTTAAAAAACTTTCAGTTGAAGAAAACCTTTTAATAGGAACAATAACCAATAAAAAGATAAGCAAAAAAGAAATTAATGATAGAGTTGAAGAAATGTTTGTTATATTTCCAAGGTTAAAGGAAAGAAGAAAGAAAAGTGGTGGGAGTCTTTCAGGTGGGGAACAGCAAATGCTTGCAATTGCAAGGGGACTTATGCTTAAACCCAGACTTTTAATGATGGATGAACCATCTTTGGGACTGGCACCGATAATAGTAGAGGAAATATTCGAATTAATGGAAGATGTCAAGAAATCCGGAATGACGATTCTTTTGATTGAGCAAAATGCTATGCTGGCACTCAATGTCGCCGACAGAGGATATGTTCTTCAAAACGGAGAAATTGTATTAACTGGAACAGGTAAAGAACTTCTGGATAACCCTGAAGTAAAAAAGGCATATTTAGGAATTTAATGGAGGATATAATGTCGAAAATTAAAAACACACCCAAAATCACAGATGATGTATTGGTAAATGAAGTTAGGGCTGCCATAGAACACAGGGCAACATGGATGAGTCTTATCCTTGATGCTGCAGACAAAGAAAATGTGGATTTTGAAGCTATTGGAAGAGCGGCTATAAGTGCCACAGGCTGTTTCCACGGAAAAAATATCAAAGAAAAGCTGGCAGATGACAGCATGCAGGAATTCCAGAAGACTTTCCTGCATGACCTGGGACAGAAATTATTTGAAATGCAGATCAAAACCTGTGATGATGAAAAGCTTGAAGTTGAGTTCAATTATTGCGCATTGGTTTCAGCATGGCAGAAACAGGGATTCAGTGATGAAAGAATAGAGCTTCTATGTGATATGGCTATGGATGGAGACAGGGGAATAGCAGAAGCCAACAATCTTGAATTCAAACTTGGCAAAACCATTGCTAAAGGTGATGATGTTTGTGAAGTTAACTTCTATAAAAAGAAATAAGCAGATTACAGGAGGTTAAGCAATGAAAAAAATTATTAATGAACCTGAGAGTTTCAGCAGGGAGACCGTGGAAGGAATTTTACTTGCTCATTCTGACCGATTGAAGGCACTTGAAGGCGATTTGCAGATAATTGCCAGAAATGATGAAGTCAAACCCCAAAAAGTCAGTGTGGTAACAGGTGGAGGCAGTGGTCATCTTCCGGTATTCCTTGGTTATGTAGGAAATGGTATGCTTGATGGCTGTGCTGTTGGTAATGTATTCGCCTCACCTTCTGCGAATAAAATGTTCAATATGATAAAAGGCTGTGATTACGGTAACGGTGTACTGTGTCTATATGGTAATTATGGTGGAGACAACATGAATTTCAGTATGGCATGTGATATGGCTGAAATGGAGGACATCACTGTAAGGCAAATCAGAGTCAAGGATGATGTTGCATCTGCACCTGCTAATGAAAAAGATAAACGCAGGGCTGTTGCAGGGCTTGTCTATGCCTGGAAAATTGCCGGAGCTGCTGCAGACATGATGTACAGCCTGGATGAAGTCTGTCAGGTTACTGAAAAAGCCCTGAATAATCTGAGGTCCATGGGAGTGGCACTGACACCTTGTATTGTTCCTGAAGCAGGAAAACCAACATTTTCAATCGGTGAAGATGAAATGGAAGTCGGTATGGGAATACATGGTGAACCGGGCATTGAAGTAAGGAATAAGATGTCTGCATCTGAAACCGTCAAGGTTCTGCTGGATAAAATAACAGATGACATGCCACTTGAAAAAGGTGATGAGATTGCCGTTATGGTGAACGGACTGGGCGGAACACCACTTGAAGAATTATATATTTGCTTCAAGGAAGCCCATGCTTATCTGGAGGCAATTGGCGTCAAGATTTACAGCAAATATATCGGCGAATATGCAACATCAATGGAAATGGCCGGTATGTCATTGTCAGTGCTTAAACTTGATGATGAATTGAAGGATTTGGTGGACTACAAAGCTTCAACACCTTTCTTCACCAATATAAACAAGTAGAGGTATTATGGATAAATTAAAAGTCAATGATATGAAGGAAATTTTCAAGCTCATAAGTTCCAGGATGGATGAAAACAGGGACTATCTTGTTGAACTGGATTCCAAGGCAGGTGACGGAGACCTTGGAATAAGCATGAGTGCCGGGTTTCGGGCTGTTCTGAAAAGTGAAGCCATGACAATGGAAAGTTTCAAAAGGTTTTTCATGAATGCAGGTATGGCAATAAATGAGGCTTCCCCATCCTCTTTGGGAACAATCATGTTCATGGGTTTGCTGGGAGGCGCAAAAAAGATTGCAGATTATGAAGAACTTGGTTCATTTGAATTAGGGCAGTTTTTTGAAGGTTGGACTGAAGCAATAATGACCAAAACGGGTTCGAAGGCAGGAGAAAAAACCATTTTGGATGCAGTATTGCCTGCAACTGAGTCTCTTTTATCTTCTTCAAATCTAAAAGATGGCATCAGGCTAGCTTATGAAGCAGCGAAAAACGGAATGCTATCTACGATTGAAATGAAAGCAGTACACGGAAGAGCTGCGTATTACCAGGAGAAATCAATAGGACTTCAGGATGGCGGAGCAACTGTTGGAATGCTTATCTTCCAAGCATTTAATGAATATATAAACGGTTGAGTCTGGAGGGGCAGTTTTGAAAAAACTTACTGTTTTTGGCAGTTTCTTTGAAGATCTATGTGGCAAGGGACCATATCTTCCCAAACCGGGTGAAACACTCATTGGAACAGAGTTCACATACGGACCAGGAGGCAAAGGTTCAAATCAGGCAGTAGCTGCACATAGAGCCGGAGCTGACGTAATGATGATCACAAAGATTGGCAAGGATCCGTATGGAAAGCTTGTTTTGGATTTTTATGACAATGAAGGCATTGATAGAAGCCATGTTTTTATAGATGAAAATAAAGCAACAGGAATTGCTCTGATTTTAGTTGACGAGAATACAGGAGAAAATTTAATTCTTGTCGCTCCAGGAGCATGCCATAATATAAAAACAGAGGATGTTCAGTCAATACAGGATATGATAAAGAACTCTGATATGCTTATGGTTCAGATGGAAGTCAACATGGATGCAACATTCCTTGCAATGGAAATTGCCAATGAAAGCGGTGTGCCGATAATAATGAATCCAGCACCTGCCCAGAAGATTGATGACAAATATTACAGAATGATTGATTATATAACACCAAATGAAATAGAAGCTGAGATTTTAACAGGAATAAAAACTGATTCTGAAGAAAATATCAAGGCTGCCGCAGAAAATCTTTTTAAAAAGGGTGTCAGGAATGTAATAATTACTCTTGGCAAACAGGGTGTATATATTAAGAACAGTATAATGAACGGCAAGGTTCCGGCATATAATGTAAAAACAGTTGATACAACAGGAGCCGGAGATGCATTCAATGGATGCTTTGCAGCTGGATTACTGGAAGGTATGACAATAGATGAAGCAGCTGACTTTGCTAATGCCGGTGCCGCCCTATCTGTTACAAAACCCGGAACAGCACCTTCAATGCCCTATAGAAAAGAAATTGATAAATTTTTGAAATAACCCTCTTTCTCTATCTCTTTAAGGGCGGGTTCCATCCCCGGAACCCGCCCGACTTTTTTGGGAGGAAAGTATGAAAAAATATAGTGAAACAAAGATGGTAATCATAGGATTCGGTTTCCTGATGGGCTATCTTTTTGATTGCATGAAGGAATTTGTCAGTGAAGAATATATCAGTACAAATATTATCGCAATAACTGCTGACCGGGAAACGATAAATGAGAAACGAAGGAAATACCCATTTAAAATATTACTGGATGATAATATATCTGCGCTAAGAGAACTTAAGCCCGATATCATACTTTTTGCTCCACCGCCTAATGTTGCAAAAGGAATAATTGAAACAGAACTTTTAATTTATTTTAATGAATGCAGTATAAAACCAGATATATATGCATTTCCTCCATCTCCTGGTGGCGAATACTATCGGGATATTCTTGGAGATGATGTATTCGTATGTAATATACTGCCTAATATGGTCAATGAAATCGGCGGGATGCCTTTGAAAGGCAAAGAAGGATATTCGACCATTACATATCCGGACAGAACACAGTTCGATAAAATGAAAAAAAGAAGACTCAGGGATTTTTTAAAACCGTTGGGGGGAACCATCGAAGTCAAAACTGATGAAATAATGGACGTGCTTGCTGCGTACGTTATGATTGACCTTTGGCCTCATCGCATAATAAATGCTGCAAGATTACTGGAATTTAAGCACCATAAGGATGCAATTAATTCAGGAAGATTAGAGGAATATATCTATGAAGTTTCAGCTTCTGTAATTGATTTCCTAATAGATTCAGGTTTAAACATAGAAAAGGCTAAAAGAATTGTCAGGGAAAGAAACAAACTGATATTTCATCTGATTATAGAATCAGACGAAATGGAACTTACTGCAGATATGAATTCTCATTCAACAAGGGGTGGTGTCTTTGAAAAAGGAATACGGCTTCATGAAATATTAATTGACGGCTGTTCATTTGATTTTTTAAAAAGAAAAGTCAATTCAATGCCTAAGGTTATTAAGACCTGTCTCAGGCTGATATCAGCTCATGGTAAAAATCTGGCTGGTAAACATAAAGTAAAAATTCATCCAGGCATACATGCAATGGTTTTTGGACTATATGTAAGAAAACTTAAAAACATGCTTGGTGACGAAGCAGATCCTATAATTGAATCTATGGTTAATTTATATGGCAACCAACGCGGAGCAAGAATGAGGCAAAGAGCAGGGTTGGCCGGATTCGATGGTTCAATGGAAACTTATATGAGTTTCGGTGAATGGACATCAGACGAAGGAACAATGGATATAAGGATTGCAGAAAAAGGAATTCCTGCAGTTACCAGGGTTTACAAGTGTCCTTGGCATGCTGAATGGGAAAAATTTGGCTTTGTTTCTGAAGGAGAATACTACTGCAGATTTGTAGACAAAGCTCTTGTCAAAGGGTTCAATGAATTACTTGAGCTTGGAGTTAATTCAATTCAGACAAGAGGGGATGAGTACTGCGAATTTGTCTGGAACGGAGCGAATATGGATGGAATAAGAAAGCTAGAAGAAGTAAACCGGATAATGCCCTGGGAATACCATATAGCACATCTGATTAAATGTATTGAATTAAGCAATGAAGACGGAATTGAAATCCTTGATTCCATATTCAATGATATCAAAGTCATTTATGATGTTGACCTAAGCATGATTGAAGAAGAATACAGGGACTGTGATTTCAGCTCTGTCTGAGTTCCCTCAAAACATCAATCATTGTAAGATAGTTTTCAACCGGTGTGTAGGAGGGAATGGAATTTCCTGAACCAAGAGCCACACCTCCTGCTTTGAGTGATTTATAATATATGTCTGTAACATAAGCTCGGATATCATCCTCTTTGCAGCGGCAGAGTATATCTGCATCTATACCACCGAAATTTCCAATTCTATCACCATATTTTTCATACCAGATGTCCATTGGTGCTATCTCATCTTCATTTGAATGCTTTGCATCAATGCCTGCTGATATGAGATTTTCCATTATTTCAAAAAGGTTTCCACAGCTATGCAGCAAAAATGGGCGGTCGTTGGCATGTACAAGGTCAATTACTTTTTTGTAACCGGGTATTATGTAATCAATTATATCCTCGGGGGGCAGTAAGGTATTGGTCTTGAACCCAAGGTCATCACCCATTCTCACGACACAAAAAAGGTCTTGGTAAGTTTCTATGAATTTCGTCCAGATTTTAAATAGTACTTCACCTGTCTTTTTAAACAACATTTCATAAAGTGTTGGGTCATCAACTTTGATATAACATAAATTCATATATCCTGTTATATCCTGTACACACTCAAAAATACCATTCCCGATTCCACCTATTGCCTTCATGCCTTCCGGCATATTTCTCTCAAGTGCTTCGAAATACCGCTTGTTTTCATAGAAATATATTTCAGGAAGTTCATCCCAGGGATATTTTTCAAAATCTTCATAAGTCTTAATACATCCTTCAGCATGACCGTATAGTGCACCATTGCCGGGCATTATACCGGATAGAATTCTCTCAAAGCTGACTGTATCGTATCCCATCTTTTTGAAAAAGGCACAATAAACTCTAAAATATTCGTCAAGTTCATTATCTGCGTATTCTGACAGAGCAGCTAATTCACAGTTCATGACCTTGGAAATTATTACCTCAGAAATCTGATGTTCATAGAAGGGGATTCTGGTAGGTTTGGTATTCAAGGCTGCATTTACAATATGCTTGTAATCTGGAACAAAATTCATAATAGCCTCACATTTTTTCAGTTATTATATCATAATAGTTTTGTTATAATAGTCCTATGTGAGAATGAAATGAAAATAGCAAATTCCATACAGGAGTAATTGGTTTTTGATATGTGAAAGGATCGTAATATAGATGGAACAATATTTACCAACACGTGAAGAAACACTGGAACTATTAAAAAAATATAACAAGAGTGATTCTCTTGTGAAGCATGCACTGGCAGTTGAAGGGGTTATGAAATACTTTGCTTCACTTTATGCTGAAGATGTTGATAAATGGAGCGTTATCGGTCTGATACATGATTTGGACTATGAGCAGTTTCCAGAACAGCATTGCAGGATGACAGAGAAACTATTGCGTGAGAATAATTGGCCTGAGGAATATATCTATTCCGTCATAAGCCATGGATGGGGTATCTGCTCAGATGCAGAGCCAATTCATTTCATGGAGAAAGTACTCTTTACAATAGATGAACTTACTGGTCTCATTGCAGCAACTGCGTTGATGAGGCCAAGTAAAAGTATCCTTGACATGCAGCTTAATTCAATTAAGAAAAAATGGAAAACTAAAAGTTTTGCAGCAGGAGTAGACAGGGCACTGGTTGAAAAAGGTGCGGAAATGATGGGAATGGAATTGGATAAAGTCATGACACTGACCCTTGAGGGTATGTGTACTGTTGCAGAGGAAATCGGATTGAAAGGATCATTATGAGAAACTGCAGGGGAGTTATCTATGGAAAATGAACCGAATCCTAAAAGAGCTTTCATTGAGAAGACAGAAAGATTCATAGTTGAATCCGGAAAAAGCGTTGGGAAATATGTTGTTGGCAAAATTGTTACAAGTGCGATAATAGGAATACTTGCATTTATAATTTTCAAGATTCTAGGCATAGACATGGCTTGGTTGATGGCATTGATTTTGGCAGTGACTAATTTAGTCCCAATGATAGGTCCTTGGATCGGTCTTATAGTGTGTGCAGTTATAATTGTGTTCTTTGAACCAATTTTTGCGTTATATACATCTTTGACGGCCTTGCTGTTACAGCTCCTCGAGCAGTTTGTACTTCTGCCTTTAGTCGTAGGAAAAGCAGTGGATTTAAAACCAATGCTTATTATATGTGTCTTAATTATAGGCAGCCTGGCTTTTGGTTTCTGGGGAGTGGTATTGGCAATACCGATAGCAGCTGTTTTAAAAATTGGGTATAACATATTCATTGCAAAGAAAGACAATAGCTAAATGGGGTAAACGATGAACAAGAGAGAAATGGTTGCAAAGGCAATTAAAGGAGATAGCGATGGAAGAACACCTGTTTACGGATGGGTTTCAGCTAATCTGGATAAAGAAATTTCTGAAGAATTTGGATCCGTAAGAAATTTTGAAGACAAGTATGATTTTGACCTTGCGCATATCTTTGGAGGACCGAAACCATACAAAAAAGATCAGTTCACGGAATTGATTGAATCAGGAACAGAGATAACACCGGAAATGGTTCTTGATATACCGATGCAACCTCCGGATGACGAAACAGCATTGTTTAATGTCAAAAAATCGCTGGAATATTATCAGGTTGACAGAGGACGGTTTTGTTATATGCAGACTCCTGGTATCTTTGAATTTCACAATGAAGTATTCGGCATGGAAAACCATATGATTCAGATGATGGTTGAAAAAGAAATGATGAAAGAGGTTTATAAACGCCAGGCAGAGTGGAACAAGAAGTATGCGGAGGCAATAATTGAACTAGGTATGGATATGATTCATATTTCAGACGATTGGGGTGCACAGAACGATTTGATGTTCAGCAAAGAAATGTGGCTTGATATGATATTACCCAACACAAAAATTACTGCAGATTATGTAAAATCAACCGGAACATTCCTAAGCCTTCATTCTGATGGAAACATTAATAGGGTACTGCCCGAAGTCCGGGAACTTGGGTTTGATGTACTACACCCATGGCAGGAAGCCGCCGGCATGTCATATGATACTTATTTATCGGATTACTCCAATGATTTTGGTATCATGGGTGGACTTTGTATTCAAACAACCCTTGGGTTTGGTGACTTTGAAAATGTCAGGAACGAAATTGAGAGGGTTTTCGGATTATTGAAGGGTAAAAGATGGATATTCTGCACCACACATTTTGTTCAGGAACACTGCAGTATTGAAGAATTGGTATTTGCATATGACATTGCAGTAAAAATGGCACGTTTATAGTATAAGTAATTATTGAAATGGTTATGTTGCTATGTTAAAATGTTCTGGCATGCCGAAGTGGCGGAATTGGCAGACGCGCTGGATTCAAAATCCTGTGAGGGCAACTTCGTGTGGGTTCGAGTCCCACCCTCGGCACCAAAAAGAACCTTTAGGTTCTTTTTTTATATCTAGGGGACTCGAACCCGTGAGGGGTGACAACGTTAAGAAAAGAAGTTCAGTGAACTTCTTTTTAGTTGGCACAAAGGAGGCCC
>JAFGIJ010000214.1 GCA_016929655.1 Clostridia bacterium
GGTCTTGTTGGATATGGTGGAAGCGGTGCTTCTTATGCCAGGAAATATCTGAAGGATGTCTTTGACGTAATCGGGCTGGTGCCTTTGGAGGAAGAGGTTTTCATCAAAAAAATCTGGAAGGCATTTGATGAAGATGGAAAGCCTAAAAGCGAATTTATTGAAGGAAGCATCGAAAATCAGATTAAACAAATGGCGGACTTCCTTGGAAATGTCTGAAAACACACACTTCTCCATATATTTATACAGTTTTTCCACATTTGGTGTGTAGCATATAGGTATGAACAAACCAAAGGAGGAGAAACAATGAAAAAGAAAATTCTTGTAATAGCAATGGTGGTGGTACTGGTTCTTTCTGTTTCCGCTGGAGTATTTGCGGCATCTTCAGAAATGGTAGACAAGGCCAAGGTCCTTGCTGGTTCTGAAACCAGAAGGGAGAAGATTGAGAAGACCCAGAGAAGGTTAATGCATTTGTTTGAAGAGTACTATCCAGAAGGGGTTGAGGAACTTGATTCAGTATGGCAGGAGCACAGGGAATTCCATTTAAGTGCCCTGGAAGACAGGGAAGAAATGATTGAAGCAATCAGAGAGGATCACAAGGAAATAGAGGATGCTCTTGAAAGCGGTGAAATTGAAAAGACCGAAGCGCGAGGACTGTATAAAGAACTTAAGGATAACATCGCAGCAATGAGGGCTGAATTCAGTTTGGTTGCAGAGGAAAAGAAATCTGCACAACTGGAAGTCAGGGACAGAATGACAGAAATCAAGGATGAAATCAGGGCTTTACTGGAAGGTGATGAAGTTGATAGAACTGCAGTGAATGCTCTTTTGTTCGAAACACTCGGACTGTTTGAACAACATCTTGATAACGATATTCTTTACCACAACCAATTCGAGGAAATAGCTTCAAACTACGGATACTGATACTCTTTGGAAGATATGGAACCGGGCAGGTAATGCCCGGTTTTGTTATGGTTATAAAACATAGTAATTTTGGGGAAGTCCATGAATTGTGGTACAATAGTCTTATGAAAATAGATAAAATGAAGAAGAAGCTTTTTGATAGCTTAGGGGAAGAGAGATACAACCATACTATAATGACTGCAGAGGCTGCTGTCAGGTTGGCTAAGATCTATGGATGCGATGAAAAAAAGGCTGAAATAGCCGGATTATTGCATGACTGCGCTAAACATCTTGATACAGAAATTCAAAAACAGATGCTTATTGATGAAAACAATCTTCAGGAGCTCGAAAAGGTCCCGAAAGTCCTCCATGGACCCGCCGGGGTGATTGTAGCCAAGGAAGAGTATGGAATAGAGGATGAAGAGATTCTCAATGCAATTAAATACCATGTTTTCGGCAGGGCAGACATGACTTTGCTGGAAAAGATTATTTTCATTGCAGATGCCATAGAAGAAAGCAGGGAATTTCCCGGTGTTAAAAATCTGCGTAAAATAGCTAAAACAGATCTGGATATGGCCGTGCTTATGTCACTTGATGGAACGAGACAAAAAGCTGAAGATGACAAGTTGGTTTGGTATAAAGGTTCAAAGGAAGCACTCGATTATTATTCAAAACTGATAAAAATATGGCCCGGTGCGCATTATGAGGTTCATATAGACAATATGACCCATGAAGGCAGGGGTGTAGCAAGGATTGATGGCTTTGTTGTATTTGTAGATGGAGCAATTACCGGTGAAGATGTTGAAATCGAGGTTGTCTATAAAACAAAGAGTTATGCAATCGCAAATATTTATAAGATAATACATGCGGTTGAGGAGCGGGTTGAGCCGTTTTGCAAGGTTTACAGCAAATGCGGTGGATGCAGCATGCAGCACCTTAGATATAATATCCAGCTAAAATTCAAGGAAAACTATGTAAAGGACTGTATAAAAAGAATAGGAGGATTCAGTAAAGCAGATGTTGCCCATACAAAGGGCATGAAATTCCCATACAAATATCGGAACAAAGTTCAGTATCCTGTCAGCAATGGGCGCGCTGGATTCTATATGAAAAGAAGTAACACGATAGTTGAGCATAGATTGTGTGCAATTCAACCAGACGATGTTAATGAAATCATGAATTACTCAAAGGCATATCTTAATGATGATATCAGACATGTCGTTTTCAGAAGCGGCACTGAGGGAATCATGATGATAATTGTATCAGCAAAGGCTAATCCGGAGCTTGGCAGCTGGATAAACGATTTAATGGAAAAATTCGGCAATATAAAATCTGTTGTCCTGAATATAAACACAAAGGAAACAAATACAATACTGGGTGATAAAAACATAGCTCTGTACGGTGACCCATTCATAATGGACAGGCTACTTGGTATTGACTATATCATCTCACCGAACAGTTTTTACCAGGTAAACAAGGAGCAGACAAAATATCTTTATCAAACCATCGGCAGACTTGCAGCTCTTACAGGAAAGGAAATGGTTTATGACCTTTACTGTGGTGTTGGCAGCATAGGAATGTACCTTGCAAAGAAAGCTGGTAACGTAATAGGTGTTGAGTCTGTTGGATCTGCTGTAAAGGATGCAAGGATCAATGCAAAAAACAACAATCTTAAAAATATTAAATTCGAGCTTGGACTTGCCGAGGAAGTGGCGGGGGAGCTTAAGGATAAACATGGAAAGCCCGATGTAGTTGTGGTAGATCCTCCAAGAAAAGGCTGTGAAAGGGTTCTTCTTGATACAATTATTGAGATGGGTCCTCAGAAAATCATTTATGTATCATGCGATCCTGCAACCATGGCGAGGGATTTGAAGATTCTGTGTGATAACACTGGATACAGTATCGGAAAAGTACAACCTGTGGATATGTTCCCATTTACAAGCCATGTGGAGACGGTGGTATTGATGTCAAGGGTTTAAAATAAGCAAGACTAAAAAGTGCCTTATTTAAAGGCTTTTCTGAAACCAGGTAATTTTACATATTCCCGGCTGATGATAAAAAACAGTGTTTCGCTCGCATATGGGAACATAGCAATTCCTAAAACTGGGGTAGGGTTGAGTTAACGAGTTAGATATTTCGGGGTTGAGGAGACAAGATGGATGTGAGCATTTATCTTGTTTCTTTTAATAATCGGATTATTTCCGACGCTTTTCGTTTTAATTAAAAGAAAAATTAGATTAAACAGCCTGTGTACTTGTAGAATCGGGTCAGTTACGTGTCTAATCGGCAAAAAACGCTAAAATTGGATGATTTGACATGAAACTCGCCTTATTTGACATATTGGCCCAAAACATATTTTAAAATTAGTATAATATACATAGCCAACCTTTTATAAAGCATGTAAAAATTTATTATGTTATATTAAAGGAGGGACGCAATATGAAAGTCGCAAAAGCTATGAAACATTTTATGATTATTGTTCTTATATTAGTAATAACTATAATCCCTGGTTGCAGGAATAATCCGTCTTCTAATCATATTGATGAGAATCCATATATATCCTCCCTGAACAATTCAAAGCCAATTGATTTTACTGAGTTAATAGAATTCACTATATATTACAAGAAGATACAAAAAATATCTGACCAAGCCTGGCGGGATTATATTCTTGCAACATATAATATCCAGCTTGATCCGGTGCTTCAGACTGCTGATAATGGATTATGGGAACTAGAAAGTTTACGGAAAAGTGGAAATCTTCAAGGAATCTTAGCACTGTACAATGGAGAGTTCAATTCCTTGTTTGCTGATATAAATCAATATGCTGTTCCGATAAGTAATTATCTTGAAAGTAATATAATATGGCAGTCATTGCCTGATGATTATAAAACAGCGGCGAAAATAAGTGTGGATACATGGGCTATTCCAATACAATATAAGCCTTATGGTGATCAGATGAGGCTAAGAATTTATAACAGGGAAATCCTTAACGAGTTAGCAGGCAATATACCTACTACATTGTCAGATTTTTATGAATTGGCGAAATTAGTTCAAGAATCCGGATTAATCGATTATGTTGTCCCGGTTGAAAGAAACAATCCGTTCAATTCACTATATGATATTTTTTGGGCATA
>JAFGIJ010000046.1 GCA_016929655.1 Clostridia bacterium
ACCCTGACATGGGCTCCGCCTGCATGCAAAACCTTCGCAAGATATGCCGTCTTGGCTTCAAGGTGCACTGAAACTGTTATCTTAAGTCCCTTGAAAGGTTTTTCCTTCTCAAATTCTTCTTCAAGACCCCGTAGAATGGGCATCCTTCCCCGGACCCAGGCAATCTTCTGTTTGCCCTCTTCTGCCATATTTATATCTCTTATCAAATATTCCATTTTCAAACCTCCATCCTGACTACTATATCCTTGATATATTCAAGAAACTCACCCCGGACTCTTTCAGATGTTTCCATGACTTCTTTATGTGAAAGCTTTTCCCCTGACATACCAGCAGCCATATTTGTAATACACGAAATTCCAAGGACCTTCATTCCCGCAT
This sequence comes from Clostridia bacterium, assembly GCA_016929655.1. Taxonomy (GTDB): domain Bacteria; phylum Bacillota; class Clostridia; order DUPQ01; family DUPQ01; genus JAFGQE01. The sequence continues at coordinate 379 of JAFGIJ010000046.1, forward strand.
GGTTTGCAGCAACTGCCTCAGGTACCGTTGACATACCGACTGCATCAGCTCCTATGATTCGCATCGCCCTGATTTCAGCAGGTGTTTCATACTGAGGACCCTGTGCAAAGCAGTAAATTCCTTTGTTTACCTGTATCTTCAGTTTCCTTGAACACTCCTCTGCAAGTTTAACAAGTCCTCTGTCATAGATTTCAGTCATATCAGGAAACCTGGGGCCGAATTCTTCTATATTTGGACCTCTGAGAGGCGACGGACCAAAGAAACCAATATGGTCTGTAATAATCATCAGGCACCCCTGGACATATGATTCATTAATACCTCCGGCTGCATTGGTCAGAATTACATTTTCAATGCCAAGCAATTTCATGACACGTATTCCAAAAGCCGCCATTTCCATTTCATATCCCTCGTAATAGTGGAACCGACCCTTCATGACCAGGATCTTTTTACCTCCCAAAGTCCCATACACCAGCTCGCCTGCATGGCCTTGAACAGTTGAAACAGGAAATTCCGGTATGTCCTTATAGTCAATGACCACTGGATCCGCTACCTGGGAAGAAAGTACTCCAAGACCCGAGCCAAGCACCATCCCGATGTCCGGATCAGAGCCTATGGTTTTCTTGATAAAGTCAGCAGCTTTATTCAGTTTCTTTAATAATTCGTTCATTATAACCTCTCTATTTTGGATACTTTTCTTTCCTCCAGGGCTTCCTGGGCATTGAATCCTATCAGATGACCATAAATGGAATCTCCAAGGGATGTGGTGGAAACAGATGTAGCTTCTCCCCTTATGAATTTAACAAAATCCTCTGAAAGCCTTGCGTCACCTCCACCATGTCCCTCTCCATTGACATTTATGTCAACTACTTCCTCACTGAAGAATTCCGGCTGATTCATATCGGGTTTTCTTACCACAAACCTACCCTTTTCCATTTCACCGTAAATTTCTCCTTTGGTTCCCACAATATGTATGGTTCTGCAGGGTTTTGCTGCAGCTCCTATAAGATTATGACTGACTGTGCAGCCGTCCTCGAATTCTATTATTACAGTCTGGTGGTCATTTACATTGTTGTCAGTCCTCCAGATGCATTTCCCAAATGGGTTTTTCTCCTTTAAAGACCATTCAAGGCGCTCTTTTGTATCCCTGTCTTCAAATTCATCAAGATATTCCCTTGCATAATATCCCCAGGTTTCCTTGTCAAGATACATTTTCCCTGCATCATACTCACAATCACCGGCAATCCTGCAGTCCGTAAGACAATTTTTCCCTGAACCTTCAGGTGCGTTTTCTTCAATGAAATTAAACAACCCGCCGAAACTTGAAACATAAACCGGGGCAATGCCGCTCTTCATCCAGGTTATGATATCAAGGTCATGACAGCATTTGGACATCATTATACGTGAACCGCATTTATCATAATTTGACCATTTGCCTCTGATGAAGGCACTTGCCATATGATGGAAACTTACATTCTCCTCTGTAACCATTGAATGAATCCTTCCCAGCTCACCTGAAAGTATCCTTTTCTTGATTTCAACATAGAATGGAGCATATCTGAGAACATGGCAGACCATAACTACAACGCCCATTTCAACGGAGGTCCTGTACATTTCCATAAGTTCCTCTTTGGTCAGGCAGACCGGTTTCTCTATGAGCATGTTGTAACCGGCCTTCATGATTTTCATACCGGTCACATAATGGGCATCATCCATTGTTCCGTTGATTACGGCATCAAGCTTTATTTTTGCTGCAAGAAAATCATCAAGGTCCTTGAATCTCATTTCCTTTGGTACGCTGAACATATCCCCGGTCAAATTGAGCCTGTATTCATTGGGTTCGACTACTGCGGTAATTTTCATCTCTTCAGGATATTCCAGGGCATATCCGGCGTAAGTTCTTCCCCTGTTGCCACAACCCACTATGGCTGTTTTGACTGTCGCTGACATAAGTTAACCCCTTAAAAAATGTGATGATGTAATTATACAACAAAATTCCTGTTATTCCGCCTTTACTTGATTTGTAAGTAGAAATATAATTTACAGGACGGAGGTATACCATGACTGATAAATTGAATAGGATTTTTGTAGACAATACCATTGATAAGCTTGAGAGAAGCAGGGGCAATAAGCCTGAACGCGAGGAGTGGTTCCTTGACCAGGGTCTGGGACTTTTCATTCACTGGAGCCTTGATTCAATCATCGGTTCTGTAATATCCCATTGGATGATAGGTGCCGGTGAGGAACCTCTCAGAAAAATGTATAAGGAATTACCTTCACTTTTCAACCCCCACAGGTTCAATCCTGATGACTGGGCGAGGCTTGCCAAAACAGCCGGAGTGCGTTATTCCCTTTTTACAACAAAACATCACAGTGGTTTCTGCATGTTTGAAACAAAATCTACGGATTTCAATGTCATGAATACTCCCCTGGGAAGAAATGTTACCAAAGAGGTAATGGCATCCTTCAGGGCGGTAGGAATAAACACAGGTATTTACTTCTCACCACTGGATTTTACATGGTGCCTTAATGCAGGCAAGGAACTCCACTTCATGACGCCGGAAGTTATTCCTGACAATAATCCCGGACTGATTGAATACAATGAGATGCAGCTTCGTGAAATCTTCGGATTGTGCGAAAAAGTAGACACAGTTTTCTTTGACGGGCCGCCTGCAAATCTTAAAAAAGTTGTATGGGAACTCAATCCTGATGCCGTTATATCAAGAAGTGAAATGCCGACCCCTGAAATTAATCTGCCCGATGAAATCGTTGATGAACCATGGGAAGCCTGCTACTACATGGGTAATTCATGGAACTATAAAGCAACCAACGAAAAATACCGAACAGGTTATGAACTTCTTGCCCTGCTGATTGAAACAAGGGCAAAGGGCGGCAATCTGGTCATAAACATCTCACCGAATCATTACGGTGAAATTCCCCATGAGCAGGAAAGACTTCTGCAGGAAATAGGCCTGTTTATGTTCTTCAATGAAGAAGCAATATATGAGGTCAGGCCATGGCACGTGCCTTCTGAAGGTAACTATTTCTTTACAAGAAAAAAGAATACTGACACTGTTTATGTATTCTGTATGAATAATCCCTGGAGACATGGCGAAAGGCAGCAGCACACCATCAAAAGTGTCAGGGCAACTGACAAAACAGAGATTGAAATAGTCGGCCAATCAGGTAAAGTACTGGAGCATCACCCTGAAGCCGACACCAGGACCCACTTCACTCAGGATGCTGATGGGCTGCACATTGATGCAATGAGAACTTACAGGCCTTATTCATCGCGCGACTGGCCGAATCCTATAGTTTTCAGAATAACAAACGCTGCCAAGGCATAATTTAATACCAAGTCATATAATGTACTGTTAAAACCTTATAACATGTGATACACTATTCCATGAATACATTGTTGTACAAATAATTCTTATGGAGGTGCATATGCGCAAGGGGTTTGATCCGATATATACGGGTGCCAGAGAAATAACAGATATAAGGGATATGCTCTACAGTGGGCTTGAGTCTTTTGCTGACAATCCCCTGTTTCTCGAAAAAAACAAAGAAACAAAAGAGTTTGACACAATCACATATAAAGAATATGTCAAAGAAGTTGAATACCTGGGAACGGCCCTGATGAAACTGGGTCTAAAGGGTGCCAATCTTTCTGTAACCGGTGAAAACCGTTACAGATGGGCGGTTGGATATATGGCCATTGTTACCGGTGTGGGAACTGTGGTTCCGATTGACAAATTGCTTCCTATCCATGAAATAATGAACATCGTAAACAGGGTTGAACCGGAAGCAATCATTTATTCGGGTAAAAAAACCGAAGAAATGAAGGAAGTTGCCAAAAGGACCAAATCTGTCAAATATTTCATTGGAATGGATCTGGATCCATCTGAGGCCGATGACAGATTCCTTTCATACGATGCCGTTATCGCAATGGGAAAGGAAGAGATTGAAAAGGGTAACAGGGATTTCCTTGATGCAACCGTTGACCCCGAAGCAATTACCATACTTCTCTTTACTTCTGCAACAACTTCAAAGTCAAAGGCAGCTAATCTTTCACAGAGGAATCTGGTTTCAAATGTAATGTCAGCCACAACAGTCATCTACATGGATTCTAGCGACAGATTCCTGTCTTTGCTTCCGCTACATCACACATTTGAAAGTACATGCGGATTTTTGATTCCTATATACATGGGCGCATCGATAGCATTTTGTGAAAGCCTTAAAACCATTGTGGAGGACCTCAAAGCATCCGGCTCAACCATTATGCTTGGTGTTCCACTGCTTTTCGAAGGAATGTACAAGAAGTTGTGGAAAAAAGCTGAATTGAGTGGTTCTGCCAAGAAACTTAGGACTGCCCTTAAAATATCCAATTTCCTGATGAAGGTTGGGATTGATGTCAGAAAGAAATTATTCCATTCCATTTATGAAGGGTTGGGCGGAACCATAAGGATGTTCATCAGCGGAGCTGCAGCCATGACCCCTGAGATCGCCGAGTTTTATAGGAATATAGGACTTAATTTCTTCCAGGGTTATGGACTCACGGAGACTTCTCCTATACTGTCAGTAAACAGTGATACTGATTTCATCGATGCTTCTGCAGGCAAAGCCATACCGGGGGTTGAAATTCAGATCTGGCAGCCGAATGAAGAAGGAATCGGAGAGATTGTTGCAAAGGGTCCCAATGTGTTTGTGGGATACCTTGGTGAACCCGAACTCAATGATGAAATCTTTGAGGGCGGTTATTTCCATACCGGTGATATGGGTTATATGGATGATGCAGGCTTTGTATTCATCACGGGCAGGAAAAAGAGTGTTATCGTAACCCAGAATGGCAAGAATATATATCCTGAAGAAATAGAACTTCTTATAAACACATATCCATTTGTAATAGAATCAATGGTATACGGAAAAATCCTTGAAGGTTCAAAGGAAGAATATATTAATGCTGTAGTTTATCCTGACGTTGAAGCCATAGCTGCTGAGTTCGGCAAGTCCGATCCGGAGTTTGTCGAAGCTAAGATTCGTGAAATGATCAAGGAAGTAAATTCAAAACTAGTGGATTATAAGAAGATCAAGGATGTAAAAATCAGAAATGAAGAGTTTGTTAAAACCACTACCAGCAAAATAAAAAGATATGTTGATGAAAACAAGCAGTAATAGCGATTGACCTCGCCTGGGAGTGCCTTGATGGCACTCCTTTTTTTATGCTACAATATTCATATCACAGAAATATTTTATATGTTGAAGCGGAGGAAAAAATATGAGAATAGGTTTTGATCCAATCCATGAAAACAGACCGATTACTGACTTAAGGGATCTTCTTTACAGCGGTCTGGAATTATATGGAGACAACCCCCTCTTCCTTGAGAAAAGCAAGGAAACCGGTAAATATGAAACAGTCACCTACCGTAATTATGTAAAAGAGGTTGAATATCTTGGTACTGCCCTGGTTGATCTTGGTCTTTCCGACGAGTTAATCGGTGTTATGGGTGAGAACAGATACAAGTGGGTTACTTCCTATCTGGCAGTAGTCAATGGTGTGGGAACTGTTGTTCCAATAGACAAGGAACTTCCGGTAAATGAAATCATGAACATCATTGAAAGGTGCTCACCTGCTGCGATTTTGTTTTCCGGGAAAAAGAAAGAACAGATTGAAGAAGCCGCCAAATCTGCACCTGGAGTAAAGTATTTCATTGGAATGGATATTGCAAAGGAAGATGAAGAAGGAAGATTCATCTCTTATGATGCATTGATTGAAAAAGGCAGAGCTTTGCAAGAAGGCGGTGATACCCGCTATACAAAAGCAGTAATTGACCCAATGGCTACAAAAATATTGCTTTTTACTTCTGCAACTACCTCAAAATCAAAGGCTGCTAAACTTTCGCATCACAATTTAGCATCCAATCTAATGTCAATGGTTACACTTATTCAGCTTCACGAGTCCGATACATTCTTATCAGTATTGCCTTTGCATCACACTTATGAGTGTACCTGCGGTTTTCTGTGCCCGATGTATATGGGTTGTTCTGTGGCATTCTGCGAAGGCTTGAAATATATTGTTGACAATATGAAGGACTCAGGTACAACAATAATGCTGGGCGTTCCCCTTCTGTTTGAAAACATGTACAAAAAATTATGGAAAAAAGCCGAAGCTGCAGGTTCTGCAAAAAAAATGAGAACCGCTCTCAAAATATCGAATTTCCTTATGAAGCTTGGAATAGATGTCAGAAGAAAATTGTTCAAGACAATATATGATGGCCTGGGTGGCTCAATCAGAATGTTCATAAGCGGTGCTGCAGCAATATCACCGGAAGTTGCTGAATTTTTCAGGAACATCGGCCTTGATTTTTTCCAGGGTTATGGTCTGACCGAATGTTCACCGATTATAGCACTTAACAGTGACACTGATTTTGTGGATTCTGCAGCAGGCAAGGCAATACCCGGAGTTGAAATTCAAATCTGGGAACCCAATGAAGAAGGCATCGGTGAAATCGTTGCAAAGGGACCCAATATCTTTGAAGGTTATCTGGATGAACCGGAACTCAACAAAGAAATTTTTGAAGGTGGATATTTCCACACCGGAGACATGGGTTACATGGACAAGAAAGGTTTTATATATATTACCGGTCGAAAGAAGTGTGTAATCGTTACTCAGAACGGTAAGAACATATACCCTGAGGAAATTGAACTTTTAGTGAATACATCGCCCTATGTAGCTGAATCAATGGTCTTTGGGAGAATTGAAGAGAATTCCAGGGAAGAAGTTATCACATTGTCAGTATTCCCTGATTTAGAAGCCTTTGATGCTGAGTTCAAGGAACGTTCACCTGAACTGGTTGAATCGAAGCTAAGGGAACTTGTCAGGGATGTTAATTCAAGACTCATTGATTACAAGAAAATCAAAGATCTTATCATTAGAAATGAGCCATTTGTAAAAACCACTACCAGCAAGATAAAGCGCTACGTCGAAGAAAACAAACTCTAATTTAATTCAAAAAGAGCCACTCACTAACGGGTGGTTCTTTTTTTGTAACTGTCATCCCATGGATAACGTGATCGTTTCGTACACATCATCCGACGGATAACGTGACCGTTTTGTAATGGTTTTCCGTTGGATGGCTGTTATATTTGCTCAGTATTTACCATATTCAATTGTGGCTTCTATCATTTCCATGTAATTTCTTTTTGTTTTTTCTGATAAAGGAGTATTGATTGGAGCTGCTGTAGCCAGCATTATATAACCCGTTTTTCCCTTGGCCATTTCAATTGACTGTCTGACAATTTCACGCACTCTCTGTGGTGATGAGTTTTCAAGTTCATGAAGTTCCATCCCTCCCATGAGACAGAATCTATCACCGCACTTCTTCTTTAGATAAGCAAGGTCAGCATTTCCGTCCGGAGGTGGTTCACATGGATCCATTGCCATTGCATCTGTCATCAGGAAATCATCAAGGACATCCTTGATTTTTCCATGGCAGTGGAT
>JAFGIJ010000215.1 GCA_016929655.1 Clostridia bacterium
TATATGAGAAAAAATTCGGAGGGAAAAATGTCTGATTCCAATAATAACGAAAGACTTGAGCTTACAAAGGAAAATGTCCTCTATCTGTGGTCAAAGACCTATAATACAGACGGAAAACCTGACTGGTCCCATATATTCAAGTACTACAGCGATGATATTGTATTTCAGGATTCAATACAAAGAATCGAGGGCATTGATGGCTTCATAGCCCTATGCAACCGTCTTACCGACAGATGCAAGGAACTTAGAATGGACATTGAATCCATAGTAAAAGAGGAAAACATAATTATCATGGATTGGAAGATGACCATGATGTTCAAGAAATATCCGAGTACTCCTATTTTTGGAAGTACTAAACTGGTATTGAATGATGAGGGAAAAATAGCCATGCAAAGGGATTATTATGATCTATGGGGAGATATATTCAATGGTATTCCCTGGTTTAAAAAACCGTACAGAAAATTCATGGGAAAGAAGTTTGGTTGATATGGAAAAGAAATATACAGTAAAAAATGAATTTGCATTCCTTCGTAACAGAAAAGCTGAGCAAAAAAAGAGTTCCATTAAAATGGAAGGAAAGATTTGTGTAGTTACAGGAGGAACTTCCGGAGTCGGCCTTGAATCCCTCAAAAAATTTGCACAAGGCGGTGCGACCCTAGTATTGGTCGCAAGGAACCTGCAAAAAGCTGAAATTGTCAGAAAAGAGTTATATAGCGAATATGGAATTGATACAGATATCTTTATATGTGACTTCAGTAATCTTGACAGTGTCCGGAATGCAGCACAGCAACTCAAGGAAAAGTACAAGGTCATAGATGTGCTTGTAAACAGTGCCGGTCTGCATTCTACGACGAAAAAAATCACTTCAGAAGGCTTCGAACTTGTTTTCTGTGTAAACCATCTGGCTTCATTCCTCTTTACATATCTTCTCATCGAGCCTCTGAAAAATAGCAGACAGGGCAGGATAATTCAGGTAAATTCCGAGGGACATAGATTTGGTGGCCTGAATATAAATGACCTTAATTGGAAGAAAAGACCATATATAGGTCTTCGAGGGTATGGAGCTTCAAAAACTGCTCAGATTATGACTGTAATCAAGCTGGCAGAATTGCTTGAAGATTCAAATGTAACAATAAACGCAATGCATCCCGGGGGAGTCAGGACAGGAATCGGCAGCAACAACGGTTTACTCTACCGAACCTGGCTAAAGATGGTTGTCTGGCATTTCCTAAAAGAGCCGGCAGTCTCAGGAGAGTCTGTATATTATCTGGCTTCATCTCCGGAGCTGATTGGAACAAGCGGGAAGTATTTTAATCTTACAATAGAAGAAAAAGCTGCACCCCATGTTTTCAACGAAAAAAAATCCCATCAAATCTGGGATTTAAGTTTCAAACTTACAGGTTTGGAAAAACCTTTCTAAATCTTCTTTTTAACCTGGTCTGCGGCCATTTTGCCAGTCAGTACTGATATAGGCATTCCTGCAGGACTGTAAGTCCACTGGCCAGCCTGATGTATGTTCTTAAGTGGTGTCTTTACTGATTTTGCTATTGATGTCATTTTGCTTATGGCAGGCATTTCATTGTTTGTAAAAGCCCAGCCGGTTATGGCCCCATCAGTATTTCCCTTAAGCCTTTCAAGTGTAAGAGGTGAAGAAACAAGACTTCCGGTAACACTCTTACTAATATTTTTATATATGGAGTTTTCTAGATTCCTGATAATATTTTCCTTGCTCAGTTCCTTGAACTCCTCATACCATCCGGAATCATTTATGTGCTTTATCATTGAATGGTCCACAAGAACACTTATAATAAGTCCGGTTTTTCCAGGAGGAGCCAGTTGGGGATCCCTTAGCACCGGTATCGATATTTCGTAGGTGTTGAGTCTGAAAAACTCCTCCAGCCACTCAATTACCTTTTCTTTTTCATCCAAATCAATACCCGACGCAATTTTTCCGAGTCCTTCCTTGCATGGAGTATAGAAGAAATGTGCTCCGCTTATTTTACTGAAAAACTCCGGTTCCAGATCAACCGTCAGATAAAGAGTCAAAACTGAGTCGCCGCCTTTTTTATCGGCAAGAAATTCTCTTTTTTGGATAACAGCCTGTGTTTCTTTTTTGTTACTAAGATTGTCTAAATCAATTACTTCATACAATTTCTTGTTATCTGCAGTCCAGATTAGTTGTGAAAACTCATGCTTATTTCCTTTTGAATCCTTTACAAAACTTTCTTTATAATTAATGTACTCAATTTCAGTGTTTGTTTTTATTTCTCCACCGTTTTCCAGGATAAATTCCTCCAACTTTTTAATTATGGTTCCTGTTCCTCCACGTGGATATTTATAATCCATGTACAGGCTGAAATAACTAAGTGCAAAGGAGGCAGGTGTTTTGGTGAAAAAGTGCTGCGCAATTATGTCTATCAGTTCTCTGTTTTTGGTTATTCCTTCAAGAAACTCATCAACAGGAGGTGCAAATCTCTTTATCTTGCCAACTTTTGAAATGTACTTGAAAACCCATGGGAAAACTTCTTTCAGCATATATTCTCTGTCGGCTTTGAAATCAAGAAACAAAGGATTATCAATTCCATATAGTATATCCATGTAATCCATTATCAGCTTTATTTCATTCATTATTACGCTAATGTCTTCTATGTTACCGGGAAATTTTGTTTCAAGCATAGTCTGATATTCCATCAGACTGTCCCCGGAACCGACATTCATTATATAATCCTCAATGCCTATTGAGACAGGATTGGCCAAAAAATCAATTTCAATTCCGAGCTGCTTCAGCATTGGGAACAGGATACCCGAATTTTCAGTGGCCCTTATACCTGAATCAAACTTAAACCCGTTATAATCAAAGGTTCCGATCAGACCTCCGACATCCTCATCCTTTTCACACAATAAGACTCTTTTGCCCCATTTGCTAAGGAATGCCGCAGAAGTCAGTCCGGCTATTCCTCCCCCTACTATAACAGCATCATATTTCTTTCTACCAGTTTCACTCACCATCAACCCTAATATCTCCCCGCTCTTCAAGGTCAACCAGAATCTGTTCAAACATTTCCCGGTCGATTTTATATTTTGCCCTGTAAATTATATACCCGGTCAAAATGAAA
>JAFGIJ010000216.1 GCA_016929655.1 Clostridia bacterium
AATCAAACCTCTTTTATGCAGACTCAGAAGATGCTTGTCCATTGTTATCATTCCGCTAGCACTGTTTGTTCTGATAGTATTTGGTATCTGGAATGCCTTGCCTTCCCTGATGAGGGTTCTGATGGCAGGATTACAACGCATGACTTCATAGGCAAGAACGCGTCCGCCTTTTGCTGCAGGAACCAACTGCTGTGAAATAACTGAATCCAGAACTATGGAAAGCTGAGCCTTTATCTGGGGCTGCTGGTGTGGTGGAAATACATCAATAATTCTATCTATCGTCTGGGCGGTTCCGATTGTATGCAGTGTACTTAATACGAGATGACCCGTTTCTGCAGCTGTAAGAGCAATTGCAATACTCTCCAGGTCCCTCATCTCACCAACAAAAATTATATCAGGGTCCTGTCGGAGTGCAGAACGCAGTCCGTCGGGAAATGAATTGGAGTCCCTTCCAATTTCCCGTTGGTTTATAATACTCTTTTTATGATTATGAATGTATTCAATTGGATCTTCAAGGGTAACAATATGTACATCCCTGTTTGCATTTATCCAATTGAGCATAGATGAAATAGTGGTGGTTTTACCCATACCGGTAGGTCCTGTAATCAGAATGAGTCCCGATTGAAGTTGGCAGAGCTCTCTGACACAGTTTGGTAATCCAAGTTCTTTAAAAGAAAGAATTTCTTCATTTAGAAACCTGAAGGCATAACTGTAGCCATTACCAACCCGATAAACATTCAACCTGAATCTCTTATCCTTTACAGTTAGGGCAATGTCATATTCGCCACGGGCTTTCAAGTGCTGTCGCTGACCGTCTGTGAGGAGAGTGTTGAATATTTCATGAGTGTCTTGAACGGTTACAACATAATCATCCATGGCAATCAATTTTCCATAAAGACGCATCTTTACAGGTATACCAACAGTTACATGAACATCACTGGCATTTTTTTCTGCTGCTTCGAGCAAGAGTAATTCAATATTCATAATTTAACCCCCTAAGATGTCACTATTATATCAAACTTGGTAATAAAAGAATAGAATGGAAATTTGAGTTTTGGTATAATTGAGACTCAATAGGGTGATTTATCTAAAAATGCCATTGGCATTATAAAGACAATGGTATAATATAGCAGAAGTAACAGAGGGGAGAACAGTCTTGTTTGAGTATTTTCTTATAGTATCCATACTAATGGGCTTGATAACCGGCAGCTTTACAAATGTAATGATTTACAGGATCCCTGAAAAGAAATCTCTTTGGTACCCGCCTTCAGCCTGCGGTAACTGTGGTACCGGAATCAAATGGTATGATAACATTCCTGTCTTAAGTTATCTCATACTGAAGGGGAAGTGCAGGAACTGCGGTTCAGGGATATCAATACAGTACCCATTGGTTGAATTGTTATGCGGAATCTTATATGCTGTCATGTATCTGGTTTTTGGATTGAATCTTGATTTGCTTTTTATGGCTGTCATATCAATTATCCTTGTAGCGATTTCAATGATAGATATAAAGACCATGACTATTCCCAATGGTCTGGTGATAGCGCTTTTTATAACCGGAATTCTATATTCAGGCACAAGACTGCTGTTCCCGGATATGTTTTCCCAGACCATGATGTGGTTTGAACCTCTGATCGGCTTTTTTGCAGCCAGCCTGCTGCTTCTTCTAGTGGCAGTTTTGTCAAAGGGAGGAATGGGCGGTGGTGACATAAAGCTGATGGCAGCTGCTGGTATTTTTCTTGGTTGGAAGGGGGTGCTGCTTGCATTGGTTTCAGGCAGCCTTCTAGGTGCTGTCATAAGCATTATTTTAATTATAGCCGGGAAAAAGGGCAGAAAGGATATGATCCCGTTCGGTCCGTTTTTATGCGTGGGAATCATGTTTGCAGCACTCTTTGCTACTACTGTGCTTGATTGGTATATTGGGTTATTCACCCGCTGAACATAAATGAGGTCATTGAACCATGCTCCTTGTTTTTTCTGAAAGCCTGTACTATAGTTATAGGAAGGAGCAGGATTTTGAAGGACATCAGGTACTCCCTGAAGGCGGGAAAATTTAGAAAATATTTCATAACCAGTGCAGTTGGATTATCATTTGTAACCAGCATATACGGCGTTGGTGGAATTTTCATGACAAGCTACCTGCTTTTTCTTGGTGCAACGGCCGGTCAGATCGGATTTCTTGCAGCTATACCGAATCTGACTAATATCATCCAGGTTTTTTCCATTTTGATTTACAGAAAATATAAAAGCAGAAAAAAAGTGCTTATAAGCCTGCGTCTGATGCAGTATCTGTTCATGTATGGGATAATTGTGGTTCCAAGACTCATAACAGGAGAATTTCAATTTTTCCTAATTGCAGCCTGTTTTTTCTTCGGACATGTTTTCAGAGCTCTTGCAGGAAGCGGTGATATAGATTGGAACAATATGTTTGTTCCACCTGAAATAAAAGGAAGGCACTTTGCCAAAAGAAATTTAATCGGAAATGCATCATACATAGTGATTTCTCTTACCCTTGGTGGAATTCTTGATACATACGGAGATTTATACTCTACGTATCTGTCAATAATTGCTGTAACCATTGTATTTGTTACCCTTGAGATAGTCATGTATCTTAAGACTGATGATTACTGCA
>JAFGIJ010000007.1 GCA_016929655.1 Clostridia bacterium
GAAGCATTATATATACATCCAGGGGAAGCCCTTCACTGCTGTCGAGCATGAATTCAATGCCTGAAACACCACACACATTGGCTATTTCATGGGGATCAGCGATAACCGTGGTCGTTCCCTTGACAATGACGGACTTGGCAAACTGCGGCGGGGTAAGCATTGAAGATTCAATATGAACATGTCCATCTATGAAACCGGGACATACATATTTACCCTGTACGTCAATTTCCATCTTTCCGTGATATTCACCGACACCGGCTATGAAACCATCATATACAGCTATGTCACCGTGGTTAATTTCACCCGTAAATACATTGACAACCATGCAGTTCTTCAAAACCAGGTCTGCCTTGGCATCACCTCTTGCCACTTTTACCATCTGCATTGTGTTCATGATTTCCTCCAATCAAAAAACCGGCGGTGTTATGGTTGAAATGAACCTGAGCATACCGCTTCCGTTGTTTACAATCCTGTGCGGGATGCTGGAAAAATAATAAATGGTGTCCCCCTCTTCAAGATTGTAAACATCGTCACCAATCTGTATCCACATTGTTCCTTCAAGCACATGGGTTACTTCTTCGCCCGTGTGTGAAAGAGGTTCGTCACAGGTTTCTGCGCCGGGTTCAAGGGTTGCCATGAACATCTCCATCTGTCTGTTGAGGTCAGGTGAAAGAAGTTCATAAGTAAGGTGGGATTTATGGAAATTCCTGCTTTGCCTGCTGTCTTTCTTAACAACAATGCCTGTGTTCTTCTCCTCGGTAAAGAAGAAAAATACAGCTACATCCAGTGCTTCTGCTATCTTTCTAAGAGACGTAATGGATGGCTCTGCAAGCTCTCTTTCCACCTGACTGATAAACCCTGATGTCAGGCCTGTTTTCTCTGCCAGCTTTTTCATGCTCATGCCAAGTTCATTTCTTTTTCTTCGTATTTTTTCACCTATCACTTGTACTCTCCTGCCTTGTCCAAGAATTCATCCAATATATTCATGCACACTTTTTTTCTATATACAGCCGTTGACCTCTGGTCATCTATAGGCCTGATAAGTTCAGCATAGCTCTTCTTGATTTCCTCTGCGCCAAGACCATTCACCGATGCTTCCAGCTTTCTGCTTCTTACCACTGTGGGAGCAACAGCTCCAAAAGCACATCTGAACTCATCAATTCTGCCCTTTTTATATGAAATACCCCCTGCAAAGGATATCTTTGAGATTGCATCGGATTTTCGGCCGCCTATCTTTTCATAATGAATCATGTCAAACCTGACATCATTTATTACTATCTCCTTTATCATTTCCCGGCTTTCCAGATAAACTTTTCCGGGACCAAGGATGAACTCTTCAATGGGAACCATTCTTTCGGTTCCCTTTCCATCGATTACAATCTTTGCATCCAGGATATAAAGAACCGGAAGTGAATCACCTGCAGGAGATGCATTGCCGATATTTCCTCCCAGTGTGGCAATGTGGCGTATTCCGGGGGACGCCATCAGGAGAACTGCCTTCCTGAGTATTTCAGGAGTTTCCCTGTGGACCAGAATATCTTCAAGTGTTGTCATTGCTCCTATATGAATGAAACCTCCGCTTTTCCGTATATACTTAAGCTCCCTGAGCTCAGATATAAACAGAACGTCCTTGTCAAACAATGGAGACAGCCCGGCCCAGTTTCTTTTCTTGACCATCAGATCCGTTCCGCCTGCCATAAGAATCATTTCATTTTTATCCAGAAGTTCCAGGGCTTCTTCATATGTTCCGGGAATAAATGACTTCACCATAATCCCTTCCCCCTTTCAGCTGCCCTGAGCACTGCACTGACTATCATGTTGTACCCCGTGCACCTGCATAGATTCCCCGAAAGAGCATCCTTTATTTCATCCTCAGTGGGATCCGGATTTTTATTCAGCAGGGATTCAGTGGCAATAACCATACCGGGAATACAAAAACCGCACTGCACAGCCCCTTCATCTTCATAAGCACCATGGATGACCCTGTATCTTTCCGTCTTCGAAAACCCGTCTATTGTAACAATATCTTTTCCCATGGCATTTCCGACAGGCATAAGACACGAACTGACAATTTCGTGGTTGACCAGGACAGAACAAGCTCCGCATTCACCTTCACCACAGCCTTCCTTGACACCGGTCAATCCGAAATCCTCACGCAGTACATCCAGCAGGCGTTTCGTGGGATCAACATCAATGGTTACATTCTTGCCGTTCAAAACAAATTCAATCTCAGTCATTTTCCAAAAGCTCCATAATATATTCCGGCGTAGCCGGTATTTTCATTACCTTTTTCCCAATGGCATTTTCTATTGCAAGGGCTACTGCCGGTGCTCCTCCTACAAGAGGAAGTTCGCCGGCTCCCTTTGCCCCATATGGCCCCAACGGGAATGGATTATCCATGATCACGGTTTCAACGGGAGCACAGTCACAGGCTGTGGGGATGATATAATCCGTTACATTACGCTGCCTGATTCTTCCGTCCTTTGTATCCATGACTTCTATGGTGCCGTACGCAACACCCTGCAGCAGACCACCTTCTATCTGACCTATTATGATTCTTTCATCAATGGCCTTTCCAATGTCATATACACCCCAGAGATTCCTTATATTTACCTCATAGGTTGCCTTGTCCACTTCAACTTCCGCTACATTGACTCCCCATGAATATGCCGGGTAGGCATCCCCGGTCAGGGTTTCATCATCCCATTCAACATAATCGGGCTGTTTGTATCTTTCTTCAATGAGTATTTCCTCTCCATCGACCCATTGTTCCTTTAGTTTCAGTGCGGCCCTTGCAATCAGTCCACCTACTATCATTATTGTTCTTGATGCAACTGTGGGACCTGAATCCGGCACCAGATCTGTGTCGGGATTGTTGTATATTACTCTTTCAACAGGTATCTCCAGAACACCGGCTGCAATCTTTCTCAGAGTTGTAAAAGCACCCTGTCCCATCTCTGTATTTGCAGCAAGTACTGTGACAGTGTTATCTTTTTCCTTTCGGAGCCTGACAACTGCCTTGATATGTTTTTGTTCACCGCTTCCGGTGAACCCGCATCCATGAAGATACCAGGACATTCCGATTCCCCGGAAATCATCCTTCGCAGAGTATTGTTTTCTCTTTGTTTTGTAGTCTGACATTTCCATTACTTTATCAATCATTTTATTCATAATTATCGGGTCTCTGAAATGACCGCCGGTTGAAGTAGCTTCTCCCTGTTTTGCAAGATGCCTGCTTCTGAATTCCAGATTATCTTCACCAAGCTCCTGTGCAACATGATTGATGAACATTTCTATTGCAAAGAACATCTGGGGTGCGCCGAATCCGCGAAAAGCTCCGTTTGGCACAGTGTTTGTTTCAAATACGTCACCTGATACAGAAAGATTGTCAATTGTATAAACTCCGCTTGCTGCAATCATCGCCCTTTGAAGAACAACCCCCGACAATCCTATATATGCACCGCTGTCCAGGGACACATGCACTTTCATTGCTCTGATATTATTGTCTTCATCAACAGCCGCTTTGAATTTTATAAGCGATGGATGCCGCTTGGTCGTACTTTCAATGTCTTCAACCCTGTCATATATCAATCTTACGGGTCTTCCGATTTTCATGGATGCAACTGCAACCTGACAGCCAATAAGTGAAGGGAACTCCTCCTTACCACCAAAGGCTCCTCCCGTTGCAGCCTGTTGGATCCTGACTTTGTCGTTTTCAATTCCCAGTGCCTGAACGACGGCATTCTTTATATAGTAAGGACACTGCATGGAACCGATGACCGTGGATTTACCATCCTCGAAAATACCGATTATCCCCTGGGGTTCCAGGTATATATGTTCCTGGTATCCTGTTTTGTATTCTCCTGTGATAATCCTGGACCCGTCTTTGAAATATTTCTCTCCATCACCTTTTTCATAATCATAATGGATTACACTGTTCACATAGCCGAACTCAGGAACCAGGGGTTCATATTCAACCTTGATTCCATCAATTATTTCCTTTATTACCGCCCTGTCTTCACCCACAACCAGAAGTATCGGTTCGCCTATGTGCCTGACTTCTTCTTCAGCAAATACAGGCATGTCGTCAAAGATAATCTTCACCCTGTTCATACCGGGAACATCACTGCGGTCCACGATGTAATATCCTGTTGGAATTTCCGGAAACTCAATATTCGTTATTCGAGCCCTGGCCATGGTTGAACGCAGCGTCCTTGCATGAAGGGCTCCTTCTATTTTCATATCACTTATATACTCAATGCTGCCCGATGTCTTTGCGTTTGTATCCTGCTTATTTATAGACCTGCTGATATCACTCATTAAAACTCTCCTTCTACGACAATGCCCCGACGGGACATTTGGAAATGCAAAGGCCGCAGCCGAAACATTTGTCACCGTCTATGATTATTTTTTCATCATAGGTAATTGCAAAATATGGGCAGATTCGTTCGCAAAGCCTGCAGTGTGTGCATTTATCTTCATCAAGCACCGCTGTCTTCGGATCATATACAGTATCAATTGAAAGACCTGTTTCATAGACTTCCCTGATATCCCTGAAACCATATTTATCCAGAGCTGCGGGCAATTCCTTTATTATCTTTGAATACAGATCCTTGCCCTTTAACAATGCCCCGGACAGCATCTGAACCCCGCCTGCTCCTGCAAGAAGGAACTGCAGTACATCATCCGCACTTGAAACTCCCCCTGTTCCTATGACTGTAAAATCGGGGAGGGCTTTCTTGATTGTATATATTATGCCAAGGGCCAGATTTCTGATGACGGGTCCTGATGTCCAGACAAAACCACTTTCGCCGCAATATTCAAGGCTTCTTTTGGCAATATTGATGTTCATTGTGGGTCCCAGGGAATTGATTGCCGCAACTCCTGTGGCTCCCGCATCCCTCACTGCTTCTGCAAATTTTACCGGTTCAGGTATATGCGGACTGATTTTCATATATAGAGGTTTTTTAGTATTGCTTCTTATGGCTTTCACCGTGTCTGAAATCACCGAAAGGTCCTTTCCGACATAATGGGTCGAAACCTCAAATGCATCTGCAAATTTATCAAGTTTGGGTACAAGGATCTCCATGTCCTCCCTTGTATATCCCATGCTGACAATCAGCGGCACCTTTTTAATCTTCATGAATTCAGGAAGAATTTCCTCGATCCATTTTTCCATTGGGAACTCGGACCACAGTTCAGAATTCATTATATGGCTGCGATCTCCGTATATACATGGTCTTGGTACCTTTGCTGCTTCAACTGAAATGGTCTTGGTAACCATGGCTCCAACACCCTGTTCCTGCATGAACTGCATCTTTTCAAAGTCACCTGTCAGCGGACCCGATGCAGGCATCAGCGGATTATCCAATATCAGTCCGTCAAATTCAGTCTTCAATCTGTTCATAAATCAACTCCTGTTCAATCTGTCCCAAAGTTTTCCGGCGGTTTTTGCCGCTTGTTGGATTTCTTCAATGGTAACTGTATTGCAAATACAATTATCTACAACCTTCTTTCCATTTTTCCATACATCCGAAGGTTTCAGGCTGCATGACAGCCCGAAAAGAATATGTCCGAAGGCATTGCTGCCATCCATGGGAGATATGGGTTCATAGCAGACCTTGATGATATCTGCATCAAACCCTTCCTTTATCCGGCCTATCTTAAGACCCATATATTCATTCATATATTCATAATTGTTATTTACCAGTTCAAGCAGTTCCGAAAGTCCGAATGCAACAGGAGAACTGTACTTATGTTTCATCGCCAGCAGCAGGCTCATCCATTCCGATGCTATTCCCATGGACATGCCGTCATTTCCTATAAGGCACTTAACATTCTGCTTCATGAGCATCTTAATATCCGGCAGTCCGACCGCATTGTTCATGTTGGATTGTACGTTTATGGCAACATAACATTGGTTTTTGGCAATTAGTTCTGCTTCTTCTTCGTTTATGTGTATGCAGTGGGAAAGTATGGACCCCTTGTTCAGCAACCCGAAGTCACCAAGCCTTTGGACAACCCGTTTGCCGTGATAGTCCATGGAACTTTCCTGGTCAAGCCAGCTTTCTGCCACATGGATATGTATAGGTCTGTTTCCAAGGGCCATCCTGACTTTTTCAAGGGTATCATCCGAAAGTGACATTGAAGCATGCAGCCCGAACATATCACCGCTTTCCAGATTCTCTGCCATGCAGTCATCTGTGTTGAACCGGTCACTGGTTTCAAAGCAAAGGGACCCGGTCAGGCCCGCTTTTTCAAATGCCTTCCTTACCAGATTCAAAGAACCTTTTATATATCCGCTTGCATGATGGTCAATTACTGCAGTTACTCCGTTCAACAGATATTCACGTGCTGCCGTCAGCGCACTGTAATATATGTCATCCTTTTCAAGATGTGAATCTATCTTCCACCAGAGCTGGTCAAGCAGTTCTTGAAAATTTGAAGGATTGAAGGGCAGCGCCAGGCCTCTTGAAAATGTTGAATAAATATGAGTATGTGCAACGGTAAGACCGGGCATGACCAATGCCCCCCGGCAATCGGTTATATCATAACCTTCATCCCTGAAGGCCTTCATGTCCCCGACCTTCTCTATTTTTTCGTTAAATATAACAAACCCATTTTCAATATAGCTTTCAAAGTCATATATCCTGGCATTTATCAGAGCAAACATTTTCCGTTTCCTCCCTTCAATTCTTCATTTTCTATTACAAAATGTCCCCTTGATATAACTGAAACCACCTTTATCATTGAAGCAAATGCTCCGGCTCCCTGTGTATAAATGGAATAATCCGAGGCTGAATGATCTTCTGTCTTAAGATAAGGACCATCGTCATCAAGTATCACAAGATCTGCATCAGACTCTTCCTTTATTACACCTTTCTTCGGGTACAGGCCGAACAGCTTTGCGGGATTTTCGCTCATTCTGTCAATTGCCCCGTTTCCCAGCAGGCCATACATGGCCAGGAATGAGTATTCAATGGAACCTACACCCATTGGTATATCCTTGAGGTTCTCCTTTTCTTTGTCCTTTTTCATATATGCACAATGGTCCGTTCCGATAGTTTCAACCAATTCAACATTATTCAAAAGCAGCCCTTGTGACCGGTGGCTTCTAAGCGGAGGAACCATGGTGAACAGATATCCGTCTTCACGGTCATATTCATGAAGATTCAGGAAAAAGTAGTGAGGACAGCTTTCTATATGGAAACCTTTTCCAAGAAGGTGGGGATATCTGATTGAAAGGGCCTGTATTGTATGGCCGCTGCTGACATGAACCATGTATAGGTTTCCACCCGTCTCCTCAACCATGCCTGCCAGTGACAATGCTTCTGATATTTCAGCCTCTTCATTTCTGGCAGAAGTAATATCCCATACCTTATGTCCCGGAAGCACGCCTACCATGTTATCATTTTCAGCATGGACAAGAAGGGTGAAGCCCAGTTCCTTTGACAAACCGAGGAGTTCCCTTATTTCTCTTTCATATGTCCGTCTGCCCGATTCAGAATATGTAGTGAATATCTTTATGGAGTCCAGGCCCTTTGATTTTGCAATCCCGGCAAGCTCCCTCGTCTGCCCCACAGGATTGGCAAGGGTTGCATGGAATTTATAGTCAACTATACTTTTTTCAGCAAGTTTCTTTCTTTTTTCCAGAGCACTTTCAAAGTCACTGGATTTTGAAACCGGGTCCAGAAAATCGATGAAAGTGGTTATTCCACCAAATGCAGCAGAAACCGACCCTGAATAGAAGTCATCGCATGAAACTATATTCCCCGTATCCAGTTCAAAGTGCACATGGGGATCAATGAGCCCGGGAATAATTCTTTTACCTTCGGCATTATATGTTTTTCTGCATGGTTTCACTTCGCTGCCAATGCAACGGATTTTATCATCATCAATGTAGATATTAACTTTTTGGAATGACCGGTCAATATATGCCATACCGTTCATTATTCCAAGGTCATGCAAATCTTTCACCTGTTTCAATTATTTTTATATCAATAAACCCATATTTTTCAATTACATCCTGAAGATTGGTATCCCTGACTGTAAGAACCGCTTTTGCACCGAACCCTGCAATTTTCTTCACAGCTTCATGAAAGCACATGTCACCAAGCTCAAGGGAACCTATTTCATCGAGAAAAATTGTCAATGTCCTGTCCTTCAACATTATGTCAATCCCTGCATTTACCATGGAAACCGCATCCTCTGAAAAACTGTAGGGACCCAGTGAACAACATTGCTTCCATTCACCGGACAAACTGTTTGCCTTTCTGGCCAGAGGCATCCTATCGCCTGTTGAAAGTCTCATTAAATCAAAACCTTCCACAATATTCCCATTCATCATTTTTACGGAAGCATAACCATCACCCTTGCTGCACTTTTGGAACTCTTCAATAAGTCTGGTTGTCTTACCTGAATGAATGGGTCCGGTAATCAACGTTATCATTTGTATTCCCCGGGTCTCATATGTCTGTGACCGCTTTTTCCGTTTTTTACAACCATAATTTCAGCACATATCGATACTGCTATCTCCTCGGGAGACCCTCCTCCGGTATCCAGTCCCACCGGTGAATAGAAGTTGCTCAGATCAACATCACCGAACCGCTCCTTTATTCTTTTCATGAAATCCGCAAGTTTTTCCAATGAACACAGCATGCCTATATATGCCGGTTTCAGTCCAAGCTCTATTATTTCTTCAATCACGTTATAGTCATACTTGTGTGATGGAGTACATACAAGAACAAAGCTACCTTCCCTGATGCCTTCTTTTCTTATGAAATCAACAAAGGATGAATTCACCTTTCTGTCAGCACCTTCAAAAGCATCTATGACCGGTGTTCTTTCATCTATTACAGTCACATGGTAGTTCATTGTTTTCAAAACATTCACCGTTGCCTGACCTACATGACCGGCACCGAACAGATACACATATGCATCCGGTCCAATATATTCATAAAACAGTGTTACCGTTCCTCCGCACACCATGGGCAGAGTTCTGGCACCTTCAATTACCTCACCTTCATTGAGAAAATATTTCTCAAGAAGATTCTGCCTTGTCCCCATCAGTTCCTTGCATTTTTCACGGGCATGGAACTCAAGTGCTCCTCCTCCGACCGTACCCGAAGCCTGGCCGTCTTCACAGACAATCATTTTCTTGCCTGCTTCAACTGGTCCTGCTCCGGTTTTTTCAACGGCAGTTACAAGCATGCATGCCATTCCTCTGCCGGATAATCTTGCAATATCATCAAAGATCTTCATACAACTCCTAGACCAGCAACTGAACACCAACTGCCGCTGCCAGCATTATCGGTGCGTAAAGTGGTCTGAATTTTGCTTTTATACTTGTTTTTGCCTCAATGAGTAATACTCCATATACCAAAATCGCACTCAGTAATCCGTTTAGAACAACAAACTCCAATGTAAGTGCAGGTGATGATATGAATTTGGTCATGCTACCCGATATCAGGAACTGTGCGACCATATATAGGATATATCCCATTCTCCATCCCACACTTACACCCAGGCTACCTGCTATTTTTGAAAGCTGTTTCCTGCTGTTTAGCATGGGAACGGCCACTGCAACAACCAATGATTCAAACATGATTGATATCATGGGGTTTATTGTCTTGAAAACACTCATTCCGGGAAGCAGGAAGTCAACTGCCTTGATTCCGGCAGCAACTGTACCGACCAGTATCAGGGCTGACCTTGAACCGGTTGCCCTGAAGGCCTTCATCAATATAAATACTGCAATCGGAAACATCACGATTCCAGCCACCAAAGGCGGAAGGAAGTGCAGCAAATACCCTAGGGATGCTTCAGCAAGTCCCCATATTGCTCCGTAAAAAATAATCTGTGCAGCTAGTTTCATTAATTTCTTCATATTCATTGTTTTTCTCCCTTTTGCCTTGATTTTTGAATTCCTGTCAGTATCTTTTCTCCGGTTACCGGCAGGGATTTTATTCTCACACCCACAGCATTGAAAATCGCATTTGTAATTGCAGCAGGCGGCGAATCGATTCCAATTTCACCAACAGATTTAGCGCCATAGGGTCCCGATGTTTCATAGCTGTCTGCAAATTCCACTTTCAGACTGCGAATTTCTTTTCTGGTGGGAATCCTGTAGGTCATCATGCTGTTGGTAATCATCTTTCCTGTTTTTGAATACACTACATCTTCATACAGAGTCATTCCTATGCCCTGCACAAGGCCTCCCTCGACCTGACCTTTGGCCAGATTGGGGCTTATGGTTGTTCCGCAGTCAACTACTGCAGCATAATCAATGAGTTCAACATGTCCCGTTTCCGTATCAACTTCAACTTCTGCAAATCCGGCCATGAAAGGCGGGGGTGATTTGGTTCCCACATAGGAATCCACGGCCACCAGCTGTTTCTGGTCTTCATTGTAGTAAAGCCTGTTGGAAAGGTCCTTCAATGAAATGGATTTATCTCCATGACTTATTGTCATTCCGTCAAAATCGGTTCCTTCAACCGGAACCTTCAATGCAAGTGCCCCTTCTTCAATGATCATTTGCTTCATTCTGTCAGCGGCTCTCTTCACTGCATTTCCAGATACATATGTTGTACTGGAAGCATATGCTCCGACATCAAAGGGTGTAAGGTCTGAATCAGATGAATAAACCACAATTTCATCAGGGTGAACCCTGAGGCTTTCAGCAGCAATCTGAGCAAGTATTGTATCACTGCCCTGTCCTATATCCGTTGCTCCGACCAAAAGATTGAAGAACCCATCATCGTTGAGCTTTATCAGTGCTGAACCCATGTCTATGTATGGAATTCCCGAACCCTGCATCGCAATGGCCATTCCAACACCCCTGACTTTGCCATTGCCCATATCTTTCCTGGGATATTTGTTCTTCCAGTCAATGAGTTCCATTCCCCTTTTGACACAGTAGTCCAGTTTACATGTTTCCATTGTCATGGCGATTCCTTCTGTTCCCTCGCCCATTATTTCAAAGATCGGGGATGTCTCGCCTTCCCTTATCATGTTCTTCTGCCTGAATTCCACCGGATCGACCTTCAGTTTATCGCATAGAATATCAACAGCTGACTCAAGGGCATAATTTCCCTGAATTGCACCGTATCCCCTGAATGCACCTGCAGGAGTTCTATTGGTATATACAACCTTTCCACCGAACCGGACTGAGTCAACCTTGTTGTACAAAGGGAAAACTTTAGAGCCGGCTACCATGAACACTGTGAGTGCATGCTCTCCATAAGCTCCGGTGTCTGACAAGACTTCAACATCAATTGCCTTGAGGGTTCCATCCTTCATGGCACCCAATTTTATGTCAAATCTCATCGGGTGTCTTGAGAAAGTAGATTCAAATACTTCCTGTCTCGTATAAACCATCTTGGATGGCTTGCCTGTCCTTAGAGTCACGGCAGATACCAGCATTTCTCCATGAACACACTGTTTTCCACCGAATCCACCGCCTACCCTTGGTTTGATTACCCTTATTTTACTCATTGGATACTCAAGGGCCTGGGCAACTATCCTTCTCGTGTGGAACGGTGTCTGTGTTGACGAATAAAGAACCAATCTGCCCTGATAGTCTATTCTTGCATTGACCGTATGTGGCTCCATCATTACATGGGCCTGTGCCTGGGTGTAAAATGTTGTCTCGGTGACTGTATCACATTCCTTCAGTGATTTTTCCACGTCTCCGATATGCATCAGATACGATGCAGCTACGTTCTTCTTCGGCTCGAAACCTATTGGAAACATTTCATGTATTTCAGGTTCATCATGGATTATTACTTCATTTTCATATGCTTTCTCAAAATCAAGCACAGGTTCAAGGACTTCATAATCAACCACCAGCAGTTCCAGTGCCTTTTCAGCCGTTTCTTTATCCCTTGCCGCAACAGCAGCTACCTCATCACCTACGTGCCTGACATAATTGTCGAGTACAAATTTATCATGCGGAGATGGTTCGGGATATCCCTGACCTGCTCTGGTTACGGGTATTCTTTTGAAATCTTCATGGGTAAGAACCAGTTCAACGCCTTCCAGGGCCTCTGCCTTCGATTTATCAATTGATTTTATACGTGCAAATGCATGGGGACTTCGAAGAACCTTTACAATGAGGGAATTCTGTTCAGCAAGGTCATCGGTATAACCCGGTTTTCCCATCATGAGTCCTTTTCCGTCGATGGATGGTCTTTCATAATTTACATATTTCATCATTCCACCTCCAGATATGCTTTAATGGCCCTGTGCTGGCCCTGATATCCTGAACAGCGGCAAAGGTTTCCAACAAGATATGACCTGATGTCGTCATCCGTCGGATTCACAAGTTCCTTCTTCATTGCATAAACTGTCAGTGCCATGGATGGATTGCAGAATCCGCATTGGTCTGCACCTTCACGACCGAAAAACCCTGCTATCTTTGCAGCTTCTTCGGGAATACCCTCAACAGTAGTTATCTCTTTTCCATCAGCTTTGCATGAAAGATAACTGCAGGATGCCGCCGGATTACCATTTATCAGAACCGTACAAACCCCACAGGATGTGTTGTCGCAGCCCCTTCTTACACTTACATAATTATTTTTTCTGAGCGTATCAAGCAGATATTCATCGGCCTTTACATCAAATACTTTGTTTTCGCCGTTGACCTTCAATTTAATCTTCATGACATCACCTCCCGCAGACCCCTTTTTACCAAAGCTTCACAAAGCTGTTTCCTGTAATTTGCAGAACCCCTTGAATTGCTTCCAAACTTGATTTCAGCAATTGCTGTCATAGCTGCCCTTTCAGCGCAATCAGCGTCATGTTTTCCGCAGGTATCGACATAAGCCATGGCCATTTCAGCGAGAACCGCCTTATATGGTCTTGAACCTACAGCAATCTTTGTTTTTCCATCTATCCGGGTAACAGCTGCATTCAATATGGGAAAGTCGATTGCTGTAATCTTGATTGTTTCAAACCAGCCTCTTCCCTCTTTCATCGGAATCCTGATCTTAAGAAGAATATCCCTGATCTTTGCAGTTTCATCCATGAATTCAACCAAACTTACCCTGCCTCTTTCATGGAACTCAAGTTCAGTGTCCAGAACCATAAGGGGTGTAATCAAATCCGAAAAACCATATTTGCCGGAAATTGTTCCACCTATTGTCGCGATGTTTCTTACGGTTACCCCCATGATCTTTTCCGCTGCATCGCAGACAATACCATTGCACAATGATTTTACAATATCGCTTTTTTCAACCTGTCTCAGTGTTGCCATTGAGCCGATTTCAACGAATCCGTCATTTACATCAATGGAATCAAGGCCAAGTCCAGAAAGATCGACTGCTTCATCAATTTCGGCAGGAGTAAGCCTGAGCCATGCTCCGCCTGCTATGATTGTAGCCTTGCTGCTTCCTTCCAGGATTGAATATGCTTCTTTGACGGAACTGACCTTTACATAATTATTTATTTTCAAGCCTGTTTCATCTCCCCTCTGCTTTTTTTCTTATTTCAAAAAGATCCCCCGGCGTATCAACATCCAGAAGGATTCCTTCATCATCGACTTCAATATATTCAACATTCTGCCTGTCCCTGAAAGCCTTGAGGTTTGAATCAATGGGTTCCAGGAGCAAGGGTTCTATAAGGCTTTGTCTTATCAGCACAGGGTGTCCCTTTCTTCCATTGTATACCGGGACCATCATGTCACCTCTCCCGTTCATGAGCTTATGATATGTTTCTTTATTAATAAGCGGATAATCTCCAGGAACCAGAAAGAAGTCATGCTTCATTTCACTGACCCCACGTTTAACAGAACTAAACATACCACTGTCGTAATCCTCATTAACAACCATTGTCACATTGGGGTATTTTTTAATGATCAGAGCCGTGGATTCCCGGTGATGACCGGCTACTACCACTATTTGACCGCAGGTTTCCGTAAGAGTGTCCAGAACTCTCCCAAGAACGGTGCTGCCTCCAATGGTCATCGCCATTTTGTCAGAACCCGCGCGGCTTGAGTATCCAGCCGCTAAAACTACGGAATCATACTGCATGAAGCCTCCAAATGGTAAAAAAAACGGCCTTCCCGTATGCCTGTCCGGCTCTTTGCTGATTGCTTTTCATATTATGTTGTTGAACCGGTGTATCCTGTACATCAAGTATACTGTCTTTGGCTTGTTTTTTCAAATATTTAAATCAGGATTACAGCATATTTGATTTTTACATATATAAAGGAAGCAAAGATAGACATGAACCCCGGATGGGTTATCCAGAGTTTAGTGACACTTAATATATCCGATGAAAACAGATGTCTACATTCAAAGTCCAGGTTTTTATCCACACCCCTCAAGCAGCGGGAATATATCACCTGATTTGTGATTTCTGTTTGAGTTCTCAAAACATTATTATGGATGGATGTTTATAATCACCGTAAAACGGTAAAATGGTATATATAGGCGAAAGAGGCACATACGGATTGATATATTAGGCTCGGGGCCGGAAGGGTTGGTCTTAGTTATGAAAGAAAGTAAGAAAAACACAGAGGATTTTAAAGGTTTGGATAAAATCGGAAAGGCTGATATTGACCAACTTGCAGTCAATACCATCCGATTTCTTTCGATTGATGCCATTCAAAAAGCCAACAGCGGCCATCCCGGTCTACCAATGGGAGCCGCTCCTATGGCATATGTACTGTGGACACGTTTTCTTCGGCATAATCCGAAAAATCCACATTGGTTCAACCGAGACCGCTTTGTTTTATCGGCAGGACATGGTTCTATGCTGCTGTATAGCTTGTTGCACCTTACCGGCTATGATTTGCCCATGGAGCAAATCAAGCAGTTCAGACAATGGGATAGTCTTACCCCCGGACATCCTGAAAGAGGAGTTACACCCGGTGTGGAAGTTACCACCGGACCCCTCGGGCAAGGCTTTGGGAACAGCCTGGGAATGGCAATGGCGGAGGCGTTCCTGGCCGCTCGATATAATAGGCCTGACAATGAAATAATCAACCACTATACCTATTGTCTTGTTGGCGACGGCGATCTGATGGAAGGAGTCGCAACGGAATCCGCATCGTTGGCGGGGCATCTGGGACTTGGAAAACTAATCTGCCTTTATGATGACAACCGCATTACCCTATCCGCTGCTACGGATCTCACTTTTACTGAAAATGTGAAAGAGCGATTCAATACCTACGGTTGGCATACACAATCTGTGGATGATGGAAATAACCTGAATTCCATAGAAAACGCAATCAAGAATGCACAGCTAGAATCGAATCGACCTTCTCTTATTCTTGTCCGGACCCAGATTGGCTATGGCTCACCTAACAAACAGGGTTCCTTTGAAGCTCATGGTTCCCCACTGGGAGAGAACGAGGTTAGAATAACAAAACAAAATCTTGGTTGGCCCCAGGAGCCGTCCTTTTATATTCCCGATTCCGTTTCGAGTCATTTCCTAAAGGCTGTTGAAACCGGAACACAACTGGAATTGAATTGGGAGGAAATGTTCTCGAACTATGAACAGGGATATCCTGAATTGGCTCTGGAACTGCGTCAAACTATAAAAGGAGAATTGCCTGGAAACTGGGATTCAACCCTTCCAAAGTTTACAAAGGATGAGAGCGGTCTGCCCACTCGCAAGGCCTCGGGCAAAGTGTTGAATGCCCTTGCCGACAAAATCCCGGCATTGCTGGGAGGTTCAGCTGATCTGAATCCTTCTACATATACTGAATTGAAGAATGCCGGCAACTTCGGGAGTCCATCAAACCCTGTATATGATCCCCAGGGGTCTGCAGGCGGCGGATGGGATTATTCGGGGAAAAATATACATTTTGGTGTGCGAGAACATGGCATGGGTGCGATTCTAAATGGGTTGGCAGCTCATGGAGGGATAATGCCATTTGGTGCCACCTTCCTTATCTTTTCCGATTATATGCGCCCTTCCATCCGTCTGGCAGCACTGATGGACCTGCATGTGATCTATGTTTTTACACATGACAGCATCTCAGTGGGAGAAGACGGCCCCACCCATCAACCTGTAGAACAGTTGCTGGGCCTGCGCTCGATTCCCAATATGACTGTAATCCGTCCTGCTGATGCAAACGAGACTCTCGAGGCCTGGCGGATTGCCATTGAACACAGGGATGGCCCGGTTGCACTTGCGCTCACGCGCCAGAATGTGCCTATCCTCGACCTTGAGCAATACCCTCAGTTACCGCAGGGTGTGCGTGCGGGTGGATATATACTTACTGACCCGGTCAACCATGAATCTCCGGAAATCATATTGATTTCCACAGGCTCAGAGGTTCATCTGGCACTGGCCGCTTATGAAAAGCTTGCGACTCTGGGTATCCCGTCGCGCGTAGTGAGCCTGCCATGCTGGAATATTTTCAAAAACATGCCCGAAGAGTATCGCCGGATGGTACTTCCTTCTAAAATACCTATGCTTGCAATCGAGGCAGGGACTCCTCTTGGCTGGGAACCTTATTTCGGCTCAAGCATTTCAGTTGTTGGGATAGATCACTTTGGTGCTTCCGCTCCAGGAGAAACACTTATGCAGAAGTTCGGGTTTGATTTGGATGCAATTGTCGGTAAGGCACAGGAACTGGCTATGAAAACCAGGGAATGAATTTCAAAATAATTCGTCCGGAGGGAATATGCACAACAGTGCACTATTAAAGGAGAAAACATGATATACAGGACATTGGGCAAAACAGGCATAAAAGCTTCTGTGGTAGCCTTTGGTGGCATAGTTGTGAAGGGTTTTGAACCAAAGCAGGCAAGTTTGGTTGTATCAAAAGCTATAGATGCCGGAGTAAATTATTTTGATGTAGCACCTTCATATGGTGATGCTCAGCATGTATTGGGACCCACATTGAAATCACACAGAAAAGATGTGTTCCTTGCATGCAAAACAAATAAACGCACGGCAAAAGAGGCTGAAGAAGAACTTAATGAATCATTGAAGGTCCTTGAAACTGACTACTTCGATGTATATCAGATGCATGGTATTGATGATCCTGATGATTTGGAGCAAGTATTCGCGCCAGGTGGTGCGATGGAAGCAATAGTCAAAGCCAAGAAACAGGGGAAGATAAACAACATTGGGTTTTCATGCCATAGAGAAAGGTCAGCTTTATATCTAATGAACCAATTTGACTTTGATACTGTCATGCATCCTATTAACTTTCTATGTATGGAAAGAAACGGAAAAGGGCAGCTGCTTATAAAACAAGCTGAAAAAACAAACATGGGAATATTGGCTTTGAAAACATTGGCACTACGTCCTTATCATAAAGATGAAAAGCGTGTATATAATAATACTTGGTATCATCCGATAGTAAATGATGATGAACTGGCCACACTTGCCATGAGATATACATATAATACAGGAAATGTAATAATGATTTCACCCGGGGTTGAATCATATCTTAATCTGATGATTAGAATTGAGAAAGAAAATCCCAAAATGCCTGAATTATCATCTGAAGAATTACTCATAATGATGGAAAGAACAAAAGATTTTAGTCCGCTTTTTACAGATTGACAAGGGCGGGCAAACTGTTCTTCTACCTATGATATATGGCTTGAACTTACACTAAATTTTGAATAGTCTTAGATTAGATTTTATTCCCTATGACTTCTATCGCCCATAAAGGAATATTGATAAGCCATTCTTCTTTTTTATAATCAAGCATAGCAGTTCTGACTGAAATTGATGGGTTGAATTTGTCATAGTAACTCTTCAGGCTTTTGGCTTTGAGATTTGTTTCTGCTTTCACTTCAATTGGTATGATTTTTTCACCAGTATCGACTAAAAAATCTATTTCAGCACTACCCCTTTCATTTGTCCAATAATATACATCCAGGTGTTTCAATGTCTTGAACTGCTGCAGTACATATTGTTCTGTCAAAGCACCTTTGAACTCCCTGAACAATTCATTCCCATTCAATAAGACAGATTGATTCAATCTGACCATACAGGAAAGCAAGCCGACATCCAGCATAAACAATTTAAATGCTTTCAAGTCTTCGTATGCCTTCAGTGGGAGTTTTGGAGCATTGACACGTTGGACCTTATGCACTAGACCACAATCCACCAACCAAAGCATAGCCATTTCATATTCTTTTGCCCGTGCACCATCTTTGATCAATCCATATATGAATTTTTTATTTTCCTTTGTCAGCTGAGATGGAATACTATTCCAAAGCATCCTGATTCTAGGGATTACCTCGTTTGGTGCGTGCTTTGAAAAATCCTGCTCATATGCCATTAGTATTCTTTCCTGAATTTCCCTGGCTTCATTGAAATCCATGTTCCTGGAAAAATTGGATACAACTTCCGGCATCCCCCCCACATAATAATAGTATTTAATCAAGTTAATATATTCTTGTCTAAATGTCGTTGCCATTTCAAAATTGCCTTGATCAACCAGTTCAACAAATTGTTCTTTACCCATCGCCCTCATGAATTCTGAGAAGGACAATGGATATAAATCCAAAAATTCAATTTTACCTACGGGAAATGATGTGCCCTTATGCAATGCAACTCCAAGCAATGACCCCGCACAAATAATCTGGTATTCCGGTGCATCTTCATTGAAATATTTAAGTGCAGTCAGAGCTTTTGGTACTTCCTGAATCTCGTCAAATATGAGCAATGTGTTGTAAGGATTAATTTTTTGACCTGAATATAATTCAAGACCGGTTATAATCCGGTCTACGCTCATATCCTTGTCAAAGAGTTCTTTCATTTGCTGATTATTGTCAAAGCTGATATAGACGCTTCTTTCATATAATGTTTCCCCGAATTTTTTCATTAACCATGTCTTGCCGACCTGCCTGGCTCCCCTTATAATCAGGGGTTTTTTGTTCTTTCTATTTTTCCATTTGACTAAATCATCCATTGCATTGCGATACATCTTATTCACCTCAGAAACAATTATATGCTTCTTTTACATAAATTACAACGAATAAGTGTGCTATATTTACACTTTTTCAAGGGAATTAATGTTACATATGGTTACTCTTATGAATCTACAAGGTATTACCGGAAACCATTTCCTTGTCGTTTGTCTTTTTTCATTTTTTATTTACATTGATTCATTAAAACTTTCACTGATACATTTCTTAAGGGCATATCACTTTATCTCAAATTTCTTTAGCACTAAGCCTCAATTTACTTAAATGATTATACTCAATTATCTTAAATTCACATTGCCAATATATGTATTCATGATATAATATATGTGAGGTAATAATAATGGCTGAAAAATATTTGAAAAGGTGTATTGATTCAGTTCTTGAGATGTATTTAGAGACTTTTGGAGCTGTGTTGATTGAGGGTCCGAAGTGGTGTGGAAAGACCACAACCGCGTCAATGCAATCAGAAAGTATAATAAAATTACAAGATCCACGAAAATTCAATGATTATTTAAAGCTCGCTGAAATTAATCCAATGGCTTTGTTAGATGGTAAAAACCCCCGATTGATTGATGAATGGCAACTGGCTCCTATATTGTGGAATGCCATACGCGCAGAAGTTGATGATCGTAACAAGGAAGGTTTATTTATATTAACTGGCTCTACTACCTTAAAAAATGATGATACAATGCATTCCGGGACAGGTCGTATAGCTCGTTTGTTGATGAGACCGATGAGCTTATATGAATCACTTAATTCAAGCGGCCAAATATCACTATCTGAACTATTCAAACAAAACACTGAAATAGACGGAATAACCACCAGCATATCAATTGAAGATATATCAAAATACATCTGTAGAGGTGGATGGCCATCAACTATAGGTAAAAGTGATAAAAGTTCGCAATTAATTGCAGAAGATTATGTGAATTCAATTTGTGAAAGCGAGGCCTCCAGTGTTGATGGTTTTGAGAAAAATCCAAATAGAGTAAGGGCTGTATTACGTTCATATTCGCGTAACATCTCAACATTAGCAACAAATAGGACAATTTTAAACGACATTGCAGCAAACGATATGCAGATATCAGAGCCAACTTTATATTCATACTTAAATGCTTTGAACAGGCTTTTTGTTATTGAAGACATCCCGGCTTGGAGTCCTTCCATACGCTCAAAGACCGTTATCCGCTCTTCAAATAAAAAGGGGATTGTCGATCCTTCACTGGCAGCCGCTTCCCTGGGAATAACTCCTGGTAATATTTTTGACGATATGAAAACTTTCGGATTCCTTTTTGAATCTCTCTGCATTCGAGATTTAAGAATATATTCTCAGGAAATTGGTGGAAAAGTTTATTATTATCGCGATCGCTATGGACTGGAATGTGATGCAGTCATCAGACTAAATGACGGTAAATACTGTTTGATTGAAATAAAACTTGGAAACACTGATATTGATAAGGGAGCTGAGAATCTAACTAAACTTAGAAATTTATTAATTGAAAACGGTAAAAAACCTCCTCAGTTCCTAGCAGTTGTAAGCGGTGGAAATCTCGCTTATACCAGAGCTGATGGTGTCAAAGTTATTCCTATTACTTGTCTGAAAAATTAGCAGGCGTTTAGGAGTTCACATACAAACTCAGGCCCTGAACGAACCTGCCGTAATGATTTTTTCGAATTACCAATAATCAGCAAGCACCATTATTTGAAGGCATTACACAATATCAACTATTAATTATACAAGATGGAAAATCATATTGCCGGAGTTATTGCGTAGACTCTTATTCAATATTGCTCAAACTAAGTTTTACATCTGAATTTTCATAATGTACCGGATACCTGTTTTCGTCATTTGTGTACCACATATACATTCTTGGCTTCGGTCCCAGAACAAGGCCTGTGTATTTCATTTCCACTTTTATACATTCAAATGTCCCATAGGGTGATTCAATGGTCTCAATCCCCTGATATGAAATTCTGAACGGAATTATTTCACCGGCATCTATTATTGAGATGTTGATGTTCTTCTCAAAGCCCTCTTCCATCGATAATGCACCAATGGTAAACAGCAGTGCTTCATTATCCAGGTAATATGCAGGAAGCTCAAGGGATTTTGTTTCCCTCTCTGCTGCTGTTCCGGCAACCATTTCAAGGGTTTCTCCATATTCAGCATTTATTTCCCAGTTTCTGTCCGGTTCAAGGTCATATGTATTGCTCTTATATGCGCTGATTGGCAAAAGAGTATCTGCATTGAAGGTCGAGGCTGAAATAAACATCCCCTCCTCAAAATCAATTTCAACTTTTGTTGATACAAGTCCGTTTTCAACGATGACTTCATATATGACATCATTTACAACATCATCTTCAGTTCTATCATATGTGAATGTATGGCTTTCCTTGAAAATATCCTTTGTTTCAAAAGTGTCGTCGCTGAATCCGGGTTTGCACCCTGTAAACAGTAATGCAATGGTTATTGCAAGTATCAAATATTTATAGTACCTTTTCATATCATACCTCTATTTCAAGTACAAATTTATCAAAGTATACTTCTTCGATGAACTGTTCCCTGTCGAAGAATGTTTTTCTGTACTGGGCTATCTCCCTTGTATTCTTTTTCAGCCATATCGGAACAGGAATTTCAAGCTGCCGACAGAGCAATACAAAGGCCTCTTCCATGATATCATGAAAAGGCTTTTCAGTGTTCACACCTTCTGTCTTCGCTTCCTTTATGAATGTATTGCCTATGACAAGCTTCCCGTAAAGATTCATTTCAGCCTTCCTGACACATGCAATACTCAATTGAATCCACCAGTGCAAGCCAGCTGGCCTCTATGATGTCCGTGGATACTCCGATTGTTGTCCATTCGTTTTTCCCATCGGTTGTTTCAATAAGAACCCTGACCTTGGCTGCCGTTGCCATCTCTGAGTCCAGCACACGGACTTTGTAGTCTGTTAATTTTATCTGTTGTAGATTCGGATAGAATTTAGTAAGTGCCTTTCTTAGTGCTCCATCAAGGGCATCAACAGGCCCGTCCCCTTCAGCTGCGGTGACCTCAAACTCGTCGCCGACCTTTATTTTTATCATAGCTGTAGAATTTACATTGTTATAACTTGGTTCATTGACCATAACCTTGAATTCAACCAACTCAAAAGAGTGTTTATACAGACCAAGTATCCTACGGATAATCAGCTCAAAACTAGCTTCAGCTGCTTCGTATTGATAACCAAGGAATTCCATTTCCTTCAGTTTATTCATTATCTCTCTGGTTTTCGGATCCTTTTTGGTTATTTTAGGATCGATTTTACCGAGAAGTTTCATTACCGAACTTCCACCGGCTACTTCACTCATGAGTATATGTCTGCTGTTTCCTACTTCGGATGGGTCAAAGAGTTCATATGACTTTGTATTCTTTGTAAGTGCATCCGTGTGCATGCCACCTTTATGTGAAAAAGCAGCGGAACCCACAAAAGGGGATTCATCATGTAAGGAAAGATTGGCAACTTCACTTATAAATACGGCAGTTTCTGACCAGAATGGCATTTGATTTTCAGGTATGCAGTCATAATTTCTGAGTAACTGCAGGTTCGGAACTATGGTTGTAAGATTGGCATTTCCGCATCTTTCCCCCAGTCCGTTCATTGTTCCCTGGACCTGGATTGCTCCTGCTTCAACAGCTGCAATGGTTGAAGCTACCGCCATTCCATTGTCATTATGGCAGTGTATTCCTATCTGTACATTGAATTTCTCAATTACAGTTTTGCTCATTTCATAAGTTTCAGTAGGAAAGGTTCCGCCGCGTGTGTCACATAGACAAAGCGAGAATGCTCCGCTTTCAACTGCCGCTTCCAGGGTTTTCATTGCATAATCAGGATTGGCTTTGTAACCGTCAAAGAAATGTTCTGCATCAAATATTACATCAAAGCCCTTTTCAACAAGGAAGCTGATTGAATCACTTATCATTTCAAGGTTTTCTTCAAGGGTGGTCTTTAAAATTTCAGTGACATGGAAATCCCAGCTCTTTCCAAACACTGCAGCGGTCTTCACACCTGATGCAACTATATGCATTAAATTAGTATCTTCTGAAGCTTTTATGCCGGGTCTTCTGGTACTTCCGAATGCAACAATCTTTGAGTGATTTAGTTTTATATCCTTTATACTGTTGAAAAATTCAGCGTCCTTGGGATTGGAACCTGGATTTCCTGCTTCAATATAATCAATGCCGGCATCGTCAAGTTTTTTAACAATCTTTATTTTATCCTTTACTGTAAAAGAAACACTTTTTCCCTGGGCACCATCCCTTAAAGTCGAATCATAAACATATATCTTATTCATCAGATTCTCCATTACCATTGCTGTTGATTACGGAATAGGCTCTGTTGGCTGCGTTGAGATAAGCTTTTATACTGGCTTCAATTATATCCGTTGACACTCCGTGTCCCACAAAACGATGGCCATCCTTCAGAACCTTGACATTGACTTCACCCATGGCATCCTTACCACCGGTAACCGCCTTGATTTTATAGTCTTCAAGTCTCATAGGGAATTTCATGCATCTGTCAATTGCGTTCAGGGCTGCATCAATGGGACCATCACCTGTTGCGGCTTCCGTTATATATTCATCACCCTTTTTCAATTTTATGGTAGCCGTTGAAATAAGTTTGTTACCACTGCTTATCTGGAACTGATCGAGCTCGAACACTTCTTCCACCTTGAACATTTTTTCAAGAAGAATTGCATCAATATCCTCCGTAAGAACCTGTTTTTTCTTATCAGCCAGATCCTTGAATTTTATAAATGCATCATTCAGGTCCTCTTTTGTAAGGTCATAACCCATTTCCTTGAGCTTTTCCTCAAAGGCATGGCGTCCTGAATGTTTTCCAAGAACCATGTTGTTGTGCTTTAGCCCGATTGATTCAGGTGTCATTATTTCATAGGTGGTTTTTTCTGCCATGATTCCATGCTGATGTATACCTGACTCATGTGCAAATGCATTTTTACCAACAATGGCTTTGTTGGGCTGAACATTAACTCCGGTGAGTGTACTCACAAGATTGCTGGTTTTACTTATCAAGGTTGTGTTTATTCCATGGCTGAAATCATAGAAGTCTTTTCTTGTGTCAATTGCCATTATGATTTCTTCGAGGGCTGCATTTCCTGCCCTTTCACCCAATCCGTTTATTGTACATTCCACAAGGTCTGCTCCATTCTGGATGGCAGAAAGTGAATTGGCTACAGCCAGTCCCAGGTCATTGTGGCAATGAACTGAAATTCCAACGGTTTCAATACCCTTTACATTTGCCTTTATGTCCTTGATCAATTTTCCGAACTCATCAGGAGTTGTATATCCTACAGTATCCGGTACATTGAGCATTATTGCCCCAGCTTCAATGGCTGCCTCGTAAACCTTGTACAGAAATTCGCGTCTTGACCTGCTGGCATCCTCTGCTGAAAATTCAACATAATCAGTATATGCCTTAGCCCTGGCAACCATGGTTCTGGTTCGTTCAAGAACTTCTTCCTCGGTCATCCTCAGCTTGAACTTCATATGTATGTCACTGGTTGCAATGAATGTGTGAATGCCCGGGTTCTTGGCTCCCTTAACTGCTTCCCATGCAGTGTCAATGTCTTTCTCAACAGCTCTTGCAAGACTTGTTACAGTACAGTTCCTGACTGTTTCAGCAACAGCTTTGACCGCTTCGAAGTCACCCTTTGATGTTATTGCGAATCCGGCTTCAATGGTATCCACGCCAAGTAGTTCAAGCTGCCTTGCTATTGCAGTTTTTTCTTCCAGGTTCAGGCTTACTCCGGGAGTCTGTTCGCCGTCTCTGAGTGTTGTATCAAGTATCCTTATTCTTCTTGTCATGAATTCCACCTTCCTTCTTTTATAAACAATACCCGGCTCTTCGCCGGGTACCTGTTCTTTATTTCTTGAGCCAACTCATCATTTTTCTTAATTCCGCCCCGACGGCTTCGAGCTGATGCTCCGATTCCTTACGCCGGGTTGCCAGGAATCTCGCCCTTCCTCCGGCTTTGTTTTCAGATACCCATGCTCCTGCAAAGGTACCCGTCTGTATGTCTGATAGGATTTCCCTCATCTTTGCCCTGGTTTCTTCGGTAATGATTTTCTTTCCTGTTATATAATCACCGTATTCAGCGGTATCACTGACTGAATATCTCATATAGCCGAAACCACCTTCGTTTATAAGGTCGATTATAAGTTTCATTTCATGTATGCATTCAAAGTATGCAATCTCCGGCTGGTATCCGGCTTCAACCAAAGTTTCGAATCCGGCTTTCATCAGTTCTGTTACACCGCCGCAGAGTACTGCCTGTTCACCGAACAAATCTGTTTCAGTTTCTTCCCTGAATGTAGTTTCAAGGATTCCTGCTCTACCCGCACCGATTCCGCAGGCATATGCAAGTGCATAATCCTTTGCCTTTCCTGATTCATCCTGGTAAACCGCTATAAGTGAAGGAACTCCCCTGCCTTCAACATACTGACTTCTTACAGTATGTCCCGGGCCCTTGGGAGCCACCATTATTACATCTGTTCCCTCCGGTGCTATTATCTGCTGGAATGTTATATTAAAACCATGGGCAAACATAAGGACATTTCCCTCGTCAAGATTCGGTTTGATGTCAGCCTTGAAGATATCAGCCTGCAGTTCATCAGGAACCAGCATCATAATGAGGTCACCGGCTTTTGCTGCTGCTGCTGGTTCTGCTACTGAAAGACCTGCTTCAGAAGCTATTTTCCATCTCTTTGAATCTTTTCTGAGTCCTACAACTACATCGTAACCACTGTCACGAAGATTGAGTGCATGGGCATGCCCCTGGCTGCCGTATCCAATTATTGCTATCTTTTTACCCTTTAGTATTTCAGGATTGCTATCCTTGTCATAATACATTTTTGCCACTTTGTATTTCCTCCTTACAATATGTGGTTGTCACCACTGCCTCGTTCGATTGCTATAACTCCGGTTCTTACTACTTCAAGTATTCCATATGGTTCAAGTAATATGGAAAGCGCATTGATTTTTTCCTGGTCTGCAGAAATTTCCACAGTCATGGAATCAGGTGCAACATCAACAATGTTGGCTCTGAATATGTCAACCAGCTGAATTATTTCAGTCCTGGATTTTGCATCTGCATTAACTTTTATAAGAACCAGTTCCCGCCCAACAAATTCGGATGTTTTGAATACCTTTATTTTTATTACATCAACAAGCTTGTTCAGCTGTTTGCTGACCTGATCGATGATATAATCATCACCTTTGACAACGATGGTAATTCTAGAAATTCCGGGGTCATTGGTCTCACCAACGGCAAGACTGTCAATATTGAACCCCCTTCTGCTGAATAGCCCGGCAACCCTCGAGAGCACTCCCGCGTGGTTCTCCACGAGTACGGATAAGGTATGTCTTTGTTCCATCAGTGCACCTCCTGTTTAATTGCCCTATATAATATCACATTTTCGTTTATGTAGTATTAAAAATAATAATGAATAAATATGCAATTGTCAAGAAACACTATGTTTTGCGGCCCTTATTACAAAGCGCCGCTGTTATATGACAACTTGGTGTGACTTCTCTTTTATCAGGTATTATATTCACTGTATGTTTTATATCATACCCGTACTGCTTGATATACTGAAATACTTTGTACTTTACCTGCTTCACTTGAATGACTTGGAAAACAAAGATATTAAGCCATACACCCTTTGGTTTGGCGGCTTGTTCTTTTTGACCAAATTAATACCCTTCTTTTTTCTGCCGGATGAAAACCTTAAACAACCCGTAATTCAGAATTTTTCAATCGGCTGAAACTCTCATGACTGAAGAAACGGGTGTTATTAACTAAGTTATATAGATCCAAATATGTAAGTTTTCTTAAAACATATTATTCTGCTTATACCTTAACCAGTACAATTTCCTGGTTTTCATCGTGAGTTCCCCTTGGATACACTTTTATTTCCATGCCCATGCCAAGTTCATTCATATAGTTTATCAAGGTTGAAATTTTTATATCCTTTCTGGATTCAAGTTTTGAAATACCTGACTGTGAAAATGATTTAATCTCATTCTGTCTGATTCCCTGCATTTTTCTGAGCTCAGAAAATTTTATCAGGAAAATATCATGTGCAGCTTCACGCTTTGCCTGCTCTGTTTCTGTCACACTTAATTCACCTTCAAGCTTGCTTATATAATCTTCATATATCTTCATTTGATTCACCCTCACCAGCGAAATATTTATAATAAATATTTTCTGCTGTATTGATCATGGTTTTGTAGAATCTTTTATTCCCTGACTTGTCTCCACCTATCAGTAAAAAATCTCCCTTTTTCTATCAATCACATAGAATATCCGAATTTCCTGATTCAACGCACTGATTCTTAGTTCCTTCAAATTGGATAAACGGCTTCCATCTATTGAGTCAGCATACGGTCTCCCAAGTTGTGGTCCAAACCTTTTCAACAAATATAATCGCGAAAGTATTTTTGCTTTGGTTTTAGTGTCAAGGTTTTCTATCCAACAGTCAAATTCCTGAGTTGCGTTTACTTTCCACATCAATATTACCACCACAAAATATGAAGTCAAGTGAATATTTTTATTTTGTGTACAAAATCACTTAAATGGCATTATATATCAAATTTTACTAAATGACAATAATTGTTATTATATAATTACTCTGTTCAAATGCTTCTTTGCTATCCTCTGAAGCTCTATGAGTTTTCTGAAGTTCTGCACCGGTTTGTCAGTCATCTTGTACATCGGTCTGAAAGGTATAATATGAAAAGGTATGTTCTTATCAACTGAAGCAAGCCACATGCACATTCTCTCCATTTCTTCCTCTGAGTCATTTACTCCCGGAATCGAAAGATTCGTTATTTCAACGTGGCACTTTCCTGAAACAGCTTTGATTGTCTCTTTGACGGGTTCAAGGTGACCTCCGCATATATTTCGGTAGAATTCATCATTGAATGCCTTCAGATCTATATTCATTGCATCTACATATTGCAATAGTAATTCCATTGGTTCAGGGTTTATATATCCATTTGTTACCAGAACAACCTTTAGTCCAAGTTCCATGGCAAGCTTTGCTGAATCCAGTACATATTCATACCAAATGATCGGTTCATTATATGTAAATGCTATTCCAATGTTATTGTTCAGGTTCCCGGCAGCTTCACATAGTTCCGAAGGACTGAGTTCCCTGACATCCGGCATTTCTCTGGATATTTGATAATTCTGGCAGAATGAGCATCTGAAATTGCACCCGAATGTTCCAACTGAAAGTATGTGGCTTCCCGGCATAAAATAATCAAGCGGCTTTTTTTCTATTGGATCGAGTGCCAGTGATGACACTTTTCCATATGTTAATGTTTCGAGTATTCCACCTGTGTTTTTTCTGGCATTGCATAGTCCTGTTGACCCTTCGTTCAGCAGGCAGTTACTGGGGCACAGATTGCATCTGACCTTTTTACCGCCGACCTTTGAAAAGAACATTGCTTCCTTCATTTGAATCTCTCTACTCTGAATCTCTCCATTTCATATTTTTCATTTCTGTTGATTCCTGCTTTCCTGAGGGCGATTGATACCTGCTCTTCCACCGTATCTATTCCTTCAAGATTTGGCAGCAGCAATCCGCTTTTATAACCACTGCGAACAATAACTCCGTATTCCAACACATTCAGTTCATCCATGGACTTGATTGGCTCCGGTTCGTGAAGCAGGTCAACACTGATTTCGAGGTCATCCAGTTCCCACTCCTCTATGGGATTAAACCTTGGGTCCCTTGTTGATGCACTTATAGCATTGTTGATGATTTCCTTTTCAACACATGATGTTGTCGGAGATATGGTTCCTATACAACCTCTTAGACTTCCATGCTTTTTGATTGAAACAAATACACCTTTTTTTATTTCACTGGTTTTACCGGGAGCAATTATATAACCATTTTTGACATATTCTTCGATAGTCTTTCTGGCAAGCTTCACATATTCAGATTCATTTTTCCCGGCTTCCTTTTTTATGTCAGCCATCTTCAGAATATATTCATCTATCACACTGTTTGAAGCAGGTCCTTCATCATGGATGGATGCAGTCATGTATCCAACACCAAATGGACCTTCATATGAATGAACTTCCTGGCTGGTCTTTCTGTCTTCAAACAAACCAAGCAGTATTGTGATGGACCTGTGTCCGCACTCTCCTGCGTTGTTTCGGATTTTGTCATCAATCCCAAGAAATCCTGCAAAATCTCCCTCGCCGATGGTTTTTACAACCAGTTCATCGTATACAGGACCATCAGGATTGAATTCATAAGGTCCTTCTTTCTTTAATTTATGTGATAAATCTGAACTTGCAATTACAACGGTTTTTCTTCCGGTTTCCATTATTGCTTCTCTTAGTGCCATTCCACAGCTGTATAGCTTTTCAGGTCCAATTGTTCCATAGGTAAGGTGTACCAGTTTAAAGTTGCTGTATCTTTCCTGTATAAAAAACAAGGGAACCAGTACACCATGGTCTATTTCCCTGTCCAAACTATATCGCTTTGCAGTGCTTTGATTGTTTTTCACGGCTGGAACTGAAGCGTTTTCCAGGCTTTTTAAAAAGTTTTCAGTGAGTTCCGTATCGTTTGGAAATGTAAATTTTATTTCAGAATGCCCGAATTTCTTGAAGCTTCCTGACAGAGTCTTATCCGTATTCAGGCAGACTGCGTCCCTGAAAACCGGGCCATGTGGAGTTATTACAACTATCGTTTCCGGCTCCAGCCTTTCAATTTCCCCCGTAATTGTTCTGCAGCCATCAATTGTTGCAAAAGCCCTTTTCTCCTCACCCTTCCCGATAGCGGGGAGTATAATCGGAGGATGGGGCATGATAAATCCATTTATCCTATAATCCATAAAACCCTCCTGACAAAAAAAGCCCCTAAGGGCCTTTCTAATATTTCATAAGCTTTTCTGTTTTCCCGCTCTTCATTGCCTTCACAGTGGCATCCAGCAGATTCATTATCTCAAGGGTGTCTTCAAAACCAACCGGAGCCGGCCCTCCATTGAAGAATTTTACAATTCTCTCAAGCAAACCTTTGTACGCGTAGGTCATGTCAGCAATGAACACCTGTTTATCTTCATTGCTTCGCACGGATCCACCATATACGAAAGCGCCTTCAGCAAGTTCAACAACGCCTCGTCTACCGTCCTTATACCTTATTACTGCAACCACTCCCTTGTCGTCATTTACTACTGATACCTCTTCAGCACCGCATCCCATCATTCTCTGCAGCATTTCGAATGCATGTACTCCGTACCATATTACCGATTCTCCTGCAGCTGCAATCCCAAGTGGACCAAAAACGCTTGCACACTGTATATTTTCAACAGAATCAACTGCTTCCTCCATGTTCTGAATAAATCTAAGAGATGACGCAGAAAACATTCTAGCATTATATTTTTCGGCTATTTTCTTTATTTCCAGTCCGTTTTCCATTGTATCTGCAAGTGGTTTGTCAAGAAACATAGGAAGACCGAGTTTTGCAGCTCTTTCAAAGTATTCAACATGAAGTGTTGGATCATTGACTTCGAGCAACAGAGCTTCTGCGCCTTCAACAGTTTTATCAAAATCCTCGTAAACTTTTACTCCCCATTTCTCAAGCTGAGCCGTTCTTTCATCCAGGCCCTTCTTGTCCTGGAACGGAGTTTCAAATCTCATGCAGCTTATTATTTCAAGGCCGTCCACCTTCTGGCTGCTTTCACACTCCGGAGCCTGTGCTCTCATTGTAAATTGAATTGAATGACTGGTATCAAGACCGATAATTGCTGTTTTGATTTTTTTCATTGTTTTTCCTCCCCATCAGATGAAATTAGTTTACCACCGGTAAATATGTCTTTCAATAGAAGACGTTCTATTTTGTAGTATACTTCTATATGAAAGGTAAATATGCACATGACACTAACCATTATTTCCCTGGCCTTGATACCTGTTGCCGTCCTCGTTGTTCTGCTTGTTTTTGCAGACAGGCACAACAAAGAACCCGCAAAACTACTGGCCAAAGTGTTTATTTTTGGTATTCTTGCATCCATTCCTGTTCTCATAATCCAGGTCATCTTGAATACTTTCAGTGCTGCAACCGGTATTTGGGCAATTATATTCCAGGCATTCATTGTTGCAGGTCTGACAGAAGAATACATGAAAAGAATGGTTGTACTCAAAATTGCATTCCGTAATCCGGCTTTTGATGAAAGACTGGACGGGATAATATACTGCGCATTTGCAGCCCTTGGATTTGCAGCAATTGAAAATGTTCTTTACCTGATAAGCTATTATCCGACTCAACCTTCAGTTGCAATCTACAGGGCTGTATTATCAGTTCCTGCACATATGTTGTTTGGTATAACAATGGGTTATTACCTTTCACTTTCAAAATATTGCAGCAATCCTGTTCTAAGCAGAAAGTATTTCCAGCGATCACTTATTTATCCGGTGCTGTTGCATGGAACTTTTAATTTTTTGCTAAGTATAAACATCCCGCTTCTTCTGGTCTTTGTACCCTTTATCATATTCATGTGGATATATAATTTAAAGAAACTGAATAAATTTTACAAAGAATCAAAGAACATGATTCAATAGGCTGCTGCAATCATAGCCATATAGTTTTCAAATGGCACATATTCCGGTATGCTGTTTCCTGAACCCAGAGCATAACCCCTTTCAGCTGACATAACCATTTCCATGCTTCGTTTATAAACCTCATCAGGTGTTGCCCTGCAAACAAAATCAAGGTCTATTCCACCCAGAATCGAAATACG
The DNA here is from genome assembly GCA_016929655.1 of Clostridia bacterium. Taxonomy (GTDB): domain Bacteria; phylum Bacillota; class Clostridia; order DUPQ01; family DUPQ01; genus JAFGQE01. The sequence continues at coordinate 31,707 of JAFGIJ010000007.1, forward strand.
GTCTTTGTATAGTGGATAAAATTTTTCAACGGGCATTATATTGTCTTCATAGGAATGCTTTGCATCATAACCCACACTGATTATATCATCCATCAAATGTTCCAGATTACCGCAGGAATGAAGGATGGCAGGTTTTCCTGCTTCGTGAATTGCCTCAACTATTTTCCTGTGCCAGGGAATAACGAATTTCTTCATATCTTCAAGTGACATCATGGGTTGTGTATTGAATCCCCAGTCATCATTGGAGATTATCGCAACAACATCATCCCGTGGAGAGACGATTTTATAATAATCCACCAATATGGAACCCACTTTTTCAAAAATGTCGTGCACGAGGGTTTCATTATCATAAATGGCATAGCAAAGGTTGTCATATCCCATAAGAGAAATAACGTTTTCCAGTACACCACCGGGTCCATATGGTATTATTTTCATTCCTTTGGGAAGCCTTTTCCCTATATAATCAAGCCTGCTGTAATCAAAATCACCGGCGTTAGGCCAGATGAACCTGTCAAACGAAACTCTATCTTTTATTGCGACTGCGTCGTTGAGGGATTTTGTCTTTATGCTATGGGGGTCATTCATATTGAATACAAGGTCACATGCAAGGATAGTAATGTAGTCATAACCGGCAGTCTCATACGCCCGGGTTCTTTCCATGTAATACTCATTGACATTATTGAAGACAAGCCGGTCCTTTTTAAGCAAAAATGCATATAGTGGGTCATTGAGGAAGAATTCAAACAGAGTTGGCCTTGAAGGTGCCTCGCCTGATAGAACTTTCAGAAAGTTCCTGTAATCCGGTTCCCTCGATTTTTCCCTGATATCATATTTCATAATTTCCTAAAAAAAAAGAGCTTTCACAATGAAAGCCCTTTTTAGTCAACTATTAGAATATCTTTGAGATAAACTTCACGATTTCATTGTCACATGCATTTTCTATAAAGTTTTCATCTTCTGTGTCATATGCAAACAAAAGAAGTGTGAAACCAAGGGTAATAAGCCCTTCCCAGTAATGAGAACAGTCTTTCTTTGATAACTTCGTCTTTTTGATGAATTTCTTCAAGCCGTCGAGATCAGAACATGATGCAATAACACCATCAAAGATGGCCTTATATGCTGAAACCTCTTTGGGCATCAGTTTATTGCCTTCAGTTATAATCTTGGCTGAGTTTTCAAAATCTTTGACTGCTATAACATATTTATTATTTTTCTTTGCCATTGGAAATCCCCCAATCAAGTTGTTTTATTCTATAACATTATAACATACTGTATATTACTTTCCATATCTATTTATCTAAAATTTCACTGACCTTTTTGTGAAAAGTATACATACAAACATCCATGGACCTGATTTTAGCCGCACTTTGAATAACCACAATTCCTGCAAATCACACAACCACCCTCGTGCTCAACGGAATGTCCGCATTCAGGACATAGAACCATGTTTCCACCAACAGTCATGGTTGATTCAATTTCAGGATTTCCCTCAATTACTTCCTCCGGCAATTCACGATGATTCATCTGATCTACCTTTTCTATGAGACGGCCTATTGCATCCGGACATGAGAGAACCTTCAGATCTTTCTGCCTTATTGTAGACGGACACCTGATTCCCTTGAGCTGCTCAACAATTGCCTTTGTATCAACACCTGACCTAAGTGCTATTGAAACAAGCCTGCTTGTTGCTTCTGACTGTGAAGGGCATCCCCCGTTCCTGCCGGTATTTGTAAACACCTCACATATTTTCCCGTTTTCATCATAATTGACGGTTATATAAAGATTTCCACATCCTATTTTGACTTTCTGTGTAAATCCTGTTGTAACCTCAGGTCTTTCTCTTGGTTTGAGCTTTTCTCCTGTTAAAAGGGCTCTGTTAACACCACCTATGTTCAGTACCTGGTAATCCCTGCTGCCGTCCCGGTAAAGAGTCACTCCCTTGCATCCAAGGGAATATGCCTTCAGGAATACCTCACTCACATCTTCCTTTGTTGCTTCTTTTCTAAGATTTACCGTCTTGGAAACGGCATTGTCTGTGTATTCCTGGAAAACTGCCTGCATTTTAATATGCCATTCAGGGCTTATGTCATGTGCTGTTACAAATATCCTTTTGGTTTCCTCATCAATTTCATCAATGCCTGCAATGGTTCCAGAAAGTGCAATTTCCTTCATAAGTTCCTGTGAATATGCATTATTATCCACAAGATGCTTTTCAAAGATGGCGTTTCCTTCAACCATCTCTTCATCATCCATTATATTTCTGATATATGAAAGGCCAAAAACCGGTTCGACTCCACTTGAAACTCCTGCTATTATACTCAATGTTCCGGTGGGTGCAATTGTTGTTGTGGTCGCATTTCTTATGAGAATATCCCTGTCCTTGAATATACTCATATCATAATAAGGGAAAACACCTTTGATTTGTGCCAGGTTCATGGATGCTTTCTTGGATTCCCCATCAAGAAATTTCATAAGACTTCTTCCAAGTTCCAGTGCTTCCATGGAATTATATGCAATTCCCATTTTGTATAATGCATCTGCCCAGCCCATAACCCCAAGACCTATTTTCCTTGTAGCCTTGGTTCTTTCGGTTATCATTGGATGGGGATAAACACTGACATCTATTACATTGTCAAGAAAATGAACTGCTTTTCTGATTGTTTCCCTGAGTTTTTCATAATTGAAAGAAGTTCCCGATTCATTCATCATCTCCATAAGGTTTATCGAACCAAGATTACATGACTCATATGGGAGCAACGGCTGTTCTCCGCATGGATTGGTGCTTTCGATATCCCCAGCACCCGGAACGGTATTGGTTCTGTTTATTCGGTCAAGAAATATAATGCCAGGTTCGCCATTGTTCCATGCATTGGTGACAATCATGTCAAATATCTCTCTGGCACTCTCTTTTTTAACTACTCTTTTGCTCTTGGGATGTATCAATTCATATTCCGCATTGTTCTCAACGGCTTCCATGAAATCTTCAGTAACTCCGATACTTATATTGAAATTGGTTATTTCCTTGTTATCCTGTTTGCAGGTTATGAATTCCCTGATATCAGGGTGATCTACCCTCAGGATACCCATGTTTGCGCCTCGCCTGGTACCACCTTGTTTTACTGCTTCTGTAGCTGAGTTAAATACTTTCATGAAGCTAATCGGACCACTTGCAACACCTCCGGTTGTCCTGACTACAGATCCGGCCGGCCTTATTTTAGAAAAGCTGAATCCTGTTCCGCCTCCGCTTTTATGAATCAATGCTGCATTTTTTATAGCTTCGAATATAGCTTCCATAGAGTCATCAATTGGAAGAACAAAGCATGCCGAAAGCTGACCCAGTGGTCTTCCTGCATTCATCAAAGTCGGTGAATTGGGCAGGAATTCAAGGCTGCTCATCATATGATAAAATTCTGTCTCAGTTCTTGAAACTTCTTCTTCAGTGAAATATTTCAAGTCCGCCTCAGCAACTGCATGGGCAACCCTTCTGAACATTTCTTCAGGGGTTTCGACTAAATTGCCGGCTTCATCTCTGGCAAGATATCTTTTTTCCAAAACTTTGACTGCATTTTCGGATATAGCCATAGATTCCTCCATTTTGTATCTGTTATATACCGTGTATATTAAATTGTATCACTGACCGAATATATGTCAATTTTATCTAATGATGTAACTTGGCAGTCTTTGCTGAATTGGTTGCACTCGAGTCCTCATATATTATTAGGGCCCATATGTCTGTTATATACTTTTTTAAGAAACAATCAGCTGTGAAACCTTCATTCACATCTATTATAGCTGGAGATTGTTTTTGATTTAATGGATTATGAACGTATAATATATATTGTGAACAGAAAAAGAAACATAAATGACATCATACTGATTATTATGCTTATAGTACTGCCACTTGCAGCTCTTTCATTGAATTTGGCATTCGGGGAAAAGCCTGGTTCTGATAGTCTGGTTGTAATCACTGTCATGGGTGAGCTATATGACAAGGTGCCACTGAATCAAGACACTGTAATTGAAATAGAAACTGAGCTTGGGATAAATCGTATTGAAATAAAGGACGGGCAGGTGTGGATGTCTTATGCTGACTGCCCTGACCAACTATGTGTAAATCACAAGGCAGTATCTCTGACCGGTGGGCAGATCGTCTGCCTTCCGAATCAGGTTGTTGTGTCAGTGGAATCATCCATCGGTAGTCTGGATTCGATATCGGAGTAAATTTATGACTAAAAAAATAACAACAGCAGGTATATTTACCGCAATGGCCATCGGACTTGCATTCTTTGAGCGGCTGATTCCCATTGACTTTGGTATTCCCGGAATCAAGCTGGGTCTTGCGAATATCGTTACTGTAACCTCTTTGTTTATTCTCGGACCCCTTTATTCCATAGTTATACAAATAGCCCGTGTGATTTTATCGACATTACTTTTCGGCAGCCCGGCCGGACTGATTTACAGCCTTTCCGGCGGATTGCTGAGCGTGGCTGCCATGGTATTGATCTTAAAAATACCCAGACCTGTTTTCAGTATTATATCCATTAGTGTTGTTGGTGCTGTATTTCATAATATCGGACAGATTCTTGCTGCATCATTTGTAGTAATGAACCTCAACCTTGCCTTCTATCTGCCAGTTTTGATGATTACAGGTGTTATAACCGGGCTTTTTGTAGGATTTGTTTCCAAGTATCTCGTCACCGGTCTTGACCGCTCCGGAGCTTTTCGTATAACTGATGTAAATGCAAGGAAAAGATTATAAACTGATATTTTCAATTTATCGTTTAACTATTGTGTATTTGATTTATCGTTTATTTAAATGCTATAATTATATTATATTTTAGTTATGCGCAATACATTAATACTATAGAGCTATATAAAGTCAGGAGAACACAATGGTACGACGCGAAATTTATTTAAAGCAAATAATGAAATGGATGAATAAACCCATGATAAAAGTTATTACCGGTGTGAGGCGATGCGGTAAATCATATCTCATGAGAATGTCCATTGATATTCTGAAGGGAAAAGGAGTAGCACAAGAATCAATAATATTTCTCAATCTTGAATTGTTCGAAAACAGCCACCTGCTTACGGCAGAAACATTATACAATCATATAAAGAACATTGCCCCAAAGAACGGTCGAGTATATATCTTTATCGATGAAGTTCAAAACTGTATCGGTTGGGAAAGAATAACAGCCTCACTTCTTGCAGAAGAACGCTTTGATATATATCTGACAGGATCCAATGCATCAATGCTTTCAGGTGACCTTGCTACCAATATTGCCGGTAGGTATATTGAAATCAAGGTTCATCCACTGAGTTTTTCTGAGTACATCGATTTCAATGAACAACTTGCAGGCAGAGATTTAACTATTGATCATTTGTTCAATGAATATCTTAGATATGGTGGGTTTCCCGGCTTATTTACAGTAACAGATGATGATGAAGCCAGAAGACAATACTTAAGCAGTATAAGGGATACCGTTGTTCTAAGAGATACTATCCAGCGTCATGATGTCAGGGATGCAGATTTATTGGAAAGAGTTATGGCATATAGTTTTGACAATATCGGACAGACTTTTTCCTCTTCCACTGTTGTAAACTATCTTAAGTCCATGAATTTTTTCCCATCCCCACCTACAGTCGCTTCTTATTTAAATGCCCTGACAGATGCTATGATTATTGAAAAATCGTCACGTTATGATATCAAGGGTAAGAAAATAATGCAGCGGATGGAAAAATATTTTGTCTGTGATCTTGGTATAAGACATGCTGAAATCGGGTATCGAGACAACGATATCAGTCAGATGCTTGAAAATATTATATTCAATGAATTGCTAATCAGGGGGTTTGAAGTTTTTGTTGGTAAAGAAGGAAACAGAGAAGTAGATTTCATCGCCATGAAGGGTGATGACCGCATATACATACAGGTTGCATATCTATTGGCATCAAACGAAGTAATTGAACGTGAATTCCAACCATTGCTTGCTATCAGGGATGCTTATCCTAAAACAGTCCTTTCTATGGACAGGGTTCCCATTGGACCAAGAGATGGCATAAAACATCAATACATTCTTGATTTCCTTATGAACAACAAGTGAAAAAAAGATGCCATAGGTTTATATGGCATCTTTGTCATGGCTTAATCTAATATTTCTAGTTTTTAGTTACCATCTGTCTCTTTATCAAATCCGGGGAATCTTCCAATTTTATCACGGAATGAATCCGTCCCGCATCCGACAAATCCTGCTCTGCCTCCAATAAGAAGCCGGGCTGTTTCTTCAGTTAATTCACCACTTTCAATTTTTGCATCAATCAATGACTTATGATATTCCATCACTTCTGCCATTGCATCCTTTACCGCAGCCTGCGTTTCATCATCAGCATCCTTGACCAGCCACCACAATTCCATGGGTCTGTCTTCAAATGAGTCAACTTCTTCCTGTGTTATATAGCCCTCACTTACAAGTCCGGCTACCACTTCGTCAATCTTAACTTCAACGGCTTCCCTGATTTCCTCTGCCACAGCTTTTACTGCCGCAATGGTTTCTTCATCAAATTCAGGTCTTTGTAAACCAGGCCTTCTGCCCATCATTCCTGGTCCGAAGAAATTCTCATCATCCCTGTCGCCTCTGATTGCATCCCAGACTTTGCTGAAGACATTTGCTTCATCTTCTGTTATTGTACCGTCTTCAATTTTTTCGCCCAGTATTTTGCTGAATGGATTTACAAGCTGTCCATCTGCAGTTGCAGCAAGTGCTATGGATCCTCCAAGTGCAAAGACTGCTATCAATGAAATTATAATAATTACTTTCTTTTTCATAAAAACCTCCTTATGGTTAAACTATATCTCTAAGTTGTGGAGATTTTATGCAGATTACTGTAATTTTTTTGGAAACGATATATAAATTTTTGTTCCCACTCCCTTTTTGCTTTCAACCTTGATATCCCCTCCATGTGCGCTGATAACGGTCTTGGCAATGGATAACCCTATTCCTGCACCACCGGTCTCTCTGCTTCTTGATTCATCACCACGGTAAAATCTGTTGAATATAAATGGAATATCTTTTTCGTCTATCCCCATTCCGGTGTCTTCAACTATGCAAATCACTTCACTTGAATTTTCATGAAGGCTAACAGTTATCGTTCCACCACTGTCTGTATATTTAAAAGCATTGGACAGAACATTGACAAACACCTGCAAAAGCCGGTCTTTGTTCCCCTTGATACGACCGGTTGCCTCCATGCTTTTTTTAAAAATTATATTACTGTCATCTGCTACGGGCGAATATACGGTGAAAAGGCTTTCAAGTATTTCCGAAAGATCTATGTCCTCAAGCTTCATGTTGCTGTAGTCTGCTTCAAGAAGTGTCAGGTCAGAAAGATTGTTTACAAGTCTGGTTAGTCTGTTTATCTGGTCTAAAAGCACCGACATCCTTTCCTCATCCGCTTTATATATTCCATCCAGTATTGCCTCAATGTTCGTTGAAAGAACGGCAATGGGTGTTTTTAGCTCATGTACGATGTCGTTGGATAATCTTTTCCTCATATCCTCTTCATGTTTCATCTGTTCGGCAAGCCGTTCTATGTCATCTGACAATTCCCTGAGCTCCCTTGCCTTTGAATCCGGTTTTATGACCTTGTCGAACCTGTTCATTGCGATATTGTTAACATTTTCCTTCAGCTGCATGATTGGTCTGTTGAATCTCTTGGATAGCACAAATGCAGTTAATATAGCAATCAGCATGGATATTACAAACAGGACTGCATACATGATATTAAGAGTTCTGACAAATTCAGCATTTCCTATATCATACAAAGGGTCCTTGACCCTGCCGATTATAAGTGTGTATCCACTTATTTCGTACTCAAGGTTCACATACTCGGGTTCTGAAACTTCATTGCTTCCTTCGTTTGGAGTTCTGATAATGTTCGACTTAAATATTACAGTGTCATCCCTGGAAAGCATAATATTGACATCCTGTTGTCTTGATAACATTCCAAGTATCATGGGATATGCATTCTGCGAAAGTTCTTCGTCCTCCACCATACCCGTTACTACTTCCACTATTCTTTCATTTCTTATGATGTTGTTTGCCCTTATAAAACTTCTGAAGAATATGGATGCACCAAAATTGGACACAAGGGTGGTCAACAGCAGCACAACTGTCACTGTTAAAATAAAATATCTTGTGAACAATTTATTCAGACTTGTCATTGCTCCTCCATGAATTTGTAGCCAATTCCAAACACCGTCCTGACATATTCAGGTCTTGACGGGTCTGATTCAATTTTTTGTCTTATGTTTTTGATATGTGAATCAATGGTTCTGCTCATACCTTCATATTCATATCCAAGGGCATAGGTTATCAGCTGTTCCCTTGTGTATGTCCTGCCTGGATTTCTGTACATCGTTGAAAGTATTTTAAATTCAATTGGAGTCAGGTCAATCTGTCTGCCATCTTTTTTTACAGTATATGAATTTTCATCAATTTCAAGTTTTCTAGTCGCATGAAGGTCAATGGATGATGTTTTACCCATTCTTCTGAATATTGCCTTAACCCGTGCAACAAGTTCCTTTGGACTGAAAGGCTTTGTAATATAGTCATCTGCACCCATTTCAAGTCCATTTATTCTGGAATCTTCACCACTTTTGGATGTCAGCATGATAATCGGTGTGTTATGGTTCTCCCTGATGGCATTGCAGACCTTTTCTCCGGGTATATCCGGCAGCATCAGGTCAAGTATAACCAGGTCCGGCTTTTCATCATGAAAAACCTTGACAGCTGAAACACCATCGCCGGCTTGCAGCACCTTGTAACCTTCTTTTTCAAGGTAAAGGGAAACTACTTCCCTTAGTTCCCTTTCATCATCTACAACCATAATCTTTGCCATTTTATCACTTCTTCCTGATCAATATGCCACCACTCTATATCAGCCAACACAATCATGTCATAGAACGGGCTTTTTACTTCTTATGATTTCCCTTACATTATCCTCATACTGACAGTAGAGCCTTCCTTTTTTGTCAAATTCAAGAAGGTTAACCTGCTTCTCTTCAAGCTGATCAAATACCATTTCCTGCAAATCCAAACTGAACAGGGTATTGGCTGTCACTATATAATACAGTTTGCCCGGGCCCTTCTTAATGAAGGAAACTTCCCACTTATAATCCTTGTTCCGATTGAATTCAGCGAGTTTTTTTGTGTATTCCACATTTCCTGTTTCACTGTCCATTATAAAGAATGTGCTGTCTGCACAACCCAGCAGTTTTCCTTCCGGTGTGAGGCAAAGCCCACCTGCATTCTTACAGCCACTGACAGGTTCTACTTCATAGATATATCTGTCATTTTTTGTGTCCAATGCAAAGACAGTCCCGCTTTCCTGCTTTGTATAGCTTCCCAAGCCACCGCATACTGTTGTTCCACCGTATAGTATTCCATTTTTATACTCAAGGGATACTATACTCCTTGAATCTGAAAAGTCCTTACGAATTGTATGCTTTTTGTTTTTTATATCATAGACAGTAAGGGCTCCCTGGATATCGCCGTAGTTTGGAATCGTGCCTATGTATAATTTTTCGTCGAAGACCTTAATTGCAAAAGGTCTGTCCTGGTTTGCAGGGGTTTTCAATTCAAAAAGTTCCCTGGGATTTCCAGGCATATTCCATGGCTTTTCAGGATCAAATTCATAGATATATGCTCCGGGATATTTCCCAAAATATATTTTACCATCTCCTGAGGTTATACCTTCGCTCTGTCCCACACCATCATATTGTATGCCTGTATCAGTTTCCGGGTCGTAAATGCAGTGACCGCCTTTTAGATAGCCCGTTGAATATATAGTTCCGGTTCTGTCCATATGAAGCTGTCGTATTTCAATTGACTTTCTTGGAATCTCAATTTTGAAATCTGTTCTCTTCCCTGTTATTGTATTGTATAGGAAGAAACATCCACCGAAACTGCTGGTAATAACAGATTCGCCATCGGAATAAGGCCAGATTCCCATTATTGTATCATCATCTTCCCCTATGAAATGATATATCCGGTCATTTTGCGGGTCAATTGTGTAGCCCCCGCTCCTGTATCCCATTATCAACCGGCTGACATCAATCCCCATGGGAAGGATTTCTTCATTGGCTGCCGGACAGGGGAGCTTCTTCAATACTTCACCTGAATCAAGGTCTATTGCAACAATTTCATGGGACTGAGGCATATTGGCATAGATGGCATTGTTATAGAAACCAAGAATAATTACAAAGGACTCTTTTCTGTATTCCATCGGGAATATATCCCTGACGATACCGATTCCTTCCTTGTATTCAACAACATGACTGTGGGCTGATATGCTTGCATAAAGGCTTTTACGGTCATGGTTATACAGGACAAGTCTGACATAGTCTTCCGTTGTAATAATTTTTTCATCATAGAAATCAAGCTTTTCGCTGATACCATTGTATTTGAAGACGGCACAGTTAGGCCACGTACCACCATAAATATTATTTTCATTATCTGCATCAAGGCTGAATATGAATTTTGCATTGGGTAAATTGTCAAACAGGGTTTCAAATTTCTCCACCCTTGGGTCAAACCTGTATAAGCCGCCATTGACGTAAGAGCCAAAATAGATTCTGCCATCACTGGCTTCGCAGACTCCCCAGGATCCGGTAGCTCCGGGAGCATCCTGTGAAAATATTATTTTCTTTCTGTCAAGGCTTACAACAATGAAAGTTGCACACCCACCTTCTGCAAGAACGCCGTATATTCTGTTTTCCCCCTTATACACCGAGTAACAAACTCCCTGCATCATGGTTTTTTTAACATTTATTGCTGTCTTTTCAAATTCAATCATGAATCCACCTTCTAATAATTTCCCCAAACGTAAATAATTTACCCAGACGTAAATATTTTCCCCAGACGTAAATATTTTCCCCAGACGTAAATATTTTCCCCAGGCGTAAATATTTTCCCAGGCGTAAATATTTTCCCCAGACGTAAATATTTTCCCCAGGCGTAAATATTACACAAAAGCAGCCCCGGTTTCCCGGGGATGCTGGTTATCGCTGTACTCTTCCGGATCCATCTCCACCCATAAGGCCGACTACATCTTTCACAGATACCCTGTTGAAGTCACCTGATATTGTGTGTTTCAGACAACTTGCTGCTACTGCGAACTCAAGGGCATCCTGGGGGTTTTCATAATTATTGAGTCCGTAAATCAATCCGCCTGCAAAGGAGTCACCTCCACCTACACGATCTATGATATGTGTCATATCATATTTTTTACTGAGATAGAATTTTTTACCATCATTCAAACAGGCACTCCATCCATTATCGTCAGCACTTTTGCTTTCCCTGAGTGTAATGGCCATATATTTCAATGATGGGAATTCTGCCATGACCTTCTTTGAAAGCGCCTCATATTTGGATGTATCAAGATGTCCGCCTTTTACATCGGCATCAATACTTATACCCAGGGACTTCTGGCAATCTTCCTCGTTTGCTATACCAACATTTACATATTTGACTAGTTCAGGCATGACCTCTGTAGCTTTTTTACCGTATTTCCAAAGTTTATTCCTGAAATTGAAGTCACAGGAAATAGTTATTCCCCTGTCAGCTGCTGCCTTGACAGATTCAAATGCCAGAAGTCTTGCTGAATCACTTATTGCAGGTGTTATTCCTGTTATATGAAACCAGTCTGCTCCGTCAAATACTGTATCCCAGTCGATGTCACCAGGTTTTGACAGTGAAATCGCAGAATATGCCCTGTCATATATGACCTTAGAAGGTCTTTGCACTGAACCTGCTTCAAGGTAATAAATTCCAAGGCGACCCTCCCCTGTCTTGATCAGTGAAACATCGACTCCAAAGCTACGAAGATCCCTTTTACATGCATCTGCTATCTCATTGTCAGGAAGAACCGTAACAAATGCTGCATCCAGGCCGAAATTTGCAAGGGATACTGCCACATTGGCTTCTCCTCCACCGAATGTTGCTTCAAACCCGGCACTTTGGAAGAATTTTTCCCTGTCCGGTGCCTTGAGCCTCAGCATTATTTCTCCGAAGGTTACCACTCTTTTCATAATGCTGCCCTCGCTTCCTTGATTTTCTTGAGGAATTCCTTTGCAGTAGCAGTAATTGCAGCATAATCACCTGTCTTTGCGCCTTTTGTCAGGCTGCTTCCAGCTCCAACCGCCACTGCACCCGCCTTGATCCATTCTTCAACATTATCAACTTCCACTCCACCTGTCGGCATCATCTGTGCCTGTGGAAGAGGACCTTTGACTGATTTGATGATTGAAGGGCCGAAAAGATCACCCGGAAATATCTTGATGATGTCTGCCCCTGCTTCCATGGCAAGGATTATTTCGTTGATGGTCATGGCTCCCGGCATTGATGGCACCTGATAACGATTGCAAAGCTTAATTGTATCCAGATTTATGTTTGGACTTACAATATATTGTGCACCAGAAAGAATGGCTATTCTTGCTGTTTCAGGATCTAGAACGGTTCCTGCTCCGAGGATTATTTCTCCCGATTGATATTTTGATGCAAGATCTTCGATTATCTTGTGGGCACCGGGTACCGTGAAAGTAATTTCGATTGCAGCAACGCCGCCTTCTATACATGCATCAGTTATCCTGTATGCTTTTTCAGCGGACTCTGCCCTTACAACAGCCACCAGGCCATTGTCTGTGATTCTTGTAACCAACTTCTGTCTGTTCATGATTATTCCTTTCAATTACACTTCAAATTTATCTGCTTCAACCATGGCACAAAGTGCATGATATATCGGAAGATGGTATTCCTGGATCCTGTAGGTTTCCGTTGCCGGAGCTTTTATTGTCACGGTACAGTTATCCAGTAACTTTCCACCGTTTCTCCCTGTCATTCCAATTGTTTTCATCCCAAAAGCATTTGCGACCCGGACTGCATTGTTGACATTGGCTGCATTTCCTGATGTTGATATGGCAATCAAAACACTGTCCCTGTTTCTGTAACCATACACCTGCTGGGCAAAAACCATATCAGGTTCCACATCGTTCATGAATGCAGTCGCAATGGACGTCTGGCTTACAAGTGATATTGCAGGCAATGTACCCTGGAGATTCCCATACAAATATTCATCCTCCAGCAAATCCCTGTCTTCCTTTGGAAGAGGTCTTTTCTTAAGAAAACCTTTCATAAGTTCACCGACAATATGTTCGCTGTCAGCTGCACTTCCACCATTGCCGCAGACCAGCACCATACCACCGTTCCTGTAGCACTCCATGATGATTTCATAGGCCCTCTGTAAATCATCACTGCAGGTTTGCAGAGCCGGATTGTCCAGCATTGTTTTTTCCAGTATTTTCAATGATTCTTTCATATTACATTTCCTTTGCCATTTCGTAAGCAGCTATGGACAAGGCCTCCAAATCGCCTATCTTTTCACCCTGTGCAGCAGGGACAACCTTGCATACTTTTCTCGAATGTACAAGTGTCTCCCTTTCAATAACTTCCTTTGCATGAGGCCACAATATATCAGTACTTCTTGCAAAAATACTTCCTATTGCTATTATCTCCGGATTCAGTATATCAATGAAAATGGAAAGAGCCTTCCCAAGATGTTCCCCACTGATCCTATATATCTCCAAACCCAGTTCATCACCGGCTTCAGCTGCATCCCCAACAATTTTGGCGGTGAGATTGTCAAGATCATCAATGGACTTGCAAAAAGATACCTTTTCACCCATCTGAAGCTTCTCAAGGACCTTTGTCCTTGCTATCTGGGCTATCCCTCCTCCGCTGCAGAAGCCCTCGCATGAACCCGCTTTTCCGAATCCAACGGGGCCATTGTCCGCAAGCCTGACATGTCCTACTTCCCCCGCCATGTCACTTGTTCCTGAGTATAGCCTTCCGTCAAGTATCAATCCTGCGCCGAAACCTGTACCAAATGTAATGAACATTACATTGCTGTAACCTTTGCCGGCACCGTAAAGCCACTCTGCAAGAGCACCTGCATTGGCATCATTCTGAAGCTTGCTTTTTATACCGAATCTTTTTTCAAAGATATCAACAATGGGTATTTCGTCCCATCCCAGAAGATTGGGAGGAGAGAGTATCATTCCGCTCCTGCTGTTTACCGGGCCCCCGCAGTTTATGCCGATGCAGGCAATGTCTCTGTTCCTGAGATTATTCTTTTCAATTATTTTTTCAGTTTCAATACAGAATCTTTCTATTACATCATAAGGTTTTCCCTCAGTTGGAAATTTGACCCTGTCGATTACAACAGGTTCCCTGGACAGAAAATCATCGCCATCATCGGTTTTTCCAAGTACTACTGCACATTTTGTGCCCCCTATGTCAATTCCAATCAGATACATTCTCAATAATCCCTTTCAATGAACAGTGATAAATATATATTACAGTAAAAACAGTGTCAATACAGCTAAGATATACCGACCTGCTTCTTCCATTCATCCACCAAAGCCAGAGTATTGTTCCAGTTGAAGTGCTGCCTTATACTGTTTGTAACTCCAAGTACAAAGCGTTTGCCATGGAATACTTCCATTGCGTCTCTTACTGCTTTTCTTGTACTTTCATCATCGGCTGCAGTCAGGCACACAGGACTGCTGACCCCTGTCCATATGGCAGAAGCGTCTGACAGACCTTCCATTACATCACGGTTCGAGCAATTGCTGAGTTCTGGTTCAAAGCCCTCAACAATATCGAATCCAATCTCTGCAATGTCCCTGAGCAATGGTTTCATCCCGGTTACTACCCTATAGTACATGGGTCTTCCATATCTTTTTGCTTCAGCTGCTTCTTTCTTAGCAAGGGGCACTACCACATCCCTGAATATTGATGGGGAAAAGAAATTGGTCTGCTCATATCCGCCGAACCTCTTGAAAAGATCTATATTATAGTAATCTGCGATTTTCATTCTTTCCAGGGTCATCTCGTACTCATAAACAGCGAGCTTTGCAAATTCCTCCGGATGATCCATTGCAAAAAGCACAAAGTTTTCAGCGCCCATGCAAAACATGAGAACAGCAAGACCCTGCCCCACTGTTGCCCTGGTAAGGACCTGGTGTTTTGAAGCTATATCAAAAAGTCTTCCATTTGCAATCCTTGTTTTTTCAATACTGTCCGGGGAAGGTGGATACCAGAGATATTTGAAAGACTTTATATCTTCCGGCTCTTTTATCAGCGGTTCATAGTTATTGCTTGCACAGTGATCATTGCCTGGGAATGGTATGTCTTCACCATATGGCCAGTCCGGTGTTCTTCTCACTCCCTGGCGCAGGATTCCTTCCGGAGTAACATATTCCTTGAAGAGAACAGGGTAATTTTCTCCATCGATTTCCTCGGTCCACACCTTGGTTTGCACATCAGGCCATATACCAAATTCAGGCATGGGTATATCAATCACCGGTTCTGTTCCAAGGTCCATGTAACACCTGACTCTGTCTTCCGGGTCCGATAAATCATAGCCCTCAATTCTAAGTGCATTGTTGAAATATATGCTGCAGGGAACATAATCAATTTCAGTGCCTGTAAAAGCAGCAAACATTCTTTCCCTTGATGTCATTTTCACGGCAAGCCCCCTTTATAGGATATATTTTACACCAATGACGCGTCTGTGTACCGTTGATTACAAATCGAATTCTTGCAATTCCCCCGCAGTATGATAAAATAGAACATATGTTCGGTATATTATGGATAGAATGATTTTTCACATAGACTGCAACAATGCATTTCTGTCATGGGAAGCGGCATATCGTCTGACTAAAGGGGACACCCTTGACATCAGGACCATACCGGCTGTCATCGGCGGAAACAGGGAGAAGCGCAAGGGTATAGTTCTTGCGAGTTCTTATCCTGCAAAAAAATATGGTATTCGAACCGGCATGTCGCTGATGGAAGCTTGCAAACTGTGCCCTTCACTGGATATCAATCCTCCTGATTATGATCTTTATGTACAATGCTCCGATGAAATGATGGCACTGCTCTCAAAACACACACCACTCGTGGAACGTTACAGTATAGATGAGTGTTTTGCAGATGTTACCGGGTGTTATACAGGGGACGCCAAAGATTTTGCTGATATGCTGAGGAATGAAATATCATCGACCCTTGGATTTACTGTAAACATAGGGGTCTCCAATTCCAAGCTTCTTGCCAAGACAGCCTCTGGTTTTTCTAAACCCGATAAAACCCATGAGCTATATTCTGATGAGCTTGAGGAAAAATATTTTCCTCTTCCCATACACAAGCTTTTCATGATCGGCTTTCGAACCTGCATGAAACTGTATAACCTCGGATACAGAAAAATCGGCGATGTGGCCCATGAGGACCCCAAACTACTTAGGAAGCATTTCAAGCTGTTCGGCCTTTTGATATGGTCCAATGCAAACGGAGTTGACCACTCTCCCGTGAGGCCCTATGATGAAAGACCAAAGGGAATCGGCAACGGCATGACTCTTCCTGCAGATGCTGAAACCCCTGAGGAAGCTTATCCCTTCATGCTCTCACTTTGTGAAATATCTTCCCAAAGACTCCGCGCAGCAGGGATGCAGGCTTACACCATCTCCCTTGGAATACGGACCAATGATTTTCGTTTCAATTCACACCAGCGAAAGCTTGTTTCTCCCACCCAGAGTACCAAGGAAATATATAACATCTGCAGAATGCTGTATAATGAATTATGGGACAAAACACCGGTACGGGGAATTTCCGTCAGACTTGCGGGCCTTGTAACCGGCGGGACAATACAGCTTGATATGCTGGGAAACAATGAGGCACGCCAGCAGAAAATTGACAACTGTATAGATGGAATAAGGGAAAAATACGGCGACAGCTGCCTCCGAAGAGCAAGTACAATCAACTCAGGCGCTGAACCGGTTGCGGTTACGACCCATAAGAAATACCCGAAGATCAAACCGAACATAATGAATGGAGCATAATATGTGCGGACGATACATTATTTTTACAAGTGAAGAGTATAAGGAGATGAAGGCTATTCTCAGGGAAATTTCCAAGCACTATAAAACCGGCATTGGTACATTTTCTGCCGGCGAGATTTTCCCATCAACGGATGTTCCTGCTGTAGTAAATGTTTCCGGTGGTACAGGTTATGGTATGCTCAAATGGGGAATGGAGCTATATAATTCAAAAAAACTGTTAATAAATGCGCGAGGTGAAACTCTGGGTGAAAAAAGAATGTTCAGTTCTCTGCTGGAATCAGGCAGATGTCTTCTGCCGGCAAATGGTTTTTTTGAGTGGAAGGACAAGGAAAAGTATTTCATCAAACCCTGTGATTTACAGACCTTCTATATGGCCGGCCTATACAACAAAGACGGCCGAATGGTTATTGTAACGACATCGGCTAACTCTGAAATGGAGCAGATACATGACAGGATGCCGGTTATCTTCAATCAGGAGACCGGACGCATGTGGCTTGATAAATATGATTCAGGACTGCTTGTTCCCTACCAGAAACCTCTGGAAATCAAAAAAGCCGGATAACTCCGGCTTTTTGTCTGATGCTTTTCTTACTCTGTCCTCAATGCAACAACGGGATCTTTTCTTGCAGCTATTCTGCTTGGAATAAGGCCTGCTATGAATGTAAGTCCTACACTGATTGCAACAAGCCCCAATGCCTTTGCTATGGGGAGTGCCGCAAATCCTGGTACCTCAATGACCCTTGAGATTATCAGATTGATTGGCAATATCAGTACTGCCGTAGCCAAAACTCCGAATATTCCGGAAGTAAAGCCTATAATTATCGCTTCAGCAATGAACACCCGACTGATGTCCTTTTTACGGGCACCTATGCTTCGGAGTATTCCTATTTCCTTTGTTCTTTCAACAACGGATACATATGTAATGATTCCTATCATGATTGATGAAACCACCAATGAAATAGCAGCAAAAGCAGAAAGAATGACTGTAATTGTGTTTATCAGGGATGAAATTGTCCCCGATATTGTTTCTGCAAGGTCTGAGTATATGATCTTATCCGTATCTTCGCGGTCTGTATTATATGAGTCAAGATATGACTTAATATCATCCTTTGTATCAAAGGAAACGGGGTATATCTGAATGGCTGATGGAGTTGAATCCCCACCTATCAGCTGCATGGTACTTTGATATGTTGAATCCTCTGTGAAATCCCTTCCTGACAAAACACTTTTCAGTGGACTCTGACGCTGCGCTTCCACTATTTCTGAATCAGAAGCATGAGCAAGCACCTGGTCCGTCAGCAGTGTAGTATAACCAATGCCAGTATTTAAAATTTCACTTGAGGCTGATTCCTTCACACGCATTATTCCAACTATTTTGATTGTCATTGCTTTTTCGCTTTTTGCCATTTCAGTGAAATTATTGCCTGCTGCAAAAAGCTCTCCGTTATTTACATAATAATCATCATTGTCTACAACAATGAATTCCATTCCCAGAAAATCTTCAAAACCAAATTCGTCTTCAGTAAAAATACCGAATTCCTCCAGGAAACCTGTACTGACCCTGTTCTTTTTATCAACTATGAGAACAACTTCATTATATGTCTCAGGATATCTGCTGCTTTCTCCCAGAAGATCATACTGTGATTCAATGAACTCTCTGTCACTTGGTATTTCATTGAAATTGTTGTTTGTGTTGAAAATCGCAAAGGGACCTGATGAAGACCTTGTTCCCACTTTAACATAGCCACCGTCATCAGTCTTGGCAAGCAGAATAATTGAAACCCTTCTTGAATATGATATAGAGTTATAGAAAGAATCGTCCATTGCTCCCAGATAATCCAGGAAATCATCTGTAATTACATTTTTGTGTGTACGGGAATTTTCATCCGGGTCGTATGAAAGAATGCTTTCGGAGTCAGGAAAATCTGATTCAGTATTTCCACCTAAAAAGTTTTCGCTGTTTTCCCTCCTCGCCTCCATCATATCTGTGTTTGTGCTGACATTCTGATTAATTGTAATGGGAAACCCTGCCAGCGTATCGCTTTGCATTGAGTCCACATATATGGTCATTCCATTGCTAAGCGCAAGTACCAATGCAATACCGATGATGCCAATACTTCCTGCAAATGCAGTTATTATTGTTCTCATTTTCTTGCTGATTAGATTTCTGTAGCTTGATTTCAATGCTGTGAGAAATGACATTGAAACTTTTTTATTCTTCAGCTTTTCTATGAATGAAACTTCATCGTCTTTTCCGTATATCCTGCTGTCTTCATTAACTTCGCCATCCAGTAATTTGATTATCCTGTCACTGTAAGCCTCTGCAAGTTCAGTATTGTGGGTAACCATGATTACCAATCTGTCTTTGCTGATTTTTTTCAATATATCAAGAATAGCAATGCTGGTTTTTGAGTCTATTGCTCCTGTTGGTTCATCCGCCAGAAGAATCTTGGGTTTGTTGACCAATGCCCGCGCAATTGCAACCCTCTGCATCTGCCCGCCGGAAAGCTGGTTTGGTTTTTTGTACAGTTGATCGGCAAGCCCAACATCGGAAAGAACTTCGATTGCTCTTTTTTTTCTTTCGGCTGCACCTACACCCGAAAGAGTCATTGCTATCTCAACATTATTCAGAACAGTCAGATGGGATATTAGGTTATAGTTCTGAAAGACAAAACCTATGGTGGCATTTCTGTATGAATCCCATTCACTTTCCTTGAAATCCTTTGTAGATTTATCGTCAAGAATCAGATCGCCGGCATCATATCTGTCCAGACCACCTATAATGTTAAGCATTGTTGTTTTTCCACAGCCTGATGGGCCCAGTACTGAAACAAACTCATTCTTTCTGAATTCCAGATTTATTTTTTTCAAGGCATGTGTCACTGTGTTTCCTGCCTTGTAATCCTTTGATATGTTTGTTAGTTTAAGCATTGTTTCTCCGTTTCATTTATTCAATCTATTTATGATACCCTTTCCAGCAGTTTTTATGTTTGAAAATCACTCCAGCCAGTAAATTGTACCACTCACATTCCCTACCGGTCACGTTATCCGTCGGATCATGTGATCAAAACGTGCACGTTATCCGTCGGATGTCGTGACCACCTAAAAAAGCCGCCCGGGTGGGCGGCCTTCATTAAAGAGGGAAGAAGTTTTGGATTATTTAATCTCTGGAATGCATTCAAACCCTTTTTTCAGCATTTCATCAGTGTAGTCGACATCAGTAAGTTTTCCACTGTTGTATGCTTCGTATGCGGTAAGGTCAAAATGACCATGTCCACTGAGGCAGAACAGAATGGTTCTGTCATCACCTTTCTCCTTGGCCTCAAGGGCTTCATCAATTGCAGCTCTGATTGCGTGGGCAGATTCAGGTGCAGGTAGTATTCCTTCGGCTCTGGCAAACTGGATTGCAGCTTCAAATGTTTCCGTCTGATGAACAGCTTTTGCTTCTATGACACCATCATTCACCAGTTTACTGAGCAATGGGGAATCCCCATGGTACCTGAGCCCGCCGGCATGTATTCCCGGAGGCATGAAATCATGTCCAAGGGTGTACATCATTGTCAGCGGTGTGAATTTACCTGTGTCACCGAAATCATATGTGAACTTGCCTTTTGTCAGCGTAGGACAGGCCGTAGGTTCCACAGCTGTAAATCTTGTGTTCTTTTTACCATCCAGCACTTCTTTTACAAATGGGAATGCTATTCCGGAATAGTTTGAACCGCCGCCGCAGCACCCGATTACAACATCCGGATATTCTCCGATTTTTTCAAACTGTTTAATAGCTTCCTGACCGATTATGGTCTGGTGAAGTATTACGTGGTTCAAGACGCTTCCAAGTGCATAGTTTGTGTCATCATGGGTTGCAGCATCTTCAACTGCTTCACTGATTGCTATACCCAGGCTTCCAAGATTGCCAGGATCTGCTTTCAATATTGCTCTTCCCGTATTGGTATCCATGCTTGGGCTTGGTGTAACCTTTGCTCCAAAGGTTTCCATTATTGATTTTCTGTAAGGTTTCTGGTCATAGCTTACACGCACCATATAAACCTTGCACTCAATGCCAAACATCTGGGCTGCAATACTAAGTGCTGTACCCCACTGGCCTGCTCCTGTTTCGGTTGCTATTCTTGTAATGCCCTCGACTTTGTTGTAATAGACCTGGGGAATTGCCGTGTTAAGTTTGTGACTTCC
>JAFGIJ010000217.1 GCA_016929655.1 Clostridia bacterium
GCAGGAACCCATTATACGGTCAAGGAAGGTGATAATTCCCTCAACAGCATAGAACTGTCTGGTTCAGTAGTAAGAACCGGCAATGGAACGGCGACTGTGACAGGTGCAACAAATGTTTTTGTAAAAGGTGCCGACGGGAAAATTGTGTCAATTCAGATAAATGCGTCTGCCCAGGGAGATTTTGTAATTACGGGAGCCGGTTCAGGCCATGGTGTTGGCATGAGTCAGTTCGGCGCAATGGGTATGGCCCGGGCAGGATATAATTACATTGATATCCTCAAGCATTATTTCACCGGAATTGAGATTGAAAAGGCAAACCTTTATTAATGAAAAAATCTGACTTCACTTACAATCTTCCAGAAGAGTTGATAGCACAAAGGCCATCGGAGAAAAGGGATATGTCCCGGCTGATGGTCCTTGACCCTGTTGAAAATACCATAGAACATAAAGTTTTTCACGAAATAGAAGATTATCTCAAGGAAGGGGACTGCCTGGTTGTCAACGATACCAGAGTCATCCCTGCCCGCATGTATGGAAAAAGAAAAGATACGGGGGGAAACATAGAAATAGTCCTTCTGAAGAATCTTGATGATAATCGGTGGGAAGTTCTCACAAAGCCGGGCAGGCGAGCCACGCCCGGTCGCCGTTTTGTTTTTGGTAATGGAGAACTTGAAGCAATAGTCAAGGAAATAGTTGAAGATGGAAACCGCATTGTTGAATTTGTTTATGAGGGTATCTTTGAGGAGGTATTGGACAAGGTTGGAGTTGTACCCCTTCCGCCATATATAAATGAAACCCCGGATGATATGGAGAGATACCAGACGGTATATTCTAAAATAAAGGGATCATCAGCGGCTCCAACTGCAGGACTTCATTTTACAGAAGAACTTCTCGAAAGAATTAAATCAAAAGGCGTAACAGTAGCGAAGGTTACACTTCATATTGGTCTTGGGACATTCAGGCCGGTCAAGTCTGATAATATACTGGACCATATAATGCATTCCGAGTATTATGAGATATCTACAGAAACTGCTGATATAATAAATGAAACAAAAAGGCAGGGGGGCAGGGTTATATCTGTAGGAACTACGAGCACAAGAGTTCTTGAAAGTGTTGCCGATGACAGTGGTGTTCTGAAAGCCGGATGCGGAGAAACGGATATTTTCATTTATCCCGGCTATGGCTTCAAGTGCATTGATGGGCTGATAACCAATTTCCATCTGCCTGAATCAACACTCATGATGCTTGTAAGCGCACTTGCAGGCCGGGAGTTTATATTGAAGGCATATGAAGAAGCGGTTGCACAAAGATACAGATTTTTCAGTTTCGGTGATGCAATGTTCATAAAAAGAAGGAAGGTATAAAAATTGGCAGATTATCCCATAACATATGAACTAATACATATCTGTAAACAGACAGGAGCAAGGCTTGGGAAGGTGCATACACCCCATGGAAGCTTTGACACACCGGCTTTCATGCCTGTTGGAACCCAGGCTACAGTAAAAGGAATGTCTCCAGGGGAACTGGTGCAGATGGATGCGGGAATCATTTTATCCAACACTTATCATTTATATATGAGACCGGGACATGAAATAGTAAAAAAAGCCGGAGGCCTTCATGGATTCATGAACTGGAAAAGGCCTATTCTAACCGACAGCGGGGGTTTTCAGGTATTCAGTTTGGCTGAAAACAGAAAGATTACTGAAGAAGGAGCCATGTTCAAAAGCCATATAGATGGTTCAAGTCACATGTTTTCTCCGGAAAAAGCAATGGAGATAGAAAATGCCCTTGGTGCTGATATCATAATGGCTTTCGATGAATGTATTCCATATCCATGCGAGCATGATTATGCAGATAAATCCGTTGAAAGAACCACCAGATGGCTCGAAAGATGCATCAAGGCACATGAACGTAAAGACCAGGCTCTTTTTGGTATAATACAAGGTGGTGTTTACCCGGATTTAAGGGAAAAGAGCGCCAGGCAGATAACATCATTCGACCTGCCGGGTTATGCCATAGGAGGACTGAGCGTTGGTGAACCAAAGGAAGATATGTATGATATGCTAGAACATACTGTTCCTTTGATGCCCTCTGATAAACCAAGATACCTGATGGGAGTTGGGAGTCCGGATTGCCTTATTGAAGGAAGCATCCGCGGAATTGATATGTTTGACTGTGTTCTTCCTACAAGGATTGGCCGAAACGGAACAGTAATGACCTCCCGGGGAAGATTGATAGTACGTGATGCAAGTAACGCAGAAGACTTCGGACCGATGGATCCTGAATGTGATTGCTATGCATGCCGGAATTTTACAAGGGCTTACATCAGACACCTGATAAAGGCAAATGAAATGCTCGGTCTAAGACTTACCACATGGCATAATCTTCATTTTTTATTACACTTGATGAAACAGATTAGAGAAGCTATAATAGGAGACAGACTTGGAGATTTCAGGAATGAATTCTTTGAAAAATATGGATATAAATTTTAAGGAGAACAATAATGCCAGAAGGAAATAGTATTTGGTCAATAGTATCAATAGTAGCAATTTTCGGAATAATGTACGCTGTACTTATTATCCCGCAGCGGAGACAGAAAAAGAAAAAAGATGAAATGCTCAACACACTGCAGGAAGGTGATACCGTTGAGTCAATAGGTGGAATAGTAGGCGTAGTTATCAACATTGGCGATGGTGAAGTCACTATAGCCTCGGGTGTTGACAAAACGAAGCTTGTTTTTAGAAAAGGCGCAATAGGTAATGTGGTGAAAAAAGCCGGCGACGAATAATAGGTTTGCCGTACAGTAATGGAGGTAAGTATATGAAACATATAAAGACAATAAACAAACCAGAGCTTAACAAAAATCTTTCTGCCAAAGGATGCGGAGAATGTCAGAATTCCTGTCAGTCCGCCTGCAAGACATCCTGTACGGTAGCAAACCAGGCATGCAAGAAGAATTAGTTTTTACTTGCAACAGGTAAATAAAAAAATGAAGGCGGCCTTAGGTCGCCTTTGTATTATAGGAGGAGAATATGGAAGGGTACAAAGGCATTTATCCTAAAATACATGAAAGTGCTTATGTTGCTCCATCTGCAGATGTCATAGGGGCTGTATATATCGAAGAAGACTGCAGTATTTGGCATAATGCTGTTCTTCGGGGGGATGTTGATGACATCATCATCAGAAAAGGTGCCAATATCCAGGATGGATGCATACTTCATTGCAGCCACAAAATGAAGACAACTGTAGGTGAAGGTACAACAGTCGGACATAATGCTGTGCTTCACAGCTGTACCATCGGGAAAAATTCATTGATTGGTATGGGTGCAGTAATCCTGGATGGAGCAGTAATAGGCGACAATTGCCTGGTTGCTGCCGGTGCACTGGTGACACCTGGAACCAATGTGCCTGATGGTGTTATGGTTATGGGAAGTCCCGCTAAGGTGAAGAGAGAATTAGTGGAAGAGGAAATCAAAGGTATAAGGGAAAATGCAAAGGAATATATAGCGCTGAAGAATGAATATAGGTAAATGACAATGATGCTACAGGATATCAAGAAAAATGATGAGGTGAAACAACTTCTGAGGTTTGCAGACAAACAGCTCTCTGCCATTGGGTACACAGAACACTCATTCAGGCATGTTGGACTTGCAGCAAAAAATGCAGGCAATATTTTAAAAGAGCTGGGATATGAAAGCAGAGATGTTGAACTTGCGAGAATAGCCGGATATCTTCATGATATCGGTAATGCAGTCAACAGGGTTGACCATGCCCATACAGGAGCTGTTCTTGCTTATGACATTTTAATCAGGAATGGTATGCCGGTTCAGGATGCACTTGAAATCATGCTTGCAATAGGTCAGCATGACGAACAAACTGGTTCAGCAGTCAGTGCAATTTCAGCTGCTCTGATTCTTGCAGATAAATCCGATGTACACAGGAGCAGGGTGAACAAAAAGGATGAAAGTACATATAGTATCCATGACAAGGTGAATTATGCGGTTATCAATTCAAGTATAGAAATTGACAATGAAAATAAAATTGCTGTTCTTGCACTTGAAATTGATACAGATATTGTACCTGTCATGGACTATTTTGAGATATTCCTCGGTCGAATGTCAATGTGCAAAGGCGCAGCCAGGTACCTTGGACTCTGGTTCCATCTGGATATCAATGGTACGAGGCTTCTATAATATGAAATCCAACAACACAAATTTGCCTACATAGGCATGCTGGTGTATATTAATATACATTGAAAACAATGCTAAAGGAGCAACATCATGACAAAGGGAAAATACTACATCACAACTGCGATTGTCTATACTTCGGGCAAACCGCATATCGGGAACACCTATGAAGCAGTCCTGGCTGACAGCATTGCCCGATTCATGCGAATGACCGGGCATGATGTTTATTATATGACCGGAACTGACGAACATGGTCAGAAAATTCAGGATAAGGCAGCTGAAGCCGGAGTTCATCCAAAGGCTTTTGTAGATGGTATTGCAGCAGAAATAAAACGCATATGGAATATCATGGGTAGTAGTCATGATAAGTTCATCAGGACAACTGATGCTGAGCATGAAAAAACAGTGCAAAGGATTTTTGATAAATTATATGAGCAAGGAGATATCTACGAAGGTATATATGAAGGCTGGTACTGTACTCCTTGTGAATCCTTTTGGACAGAAACACAGCTGTTGGACGGTAAATGTCCGGATTGCAGCAGAGAAGTGCAAAAAGCCAGGGAAGAATCATACTTTTTCAAGCTGAGCAAATACCAGGATAGGCTTATGAAGCATATTGAGGAAAATCCACACTTCATTCAACCGGAATCCAGAAAGAATGAAATGATCAACAACTTCCTTAAACCGGGTCTGCAGGATCTGTGTGTGTCAAGGACATCCTTTGACTGGGGTGTGCCAGTGAGTTTCAATAACAAACACGTCATATATGTTTGGATTGATGCCCTGAGCAATTATATTACCGGACTGGGATATGATCCCGATGGAAATCACGGGGAACTATTTAAAAAATACTGGCCTGCTGATGTACATCTTATTGGCAAGGATATTCTGAGGTTCCATACGATATATTGGCCTATTATGTTGATGGCTCTGGGCATTGAACTTCCTAAACAGATATTTGGTCATCCCTGGCTTAATATGGGCGCAGGAAAAATGAGCAAATCAAAAGGCAATGTAATGTATGCTGACGACTTGGTGGATTTCTTTGGAGTGGATGCTATAAGATACTTTGTACTGCATGAAACACCTTTTGCCCAGGACGGAGCTATAACATACGAGCTGATTATTGAACGGATAAATTCCGATCTTGCCAATATCCTTGGAAATCTGGTCAACAGAACCGTTACGATGGTTAACAAGTATTTTGACGGAGTAGTTCAAAAACCTGAGGAATTTGAAGAAATAGATAAAGAATTGATTGAAATGGCTCTTGCTGCACCTGGCTTGGTAGAGGAAAAGATGAAGGAACTAAGGGTTTCGGATTCCCTTGATGCAATTTTTACTTTATTAAGAAGGAGCAATAAATATATAGATGAAACTCTTCCATGGGTACTCGGGAAAGATGAATCCAGAAAAGGCAGACTTGCTGCCGTGCTATACAATTTGCTGGAAAGCATAAGAGTGGCTGCTGTACTGCTGCAGCCGTTTATGCCTGAAACAGCAGCAGGTATGCTTTTGCAATTGAACACAAAACAAAACAGCTGGGAATCCCTTGCTGAATTCAATGGAATAAAAGTCGGAGACAGCGTAGGAAAAGCTGAGATTCTCTTCGCTCGGATAGATGCTGAAAAAAAGCTGGCTGAAATTGATAGTACAATGAAGAAGAGCATTGATATACCTGTAGAAGCTGAAGTTGATTATATAATCATGGAGGATTTCGCCAAGGTAAAATTAAAAACCGCAAAAATACTTGAAGTGGACCAGGTAAAAGGAACAGATAAGCTTTTAAAATTGAAGGTTGACCTTGGAACAGAAATAAGACAGATTATTTCAGGAATTGCCACTGATTATAGCAAGGAGTCCCTTGTAGGGAGAACCGTTGTCATTGTTGCAAACTTAATGCCTATTAAGCTTAGGGGAGAGCTGTCAGAAGGAATGATACTGGCAGCAGAAGACGAAAACGGCCTAAGCATAGTAACCATCGATAAAGAAGCAACTCCTGGTTCACCGGTCAGATAATCTGAACAGGCGATTTTATCTAAAGTTTTCATCAAAACAACCAATCATCC
>JAFGIJ010000047.1 GCA_016929655.1 Clostridia bacterium
ATACCCGAGGGGTGTTTACCTGATTTTCGAGTAAATACCCGAGGGGTGTTTACCTGATTTTCGAGTAAATACCCGAGGGGTGTTTGCTCGATTATTGATTAATTCAAGAAAAATACAATGCCCACAAAGTGTGAAGCCACTCCCAGGTTAACGGCTATATGCCATAAAAGGTGATAGTATTTGAAAGCTTTTTTTGAATAGAAGTATGCTCCCAGAGAATACATTATTCCACCGATTAATATCATTATAACAAGTTCCAATCTTGCTGATTTTAAGAAAATGGGCATGAACATTACTATGGTCCAACCCATAATTAAGTAAATTGCAACACTGGGTTTGGGGTTTTTTCTTGTAAAAATGGTTTTTTGAAGTATTCCGGCCAAGACCATTGCCCATTGTATGCAGACAATTAAAATCCCCTGCCAACCTCCTATAACCGAGAGAGCTATTGGTGTATAACTTCCGGCTATTGCTACAAATATAAATATGTGGTCAAATATTTTGAAAATATGTTTATGCTTTGAGTCCAGAGCCATTGAATGATAAAGTCCGGATGTTGCCAGCATCAGGAAAACTGAGATCATAAATACTGATACTCCGATAGCACCCAGTAAATCCCCCCGGGAATATACCCATATTATTGCAAATGGCATTGCAAGAAGAGCCAGACCCGCCATGACTCCATGGCTAACAACATTTGCAACCTCCTCACCAAACGTATAAAAGTATTGTTTTTTTTCTTTTTTCCCTTTCATTTTACCTCCACTATTTTCATATTAACCAAAACTCAGTTGTTTCATATAGTAATCCGGGATTTCAAAAAGTCCGCCGTCACATTCATAAAAGTCATCCAACTCAAATATTCCATTTTTTGCATCAACCCATGAACCGTTTCCCTTTGGATGATACCCCTTCAACTTATCCCAGTCGATATAATTCATGTTTCCATTTGACTCTAGGAGACCTATATCAACACATTCAAGGCTTGGTATCCGCGCCGCCAGATTTCTATTCCACTCGAGCTGCCAGGGTGCCACTGTAAGGTCTGCTGTAAAACATTTGATTCCTCTGTCTGTAGCAGCCTTAAGTATCCTCAGACTTTCACTGAGTGTCTTGGCAACAGGTTTCAATGCAACCGCCTTGTAACCCTGTTGAAATTTCTCAAGTGAATCTTCTACAGAATGGGCACTCTCATCAATAGCAAATACGCATGGCAGATCCGCTACATCTGTTTCATTCAACTCATCAAAAGGCTCTTCAAAAACCCCGATATGCTTCAATATATTCTTTGCCTCAAGAAAATCGAGCAGATCTTCCAACTGTTTTCTATCTTTGTACATACCATTGGCATCTAGATATAAAACCGGTCTGCCACTTTTAGAAAAAATGGTTTCATAATTCTTTGCAAGACTCCAGATTTCCAGAATTCTTTCTTTGTCCCATTCGGGTTCCTTGCCTATTTTAACTTTAAGAAAAAAACTGCCTTCTTCCAGGAGCTTTTTTATTTCGTCATGGCTTACTCCATACGTAATAAGTGGAATCGCTGCGATTTTTTTATGCCGGACAGGAAGATATGAACTATAACCTGATGTCATTTCATCATAATTGCCGATACCCTTTGACTTTGCCCATAGCAGCCAGAAAGCCATATCAACAGGTACCAATGCATTCAGGACAAAGGTTTTTCTTATATCCTGCCTGCCGGTCATTCTTTTTATTTCTGCATAACATTTATTGAAAAGCCATTCATTTGCTTCAAAGGGATTTTCAAAATCCATTCCACTGAGTTTTCCCAAGGCAAATGCCGTAAGGTCATGCATCAGTTGATTTCCCTTGTCCTGGCCATATTCGGCAAAAACTGAAGCGTCAGACCAAAGAACACTCTGTACTGCTATTCCAAGCTCCTTAGCGCCTCCGGATTCAAGACCTGCAATTGTCTGCCATAGTCCATCTGCATAATTTCCCTTGAACCCAAAAGGACTTTTCAATTTTTCGGCGTCCATGCCGATTGCTGTTTTTTCAATCTTCATCAGATCTCGAGTTCCTCTGCTTTAATCATGGCAGGTTTTCCAGTTGATAATGACTCCAGCACCTTGTAACTGATAAGTGCTCCCGTCAATGCAACTCCGAGTCCATTGGGTGCTTCTGTATCATTCAAAATTGCATCGGCCAATTGATCCAGTTCAACCATCTGACCCTTGTCAACCTTGTCAAAATTAAACTCGGTTTTATCATGTCCATCAAAACCGTAATAGGACATTTCCTTGAATCCATTAATGAATATCGCCTTGTTGTCGCAGTATATTTCAGTTGCTTCCTTCTCAAACAAGGAACAGCCTGCACTGGCAATGAGTGTGGTGCACACGGATCCATCCTCAAATAAAATGGTAACATTTGCACTGTCGGGAATCTTCACTATGTCTTCATTCAGAAATGTTCCACCGGCTGCATATACGCTGACCGGTCGGCTGTCAATCAACCTGCTGAATAAATCAAATATGTGGCATCCCTCTCCCACAAACCTGCCTCCACCGATTTCGGGTAAATGGGTCCAGTGGCTTTCAGGAAACGGGGCCTGTATCCTGTGATAAGCCATTACCTTTCCATCAAGGGTATCAAGCAATTGCTTTGCCTTGGTAACCATCGGTGCCAGTCCTCTGTTATAGCCGATTGTGTATTTGACATTATTAGCCAAGACTGCCTTGATTACTCTTCTGCAATCTTCATAATTCAAGGCCATCGGTTTTTCACACATTATATGCTTCCCTGCATTTGCAGCCCTGATGCTCAAATCAGCATGAGAATCATGACGGGTTGTGATAAATACAAGGTCAATGTCAGGATCTTCAAGTATTCTGTCTGCATCTGTTGTAAAATATTCGGATGAAGTTTTTTCAGCTGCCGTTTTTGCAGCCTCCTCATTGATATCCATCACCGCCTTGATTTCATACTTGTCATTACCCATAAGAATCGGCATGTGCATGTTCTGGGCAAACCCTCCGCATCCAATAAAACCAACTGTTACCTTTTTCATGTTATTCCCCCCATAAATTATATTGATATTATATCACGCAGTTTCAGACCTTACAGAAATCCCTGATAGGTATGCTTCTTATCCGAAGCCTGTTCAGACATCCTTTATCCTTCGGTCCCCCCGAACAATATGCCAGAAGCATTTCTTCTTCAGTAAAATGTATAGCCGTGTAACAATAACCGCTTTCAGGATCGTTCTCCAATACCACGGGTTCGCCGAATGTCCTGCAGCCGTCATTGCTGGTCCTTAGCACCAGCGGTGTTCTTCCCCACCCATATTGCGGTATGTCTGCAGGAGTCGGTACCGGATTATATACAGCTACAAAAGTTTCGGTTCCTGGTATCCTTTTTATTGACAGTGGTGAAGCAGGTGAAGAAAAATCTGAAGGCTGGAACGGTTCCCAGGTGATGCCGTAATCGTAGGAATTTGAAGTATACTGGCAGCCCAGGTCTGTTCGCGCATAGCAAAAAAGGTGCCCATCTTCAATTTCAACAACACCCGGTTCCTGAAGACCTGTTCGG
This sequence comes from Clostridia bacterium, assembly GCA_016929655.1. Lineage (GTDB taxonomy): Bacteria > Bacillota > Clostridia > DUPQ01 > DUPQ01 > JAFGQE01. The sequence continues at coordinate 3,556 of JAFGIJ010000047.1, forward strand.
GTGCTTACATTCAATGCTCCGAAATCCGGTGACTCATAGAAGCTTTCTCCACCATCATCCGAATAAAAGAATCTGGAAACTCCTTTTCCATTGAAGGACTCCCATGCAATTGGGTCAGGGCCTATGCAGCGGTGATAAGCTGCCGGAATAAAAATCCTTCCGTTCGACAACTTTATAATCCTGTCATTGTTGGTTACATAATATCCAGGATAACTTAAACAATATTTTGCAGCAGAAAAGGTCTTTCCTTCATCAGATGATGTCCTCATTACAGCCCTTAAATCGTGGAATCCCATTCTTATCATATAAAAAATTGCGATTTTTGAGTCATCGAGGCGTAAAAGCGAAACACTCATGATGTTTTTTGCACCGAGCTCTTCTTTTGTAAAAAGCGTTTTCATATCATGGAATGAATGACCATTGTCATATGAATACAGTGCTGCAATATCTGCGTCCATGTCATCACCCCAGCTATTCCCCCTGAACCTGCTGTAAGCAAACATTATTGTTCCATCGGACAATGTCAGAAAGGCTCCTTCACTGTTCCTCGGATTATTTTCTTCCGGCGGAAGATCAATAACTATTCTACCTGTCATTTTGTAATCTCCTTATCCCAAGATTTGAAAATGTATAGACGGCAAGACCGGTCCATATGAATATAAAGGTTATTAGTTGATCAACATTGAAAGTTCCCCCGAGCACAAGACCGGATAATAACATCAAAGTTGGTGCTATATACTGAAGGAAACCAACCCTGACCAGAGGTATTCTTTTTGCTCCCTCTGAAAATAAAAGCAAGGGTATCATTGTCACAGCTCCGGCAAGTATTATCAAAATGTCTGTCCCTATCCCCTGACGCGTAAAAGCTATCCCGCCATTCACCTGAATCACAACCAGCACTATCAGACTCAGTGGAAAAAGCACGCTGGTTTCTACTGCAAAGGATTGGATTGAGGTCATTTTCATTGTTTTCTTGTAAAGTCCATAAAGACCGAAGGTTATTGCCAGAACCAGAGAAACAAACGGCACCCTGCCGATGGAGATTATATAATATACTACTCCGCAGCTTACGATAATCAGTGCAATGATCTGCCAGATATTCAATTTTTCTTTAAGGAATATAACTCCGAGGAATATGCTTACAATCGGAATTATATAGTAGCCCATACTGGCTTCTGTTAAATTGCCTTTTGATACTGCTACCATAAATACAGTCCAGTTTATGGCAAGCATTGTTGAACCAAATAGAATCATCATCAGGTTCTTTCTGTCCTTTACTACACTGTAAACACCTAGATTCTTTGTTGCAAGAAGAATTATAAAAATTGTTATGAATGAAAATGCCACTCTGTAGGCCGTGATCTCTGCACCGGAAAGGGTCGACAGCAGGCTCCAGTAGAATGGCATGATTCCCCACCAAATGTATGAAGCTGTCATTGAAATAGTACCCTTTTTAAGTTCTGTCACAAAGACCTCCGAAGGTTTTTTTCAAGTTTACCACATACAGTTGAAAGACCGGGCACTAAATCAATAATTTTTCAATATGTTTTCTCTGCTCAATGAATGGTTTTTCATATACTGACTCCGGATTCCTGGGCCTGCCGACTGCCGGAACCACTGTTTCCAGAATCTTTGAAGGAAGGTTGTCCATTATGTATATTCTGTCAGACAGAAGCAGAGCTTCTTCAATATCATGGGTTACAAACAAAACGCTTTTCCTGTGTTTATTCCATACTTCAAGCAACCATCTTCCCATCGCTTTTCTGGTTATTGCATCAAGGGAAGAAAATGGCTCATCCAAAAGCATTATATTTCTGTCTTCAAGATATGTTCTTAGAAGAGCTGCTCTTTTAGCCATTCCGCCTGATATTTCATCCGGCATGGATTTTTCAAAACCCGAAAGACCGAATTCGCTGAAGGACTCTCTTAATTCATCAGTATACTGAGGTTTTATTCTTTTTTGTATTTCTATGGGCAGAAGTACATTTTCAAGGATATTCCGCCATGGCATCAAGGAACTATTCTGACGAAGATATGATATTTCACCATCAATGCTTATTTTCCCCTTGTCAATTTCAAGTAGACCCGCAACAGCCCTCAGCAACGTACTCTTTCCACATCCGCTGGGCCCCAGAATTGAAACAAATTCATTTTCATTTAGAACAATGGAAACATCTTCCAGGACCTTTAGTTTCCCATCAGGTCTTTCAAAGGACTTAAAAATACTTTTAACTTCTACTTTAATCATTCAAATACTCGTTTGTAAACGCCTTTCCTGTATCCAGCGGTTCCTCAATGAATCCATTGTCCAGCAGCCAGTTTGTATACCTGTCCCATACAGCTATATCCTGAAATCCCCAGTATGTGGCATCATCTGTATATTTGTCTGCAAGATATGCCTGGCTTTTCACTACAAGAGTTTCATCAAGTTCCGGAGCATATTTCAATAGTATTGCTGCTGCTTCATCAGGGTTCTCTATTGCATAATTGTATCCCTTGACTGCTGCTGCCATAAATTTTTCCACCATTTTTTCATTATTGCTTATACTGTCTTCGCTGGCAATTATGACCGGTGTATAGTAGTCAAAAACTTCAGAGTAATCAACCATATCAAAATAATTTACATCATATCCCTTAATTTGAGCATCCATAAGAGTCCATCCTGCAAACACCCACGAAAAATCCACTTCGCCGGCATCTGCTGATGCAAAGAAATCAGTATCGCCCATAGTCACTATTTCAACCTTTGATGGATCGGCTCCGTTTTGTTCCATAAGGTATTTTACAGTTGCCTCCTCGATTTCTGTCCCCCATCCTCCGTACTTCTTTCCTTCGAAATCAGCCGGACTCATTATTCCCTTGTCTTTCATTGATAAAAAACCGGATGTATTGTGCTGGATTACTGCTGCCAGGGATACTATTGGCATACCCTGGGCTCTTGCAAAGGTCACATTCTCCTGATAACTTATCCCGAATTGCGCAGTACCTGCTGCAACCAATTGTTCAGCAGTTCCATCTGCCGGTTGGATTATTTCAACCTCCAGACCCAAATCTTCAAAATACCCCATATCCAATGCAACATAAATACCTGTATGATTGGTATTGGGAGTCCAGTCCAGTACGAAGGTAACTTCGTCAGGATTTTTACTGCAAGCAGCAAATGAAATTACCAGCACAATTGACAGTGCCAAAACCAATATTTTTTTGAAGCTTCTGTTCATTTCCATGTGATGAATTTCCTTTCTAAATAAGCGATTACCTTGAACAGCAATATACTCAATAATGAAATAATTATTATATCTGCAAACAATGCTGCGGTTTTAAATGAACTCATGGCTCTCGTCATATAGATTCCAAGCCCCCTTGATGCACCGGTCCACTCTGAGATAACTGCACCCATAACTGCATACGCCGCTGATATTTTCAGACCTGAAAAGAAAAACGGAAGAGATCCGGGCACTTTAAGCTTTATAAAAATCTGCCATTTTGATGCATTCATTCCAACCATCATTTCGCAGAGATCCTTGTCAATAGACTTGAACCCTGATACCAAACTTACAGTCACCGGAAAAAACACAACCAGTATTACAAGGATTACTTTTGGAAGGATACCGAAACCAAACCATATTGCAAGCAACGGAGCCAGCGCTACAAGTGGTATAGTCTGACTGAGAACAGCAAATGGCATAAATATTCTTTCAACCATATCACTTGAATCAATAAGAACCGCTACAGCAACTGCGACAAGTACCCCTGCAATAAACCCAAGTATTGTTTCAAAAAATGTAATCCCTGTGTGACCAAGCAGTATTTCCCAGGATTTTATAAATTCTTCAATAATTGCAGTAGGTGCCGGAAGCCTGTATTCAGGTGTATTGAAAATCCGTACGGCAAACTCCCAGATTATTATGAATATCATGAATGCAATGACGGGATATATTTTATTTTTCAGTTCAGTTTTTTTCACCTGATTCTCCCTGTAAATCGGGAGCACGAAAAAGAGTTTTGATTCCAATGACGATGATAAAAAAGAAATACCGCCCTGGCGGCGGTAAATACAAATGTCATTTCCTACGCCGGCATTACCCGGATCAGGTCTGGTGGTCGGATTGAATCCCTCTCAGCCGCTTCTTAGGCTCCCACATGTTATTTTGTTGTTCTAACAGTATATCAATTATAAAGTGTTTTGTCAAATTTCAAGCATGGAATTAGTTTCTAGGTAGTTTTATGAGAATTACAAACCAAGTATTTATAATTCCATTTTCTCCAAAAGCAGATATGTGTAAAGCAGCTGTCTTGGGACATGGAATGCACCCTTGTACATAGTCCCCTTCACTTCCATCGCCACGGAACCATCCCTGTGCAGATAACCGAACCATTCTCCGTTCAGTGGATCCGAAAACTTTTCAAAGGAGTACTTTTGGGCTGTTTCAAACATTTTTTCATATTTTTCATCACCGGTAAGATAATGGGCAAGCAGCGAAGCATAAAGAAGCTCATTGTGAGGCCACCAGTACTTCATGTCCCATTCCATCTTTTCCGGAGGATATCCCTTCAGGTCAAGAAAGGAGAAAAGTCCTCCGTATTCCCGGTCCCATCCTCTTTCAAATGACCATTCCAATAATTCGCAGGCTCTTGCAAGAAGCTCGGAATCACCTCTGTACCTACTCTCCTCCATGAGGAACCAGGATGTTTCAATGGCATGGCCGGGATTCAACAAACGTCCTTCGGGAGTATCAATGATACTGCCGTCAGGCGCAACGGTTTCCATCAGAACCTTATACTCAGGTTTTACGAATTTTGTAAGGATGATATCCTTCAGCTTGTAAATCAAATCATTGTATTCATCTGTATTGTCCTGGCATTCCCTAAGAATCTGCGCAGTTGCAATCAGTATCATTGGAACGGAATGACCAGTCATCGGTCTTATTGCAGGGTCTACCTTAGGAGGCACCAATTCAGGGTCAGGATTGAAATAATAACCACAGGTTTTTTCAAAAAGCTGCCTTGCGAACTCCATCGCTTCCTTATCACCTGAAGCCCTCGAATATTCCGCAGCTGCGATTATCATGAAGGTTTCACTGAAATAGTATCTTCTCATTCTAAGGGGAAGCCCTTCGCGGGTTACGCTGAAATACATCTTGCCTCTGGAATCAAAGCCATATTTTCTCAGGAAATCATATCCATGTTTTGCAAGGTCAAGCCACTCGGGACGCTTCTCAAGGGTATTGTAAAGCCTTGCAAAGATCCAGCACTCACGGGCCTCAAGCCATATCATCTTGTCATCGCCAACCACATCACCCTTTGTTCCAAGATAATGGATATAGCCGCCGTATTCCCTGTCTATGGAATATTTTTCCCAAAACGGCATGACATTTTCCAGGAGTTCTTTCCTGTAAATTTTCTTAAGTTCTATAATTCTGCTTTTATTCATAAATTACCTCCGGTTCAAATGCTGCAGTTGATGTCCATTCCTTCATCTATAATCCTTCCCATTGCCGCCCTGTCTGCGACGACGGTAACATCTGCATGATATTGCAGAATAGATCCCGGAACCCTGGGATTGGTGTTTTCAAAAAAGGATTTATACAGCGCATCCGCTTTATTTACTCCATAAGACACAAGTACGATTTTTTTAGCTCTCATAATTGTTCCTATTCCCATGGTAAGCGCCTTCGTCGGTACTTCATTCGGGGAGTTGAAAAATCTGGCATTGGCTTCCCTGGTATCCTGGGTCAGCTTTACTATATGGGTATCGGTTGCAAAGCTGTCTGATGGTTCGTTGAAGCCTATATGGGCATTCCTGCCGATTCCGAGAAGCTGCATATCAATTCCACCAAGCATTTCTATTCTCTTTTCATATTCTGCAACTTCCGTTTCAAGGTTAGCTGCCAATCCATTTGGAATATGTGTATTCTCCATTTTAATGTTGATGTGATTGAATAGATTTTCGTCCATGAAATGCCGGTATGACTGTGGGTCAGATACCAAAAGCCCCACATATTCATCAAGGCTTACTGTCTTTACGGCAGAAAAGTCCAAAAGACCCTCCTTGTGCCATTTGATTAAATTCCTATATATTCCGATAGGCGAAGAGCCGGTGGCAAGACCAAGAAGACTGTTGTCTTTCTTGTTTATCTGCTTCAGAAAAAGCATGGCAGCCTTTTCGCTCATGTCCTCATAATCCCTTGCTATGATGAATCTAGTCATAAAATCTCCTTAAAAAATCAGTCGTAACTGCCATATTGTTCAATCAATTCCATGAGATACTGATAATTCTCAAATGAAACTTCATCAGGAATGCTATGGTCAGAGTGATAAATGTATCCCCCTCCTATTTTAGCATTTCCAACCTTATACTCAATCTCTTTCCTGATATCATCTTTAGTTCCTGCCAGGCTTGCTTCTGCTATATTACCCCAGAAAACAATTTTATTTCCGAACTTTTGTTTAAGCTTGACGACATCCATTCCGGTGTTTGCCTGGAGTGCCTGAATGACATCAATTCCTGCATCAATGAAATCAGGAATTAAGCTCTCTATCTTTCCACAGGAATGCATGAATAGCTTCATATCATATTCATGACAGAAATCAGCCATTTTTTTATGCATCGGCTTTATGAACTCCCTGTATGAATCTGCTGATATAAGAGTCGCATGGGTTCCTCCCAAATCCTCCACAAGGAAAACACCATCAGGTTTTGCACCTATTTTCAATGCATGATTCAATGATGCCAACGCCAGGTTCATATGATATTCAAGCATTTCATAGGTCCATTCAGGATTCAATACACTGTCCATCATGAGTTCAGTGAATCCACGATGTCTCCAAGTGCCTTCCCATGGCCCATAGCAGGCATAAAGCAAATACTTTTCACGTATTTTGTATTCTTTGTATATCTTTTTAAACCCATTCCATGTCGGGTAGGGCCCACTATGCAGAAAATAGCTGATACTGTCCAGCCTACTAGTGTCATTTTCATTGAAAACCATCCGTTCTTTCAGTGCATCCCAGGTCTCCCTGTCCTTGGTAACATGATTTATGAAATGCATTGACCCGGATTTATCCTTGAATTTTTTCACTGTGTAACCATAATGGTCCTGAATTACAATAAACTCTTTTTCTTCTGAAAGTACTTCATAGGGCATCCGAAGAGAAGTATCAATGGATAAGATATCAATGTCAAAATCAAAATAGTCTTCGATGGGGTTACCTATGGTCCTCATGAGCCCGTCAACTTCGAGAATCGGATTTTTACTCAGTTTTTCCTCGAGGCCACTTTTTTTATAAAGTTCAACGGTTTGCTGCCAGAATGAATCATATTTGGGAATTCTGTCTGATTCCCTGAAGTCCAGGGCGGCTATAACTCTTTCCCTATGCTTCATGATTTGTCACCAATTTCGGAAGACTAGCCGCAGCAACTGATTGACCGACACGCCTTGCACTTTCATCAGGAAGGCTTATAGTGATTTTTTCGGCAAGCACCGGAAATTCCACCTGCAGAACTTCCATTGAGCTTTTGATCATTATATCTCCGCCTCTTCCTGACGTAACCCTTCCCATTAGAAGTACCCTGCTGATATTATAGAAGTCCGCATAATACGCAACTGTGTATCCAAGGTAATACCCGAGACTTTCAAATATTTTAAATGCACGCAGGTCATTTTTCTCCATTAAATTCTGTACAACCTTCAGTTTATCTGCTGGCGATAAGCCATCTTCAAATTGTATTCCGGCATTTTCAGCCAGTTTGATAACACCGTCCTGAGAAAAATATTTGACTCCGCAGCCAATATCTCCTGCCCATTCGTCTTCCATAGCCAAAAGGCTATAATCAATGGGTACAAAAGCGAGTTCATTCAGCCAACCTGTAATAAGTCCTTCCTCATTGATATATCCTCCGGCTTCACTGGTCCCCAAAGCAATACCAAGAATACCGTTTTCTCCAAGGCTCATTGCTCCTGCAAGAGCAGTAACATCACCGTCATTTGCAACCTCTATTGGTATATTGCCCATTTCTTTTGCAATATCAAGAAAGATTCCCTTGACTCGCTTATCAAATAAATCCTTGGGAACCTTTACAAAAAGTGATGCGGCCTTAACTTCATTGTTTATATAAATCCCTGCGGCACTGACCCCGATGGCATCCACCCTTTCCATCTTGGAAGCTGCTGTCCGAATGGAATCCATTATTCCGTCATACTGATATTGCGGATCTTCGGACAATTTAGGAAACCAGACCACCTCATCGCTGAAGATAGATTTTCCATCCACCACTGCCGAAACCTTTCTGTCGCTTCCGCCGGCATCAAAACCTATCCTGCATCCCTCAAGATGACCACCTATGGCTTTGGGATTTTCCTTTTCTTCAGGTATTTCTTCCGGTTTTTTCAAAGTGATTTCAAATTCTGATTCGAATATTCTTTCCATGAAAACGGCATCGAATTTCCTTTTACCCCCCCGCCGGTATTCATTTTTCAAATATTCTGCAATGTATGACGGCCCACTGTAATATACCTTTGAACCACCTTTTAACCAGAGAAGAGTCTTTAACAACCTCTCAATATATATTCTATTGTCTGTTTCATGTCCGGATTTGAAAACTTCAGTTTTATATACAGAAACAAGGCCACCGCTCCTTTCGAGGGCAATAACAACCGGAACGGATTCATTTGATTTTAATTCTTTTCTGTACTCCCTGTTTCCGATGGACATTGGAAAGAACTCCCTGTCATACACAGGGGTGAATTTCAGTTCCTTCCTGAATCCGAATTCTTTCATGGATTACTCCCCTGAATTCTCTATCAAACCCTGGTTCCCAAAATATATTACACCTACAGCCTGCGCAAATTGTGCAACGGTATAATGTGCATCTGCTTCAAGCTGCTTCATCAGAGGAGTGTTGGCCATTCCACCGTCTGCAAGTTCAAATACTATGTCAGGTTTTCTGCTCTTGGCGCCTTCTTTGATAAGGTCAAAGCATTTTTTCATTTTTACTAATCTGCCGAAAAGTGTTCTTTCCTTGCATGCTGGTTCAAGGATGTATTCTGTTTCAAACCAGGTTATTGCCAGATACACCCCGATCTGTCTGAATATTTCATTCACAAGTTCATCATCTTCTCTTTCTGTGAGCTTCATTACATGTTCAAGGAAGCCTTTTCTCATATCCTTCGGCTCAGTAGGAACAACCAATGTCTTTATGCCGGCATCTTCAGTTTCAACAACGAAACCCAAATCAAATAATTCTTTATATAGATTTGGTCTTTGCTTATTGAAATATTGCATTGCAAGTCTGAATACACCGCTCTGGCTTGTATATTTCTGAAGTGTACCTGCAAGACCGGTATTAACATTGTTTATACTTCGCACATCTTCGCTTGTATATGCCTTTTCGACAAAATCACCAAGATCAATTATGAAGTTATAGCACTCCAATGGCATTTCAGGAACCCTGCCGGCTCCGTCAACCCAACCGGTTCCGAGTTCTGTTCCAAGACTATGGGCAAATACACCGTTTCTTACCGATGCTGGATCAGAAGCCATCATTTCGACTGCAGCCGTATATGCAGCTGCAGGTCCGTCGTTCATATTCTTGATGGCTCCTCCTTTTCGGCACAATTCCATGAGACGGTCATTCAAGGCAGTGATTTTTGCAAATTCCTTTTCATAATTTATGGTTGGATTAAGCTTCATTCCCCTGGTTTTCGTTGTTTCTCCCCCGACTATCTTGTCTCTGACTACAACATCCGGAAATGACAATCCTACTGCATCAAGCTTAATTATATCTTCACTTAGTATTTCTTCTGCTTTTTCTACTGATTCAATGATAGTCTCTATGGATGAGTGTTTGTCCATGGCTGAATCAAGAAATTCCAGAAGGTCCTTATTTTGAGCTTTCTGTGCTGAATAGTAAGCTCTTACAAGCCTTGTGATATATAGAATAGGGTCTATAAGCTGTTCCGGAATTATAAAAGCCTTGGGGTTCCAGTCGTACTCCTTGAAGCAAGAAATATGTCCATCACCGGCCAGGGCTACTTTTATATCGGTTCCTCCGATGTCTATACCACAGACGAGTTTTCCTTCAAGGTTTTTGGTAACTCTTCCAAGCATATCTGATTCAGTTGTATCTTCTTTATAATCAGTCATGGTTCCCGGACGCTCACAGCTGTCCTTTAGAATGTAATAGAACTTTTCATCTTCACCGTGAATTGCCCTTATCATCCGGTCGATAACATTCATGCAGTTTCCATATCCGGTTCTTTCAGAAAGTGGTTTATCCATGCAGAATGCTTCCCTGACTTCTGTGAATATGTTATTCAGAACCATATTTTGAGTATTGAAATAAATTGTCAGACCTCTGCCACCTAGACTTGAAAGCATGTTATATATCTCAGCTCTTAAGTAAGAAGCAATAAAATTTATCTCCTCTGAATTCTCCTCAGGGACATCAGGCACAATAATATTGAAGTACCTGGAATCACCCTTTTTTATGAGATCCAGCTGTATTATTATTCTTTCACCCTGGACGCCCAGACTCCTGAAGTTTTTCCTTACATCTGTAATAAAAACATTTTCTCCCCGTTTTGCCGCTTCCAACATTCCTCTTAACATTGTCATCTCCTGATTGTTATATTTTTCTGCCAAGCATAGCCGCTCCGACGATGCCTGCCCTGTTCTCCATTTTTGCTCCTCTTATTTTTGTTTCGGGAACATCAAGTGTATAAGCTCTTTTCCTCATGGCAATCCTAAGAGGTTCAAACAGATTTTCACCCTCATTGCCAACCCCTCCACCTATTACAATTACTTCAGGGAACAGCATGTTTACTATATTCATGCATCCCTCAGCAAGATATTCAACATACTGATCAACTACCTTTGCAGCTGTTTTATCTCCCATGTCCCTGGCCAGAAATGCAGTTCTTGCATCAATTTTTTCAGCATCATAATTGCATACACTACCGATAGCTGAGTCAGGATCTGCGGCAAATGCCTCTTTTGTCTGTTCTATAAGTGCACTTGCAGAGGCGTATTTCTCAAAGCAACCCTTTCTTCCGCAGGAGCATTGAATGCCTCCATATACAATGCACATGTGCCCAAGTTCAGATCCTGCATCATTGAAACCGCTGTATATTCTTTTATCTATGATGACTCCTCCGCCTATGCCTGTTCCCAGAGTTATAAGAACAGAGTGATCTGTGTTCATGGATGCACCTGCTATGCTTTCAGCAAGAGCAGCTGCATTGGCATCGTTATCAAGATACACGTCAAGGTTGAAATATTTCTGAAGTTCATCCTTTATCGGAACGTTAATAAAGTTAAGATTGTTTGAGCGAATCAGCACCCCTCTTTTCTTGTCGGGTATACCCGGGCTACCTACGCCTATTGAATATATATCAGTTTCGGTAAGACCGGCATCATTCAGAAGCTGGCGGCACAATTTTGCCATATCCTCCAAAATAAGTGAATGATGCCTTTCCCTGCCTGTTGGAACCTTTCCATGTGAAAGAATGCTGCCATTTTCATCAACAATCCCCGCTTTTATGGACATTCCTCCCAGATCAATTCCGATATAATACATTATTTAACTCCTGTTATTTCGTCCCATGTTTCAAACATCTGCATTACATTTTCAGGTTTTCCACCAGGGCTGAATTCACATTGGGCAATGCATCCACCATCTTTCCACAGAAGCTCCTTTATTTTTCTGACAGCTTTATCAATGTCAGCAGGGTTTTTTTCAACCAGCATATGCTGCCTGTCCATTTCACCCCAAAAAGCAATTTTCCCAGCATACTGAGCAAGATTTTCAAGACCCATGCAGAATATCTGGGAGTTCAGTGCATCCACCCCGATTTCAATCAGATGAGGATATATTTTAAGTATGTTTCCATCACTGTGCATGAACATTTTTTTACCGGCTGCCTTTGCTATATCGCAATAGTCCTTGTACATAGGTTTGAATATTTCCACCCATATGTCCGGACTTATTAAAAGATTATTCTGTGCCCCCCAGTCATCCATCATGAATAATGAATCCACGTCGGTTTTCGCCCATGCTTCCATTAAGTCGCAATTGAATTTGTGCAGAGTCTCAATGAATTCCATCAGGCCATCGTTTCTTAAAGCCAGATCGATGTACAGTTGTTCAGTTCCCCTTATAAACTGTAGCCTTTCAAATGGCCTGGCACAAAAACCAGCCAGAACAAAAACATCATTATTACGGCAATATGAATTTACACCATCTGTATCTATGTCAAACCACTCTCTTGGTATATGTATTTTGTAAATATCTTCCCAATTTTCACCCTTGACAACCGGATCTTTGATTTCACCATGTATCCCCTCATGGATGTTTTCAAATACACAACCCCATGGATCCACATAAGTTCCAACCTTATGCATATCCCCTCGAACTACACTGCTTTCCCTTCGATATGCTGATGCTGACTTTATATCAGAAGGAAATTTGGATTTAAGTTCCCTGACTGCATCCGGATAATGAATATCTGCCCATGGCAATACCCAAAGATCCCTTGGAGCTCTTTCGGGTCTGTCGAATTCTATTGCTTTGTAAACTAATTTTCTTGACATAAACTGTCCCCCCGCCTGAAATTAAATCATATAATGGATAAAAAGGATTCCTGCACATATTATACAAAAGACTGACAATATGGCAACATCATTTCCGGTGAATTTTAAAATCCTCATGCTAGTGCGACCTATGCTTCCCCTGTAGCATCTTGCTTCCATGGCTATTGCCAGGTCATCAGCACGTCTGAATGAGCTGACAAAGAGCGGAATCAAAACAGGAATAAAGCTTTTTGCCCTTTGAAGCAGATTACCGCTTCCGATGTCTGCCCCTCTGGCTGCCTGGGCTTTCATGATTTTATCTGTTTCGTCTATCAAGGTAGGTATGAATCTTAGTGCAATAGTCATCATCATAGCCATCTCATGCACGGGGAATTTAATCTTTTTTAGGGGACCCATAAGTTTTTCAATTCCATCCGTAAGCGTTATTGGTGTTGTTGTATATGTCATTACTGACGCTGAAGCTATCAGCATGAATACCCTCATGGATACTACAAGTGCCAGAACAAGGCCTTCTTCAGTTATTTTTGCCGGTCCAATCCGGAGCAGCACATTACCATCGGTAAAAAACATATTCAGCACCATGGTAAATATTATTATATAAAGTACAGGTTTCATTCCTTTTATGGCATATTTGAAGGGTATCCCTGAAATTAAAAATACAGCTGCAAGGAAAACAAAAGATGCAATCAGTGCCCATGGCGAGTTTACGATAAAAAGCATTACCATGAACAGCAAGGTCATGACTATCTTGGTTCTTGGATCAGCCCTATGAATTATTGATTTACCGGGTAAATACTGCCCCAGTGTAATGTTTTTTATCATTTCTTCGTCCTCAGTCGTTCCATGATAACCTTTTGGGCTTCTTCAACCGTATATACATCGGTTCTGATGTCGGGATAATATACTGAAAGCTTTTTCATAAGTTTTGTTATCTGAGGAACTCCCAGCCCGATTTTCTCCAGTTGTTCTCCCAGACCGAAAATCTCAGAGGGTGTTCCGTCATATTTAATGCTGCCTTCGTTCATAACAATTATCCTTGAGGCAAAATCACCTACCAGCTCCATGCTATGGGATACTAGGATTACCGTAATATTCTTTTCCCTGTAAAGAGTTGTAACAATGTCAAAAAGTTCTCTTGTGCCTGCCGGATCAAGGCCTGCGGCCGGTTCATCAAGAACAAGTATTTCGGGTTCAAGAACCAAAATTCCCGCAATAGCAGCACGCCTTTTCTGCCCTCCGGAAATCTCATAAGGTGACTTTTGCAAAATGGACTCAGACAACTCCATAATGGACGCAGTTTCCATTATTCTAGCTCTTCTTTCTTCTTCAGGGATATTCTGCCTCAGAAGCCCGAACTCTATATCCTTGTAAACAGTTTCTTCAAACAACTGATGTTCAGGATACTGAAAAACTATTCCCACTTTTCTGCGAAGCTCTTTCAAGTCCCTGCCCTTTGTTTCAAGGCCTGCCACTGTGAGTTCTCCTTCATCTTGTTTCAGGAGTCCGTTGAGGTGTTGAACAAGCGTTGATTTGCCTGATCCGGTATGCCCGATTATTGCAGCAAATTCCCCCTGCTTCATTTCCAGGCTGACATTGTCAAGAGCCTTTTTTCCCAGTGGTGAGCCCTTCATATATGTATAGGTCAGATTTTTTGCAACTATTATATTATCCAATCAAAGACCTCAGTTTCTCAACAGCACTGTCAATATCAATGATTCGTGAGTCATCTACAAAGCCATCAATTTTAAGATTGTGAAGCAGACGTGTGACCTGCGGTACATCAAGTCCCAGTTTCTCTATTTTTTCCACATCAGAAAATACTTCCACAGGAGTTCCCTGGATGACCACTTTTCCACTGTCAATTACTATCACCCTGTCTGCATGACAAGCTTCATCCATATGGTGGGTTATATGAACAATGGTCATTTGTTCGCTTTTATTTAGGTATTTGATTGTTTCCAGGACTTCCCTTCTTCCAATCGGATCAAGCATAGAGGTTGATTCATCAAGAATAATGCAGGCCGGTTTCATTGCAAGAACCCCGGCGATGGCAACCTTTTGTTTTTGTCCACCTGATAAAAGATGTGGTGCCCTTTCCTTTAAATCCAGTATACCTATTCTCTTGAGGGCATCTTCAGCACGCCTTCTAATCTCCAGCGGTTCAACTCCTAGGTTTTCCGGTCCAAAGGCAACATCTTCAATAACTGTTGTTCCTACTATCTGATTGTCAGGATTCTGGAATATCATTCCGACATTCTTTCTTATATCCCAGACATTATCAGCTTCAGAAGAATCCATTCCCAGAACAACAACCCTGCCATTGTCGGGAATCATAAGTGCATTCATAAGTCTGGCCAACGTAGATTTACCAGAACCGTTTCTTCCGAGCACAGCAATAAATTCACCGGATTTTATATCAAGTGTAACATCGTCCACTGCCTTTACCGGATAGTCGTGGTTATCATATGAATATTCTGCATTAAGGATCTCTATCATTTTTTTACCTGCTTTATTACTATCTGCAATTATACCAATAAATCCCCCAATTGTAACACCATATCTCTCATTCACTTCTTTCCAACCAATCATCCCAACCAATCATCCCAAGGATGATTGGTCAAAAACAACCAATCATCCCAAGGATGATTGGTTGGCGTGGTTGGCGAGACCATGGGGTATATAAAAGCCACCGGCTTTTTTTAGGTCCGGTGGCTTGTCTTCAAATGTTTTATTGTTTCAGTCCAACTGTAACATTAAACGAGTTCAAGGATTGCCATTTCTGCAGCATCTCCCCTTCTGGGACCAATTTTATAAATCCTGGTATACCCTCCGGTTCTTTCCTTGTACTTAGGTGCAATTTCATCAAAAAGCTTGTTGACAACATTTTCATCCGTGACTTTATTGATCCATTTCATTGCCTGTCTTCTTGCGTGAAGCCTTGATGAACTATCCACCTGAACCATTTCAGTTTTTGTTTCCCGTTCAATAACGTCATATTTTCTGCCGTTTTTGCTTTCCTTGGAAACAGTGGACTTCTTCCCCTTGCTGTCAACCTTGGCACTTGTGACCTTTATCTGTCTGGATGTGAAATTATCACATTCCTTGACTGCTGAGCTGATCAATGAATCGACTATTTTCTTTACTTCCTTAGCCCTTGTTTCAGTCGTCTCAATCCTACCATTCTGAATGAATGCTGTTACAAGATTCTTGAGTATTGCTATCCTCTGGTCTGTGGGACGGCCTAGTTTTCTATGTGATGGCATGATTCAAAATCTCCTTTTACTTATTCTTCATTATTTGCGAAAGAAAATCCCATTGCCTCGAGTTTCTTGCTTACTTCATCAAGAGACTTCTTGCCAAGGTTTCTGACTTTCATCATATCTTCCTCTGATCTGTTCGTAAGGTCTTCAACAGTGTTGATACCTGCCCTTTTGAGGCAATTGTATGAACGAACGGACAAATCCAGTTCTTCTATCTGCATTTCCAGAACCTTCACCTTTTCACTGCTTTCCTTTTCAACCATAATCTCTGTATTTATGGCTTTTGCAGAAAGTTCTATGAACAAGCTGAGGTGTTCACTGATGATTTTGGCTGAAAGGCTTACTGCTTCCTCAGGAGTGGTACTTCCGTCTGTATAGACTTCAAGTATAAGCTTGTCAAAGTCAGTTACCTGCCCTACACGTGTATCCTCAACTCTGTATATAACCCTTGAAACAGGAGTATATATGGAATCAACGGGTATCATTCCAATGATTCCTTCATAATCTTTGTTCTTTTCAGCAGAATCATATCCCCTGCCTTTGCCGACATATAGTTCCATATAAAATGGAGCACTGCCGTCCAGGGTTGCGATATGGAGTCCTGGATTTAAAATTTCACAGTCTGCATCAGTCTGTATATGGCCTGCAGTTACTTCACCTTCACCATCAGCATTTATGTAAATCATTTTGGGTCCATCTGAATGAAGCTTAAGTCTGATTTCTTTTACATTAAGGATTATTTCAGTAACGTCCTCAACAACACCGGGTACCGTTGAAAATTCATGAAGTACTCCATCAATCTTAATTTTGGTTACTGCAGCTCCCGGAAGCGATGAAAGGAGTATTCTCCTAAGGGAATTCCCAAGAGTTATTCCGTAACCTCTTTCAAGTGGTTCTGCAACAAACCTGCCATATGTATTGTCGTTGTTTGTTTCTACGCATTCAACTTTTGGCTTTTCTATTTCTATCAAATCAAACACCCTCCTTCTGGATTCTTTCAAATAGGAATGGTTATTTCGCCGTTTTTTCTTACTTGGAGTAAAGCTCTACGATGAGATGCTCTTCCAATGGTATACCGACTTCTTCCCTTGCACATTCACCTACTACTTTTCCTTCAAGTTTTTCTGAATTATAGTCGAGGAAAGTAGGAATATTTTTACTTGCACTAAGTTCTGCAAGTTCCTTGAATTTAGATGAAGCTTTGCTGCTGTCGGCTACTGCGACAACATCGCCTGTTTTCAGAAGATATGATGGAATGTTTACCTTTCTTCCGTTAACTGTAAAGTGACCATGCAGAACCAGTTGTCTTGCTTCCGGTCTTGAATTACCCAATCCAAGTCTATAAACTACGTTATCAAGTCTGCTTTCAAGGATCTGCAGGAGATTCGTACCTGTTACTCCCTGTTTTCTGTTTGCCATATCAAAATATGTGGCAAACTGTGTTTCAAGAATTCCATAATATCTTCTGGCTTTTTGTTTTTCACGAAGCTGAAGTCCGAATTCACTTACTTTCTTTCTTCTCTGTCCGTGCTGACCCGGTGCATAGGGTCTTCTGACCATAGCACATTTATCTGTATAACATCTGTCACCTTTAAGGAACAGTTTTACACCTTCACGCCTGCAAAGTCTGCAAACAGCGTCTGTATATCTTGCCATTTAATACACCTCCGTCCTAAACTCTTCTTCTTTTGGGTGGTCTGCAGCCATTATGAGGAATTGGTGTAACATCTTTAATAAGAGTTATTTCCAACCCTGCTGTCTGCAAAGCCCTGATAGCTGCTTCTCTGCCTGTTCCGGGACCTTTTACATACACTTCAACGGTTTTGAGGCCATGTTCCATGGCAGCTTTTGCCGCTGTTTCAGAAGCCTGCTGTGCTGCAAATGGAGTGTTTTTCCTTGAGCCCCTGAATCCCAGTCCACCGGCACTTGCCCATGAAAGAGCATTTCCTCTGGCATCAGTTACAGTAACTATCGTATTATTGAAGCTTGAACGAATGTGTGCAGCGCCATGCTCTATGTTCTTCTTCTCTTTTCTTTTTCTGGTTCTCTTAGGTGCCATATCCGCCTAACCTCCTATTTCTTCTTTCCACCGACACTGCGTTTGCTCGGACCTTTTCTTGTCCTGGCATTGTTCTTAGTGTTCTGGCCTCTTACAGGGAGTCCTTGCTTGTGCCTTCTTCCCCTATAGCTGCCTATTTCAGTCAATCTCTTGATATTCATAGACACATCACGTCGGAGGTCACCTTCAACAACGAAATCTTTTTCAATTACGTCCCTGAGATTGGCTACCTCACTTTCGGTGAGATCCTTTACCCTTGTGTCAGGATTGACACCGGTTTCTTCCAATATTTTTTGAGATGTCGTTCTACCTATTCCAAATATATAGGTTAATCCTATCTCAACTCTTTTTTCTCTGGGTAAATCCACCCCGGCAATACGAGCCATTAATCA
>JAFGIJ010000218.1 GCA_016929655.1 Clostridia bacterium
AGGTTTGCATATAAATGAAGATATGTTCTACCCGGAAATAATAGACCCTTCCTCACAGAAAGGTATCGGGTATGGCAACAAGGGAGAAATGGTTCTTACTACTCTTACAAAAGAAGGAATTCCGATGCTTCGGTTCAGAACAAAGGATATAACCGTTCTGTATGACGAAAAATGCGAATGCGGCAGAAATTCTGCAAGAATGAATAAGATTTTAGGCAGAACAGATGACATGATAATAATAAAGGGTGTAAATGTATTCCCTTCACAAATAGAATCCGTTTTGATGAAGTTTGCACATACTGCACCTTATTATCAGATTGTTTTGAAAAGCCATGGATTCATGGATACAATAGAGATACAGGTTGAAGTTGCTGACGGCAGTATTTTGGACAGCTATAGAAAACTCGAAGCATTTGAAAATGAAATCAGGCATAATTTAAGGACAGTTCTCCAGCTGGATGCCAAAGTCAAACTTGTTGAACCGAGGTCAATTGAAAGAACGGCTGGAAAATCAAAGAGGGTAATAGACCTTCGGGACAATAAACAATTTTAAGGGGTAATTGAATGAAGAAACTAATGCTTGGCAATGATGCAGTAGCAAGGGGAGTATATGAGGCAGGTGCAACAGTTGTATCTTCCTATCCCGGAACTCCCAGTACTGAAATAACTGAGAGTTTATCGAAATATGATGAAATATATTCAGAGTGGGCACCCAATGAAAAGGTTGCCCTTGAAGTAGCCGCAGGTGCTTCGATTGCAGGGGCCAGGGCTTTTTCAGCCATGAAACATGTAGGCCTGAATGTAGCAGCGGATCCACTTTTTACCATGTCATATATTGGCTCAAACGGAGGGCTTGTTATAGCAGTTGCAGATGATCCCGGAATGCATAGCTCACAGAATGAACAGGACAGCAGGCATTATGCTATTGCATCGAAAACTGTCATGCTTGAACCTGCAGATTCACAGGAAGCAAAGGATTATACAATCAAGGCATTTGACATTAGTGAAGAATTCGATACTCCTGTTCTTGTAAGGCTTTCAACTAGAATCAGTCATTCCCAGAGCCTTGTAGAGCTCCAGGAGCGAAGGGAAGTTGAATTAAAGGAATATACCTGCAATCCATCAAAAAATGTCATGATGCCTGCCATGGGACGCAGGAGACATGTGTTTGTTGAGGAAAGAATACTGAAGTTAAAAAAATATGCTGAAGAAAGTGGTATTAATGAAATTGAGCTGAAAGACAGATCGATTGGCATTATTTCAAGCGGAATTGCATATCAGTATGCAAAGGAAGTTTTCCCGGACGCATCCTTTTTGAAAATCGGGATGCCTTATCCTTTGCCTGATAAAATGATACTGGATTTTGCAGGACATGTTCATAAGCTGATTGTAATTGAAGAACTTGACCCTATAATCGAAGAGCACTGCAAAGCGCTTGGGTTAAAGGTTACAGGTAAAAACAAACTGCCGTTGTGTGGTGAATACAGTGCCGATCTTCTTGGCCATAATCTTTTAGGAACTGAAAAAGGTACATATTCATTGAATGAAGATATACTCCCTGTCAGACCGCCTGTTATGTGCGCAGGATGTCCTCACAGAGGATTTTACCATGCTGTAAACAGGCTTAAGCTTATTGTAACCGGTGATATTGGATGCTATACACTTGGAGCATTGCCTCCCTTGAATGCCCTGGATACATGCATATGCATGGGGGCAGGTTTTACCGCAGCGCATGGATTCAACAAAGCCAGGGGATCTGAATTTTCCAAGAAAGTCATAGGTGTGATGGGGGACTCAACATTCACTCATTCAGGAATAACTGGGCTTGTTGATATTATTTATAACAAAGGTATAAGTACGGTTGTTGTTCTGGACAATTCAATAACCGGAATGACCGGACATCAAAACAACCCTGTAAATGGATTTACAATCAAAGGCGAAAAGACTAAGCAGGTAGACATAGAAAAGCTGGCATATGCAATTGGATTTGAAAGAGTAAGAATTGTCGACCCCTTTGATGTGGATAACACTGTCAAAGTTCTCAGAGAAGAAACCAAAGCTGATGAGCCTTCGCTAATAATAGTTCAAAGACCTTGCGCTTTGCTTAAATCTGTGAAGTATAACGGTTGTACAGCGGTTGACCAGGAAAAATGCAGAAGATGCATGATGTGCATGAAAATCGGATGTCCGGCCATTTCTGACATAGATGGTAGAATTACCATTGATGAAACAATTTGCGTCGGCTGTGGATTATGTACAAGGGTATGTAAGTTCGGAGCAATGGCACTTAAGGAGGATTGTAAGGTTGAGTACTAAATCGATTATGATAGTTGGAGTAGGTGGTCAGGGGACCCTCCTGTCCAGTAGAATAATAGGCAATGCCTTGATTAAACAGGGATACGATGTCAAAATGTCCGAAGTACATGGTATGGCGCAAAGAGGTGGAAGTGTAGTTACATATGTAAAATATGGCGAAAAAGTTTATTCACCTATTGTTGAAAAAGCAAGTGCCGATATTATACTGGCTTTTGAAGAGCTTGAGGCAGCCAGATGGATTTCTTACTTGAAAGAAGACGGTATATTGATTATGAACACTCAGAAAATCAATCCGATGCCTGTAATTATTGGAGCTGCGGAGTATCCGAAAAATATAACTGCAAAGATTAAAGAAACGGTAGGAAGATGTATTTCACTTGATGCCCTGTCCCTTGCTAAAAAGGCGGGAACAGTTAAAGCTGTTAATGTTGTTTTGATTGGAGTAATGGCAAAGGCTGCCGGATATGACAAGGATCTGTGGCTTGAAGCTTTGGGAAATACTGTGCCGGCACGATTTTTGGAAATAAACAAAAAAGCATTTGAGCTTGGATATGAGGTAGATTGAATAACTTTTAATTGAATTTTCAGAAAAAATAAGCAGCCTTAATATGGTTGCTTATTTTATATGGAAAAGTGATTTAATATATTTTCTTTAATTTTTACCTGCTGATTGAATAGCAGGATTTATATGCAATTGATTTTTAATGACAGCAGGTGTAAAATTACATAAATGGACATCACGGATTTTTAGTATCTTCCGGAGGAGACATGGCTTTATCAAAAGAACAATGGAATATTGAAAAACAACGTCTTGAACGTATTTTTAATCTTGTTGGAGAGAATATTGAATTACTGGAATCAAAGTTGAAGAACAGTGTAACTCAAATCAGGGACTCTAATAAAGCTATGTGGAAAGAAGGCAAGAGTTACCATTATGATTTTGATGATGTTGTAGAAAATCTTTCACTGCTTGACAGCGTTCATTCTGATATGAAACGGCATGAGAATATATTGTCACGGCTAAAAAAAATGTATCTGCTGCGCAGAAGTGCATATTTCGGCAGGTTTGATTTCCTTGAAAAGGGAACCTCTGAAACTGATGAAATTTATATAGGCACCTCCACTCTTGAAGACAAAGATTCATCAATCCTGATATATGACTGGCGGGCGGCAATAAGCAGTATGTTCTATGAGTGCGAAAAAGGACCGGCTGGTTTTGAAAGTCCGGCAGGACATATTTCAGGTGAAATGGTTCTTAAAAGGCAATATAAGATTTATTTAGACAAGATAGAATCAATGTTCAATTCATCCATAGTAATTGAGGATGAAATCTTACAGAGCATCCTCAGTGAAAGTAAAAATGATAAAATGGAAACCATTGTATCAAGTATACAAAAAGAACAAAACAGAGCTATTAGAGACGAGAACCACAGGGTTGTTTATGTCGATGGTCCGGCAGGAAGCGGAAAAACTTCAATTGCACTGCACCGGGCAGCATGGCTTTTATATAGATACAGGGATAAGTTAAATGCCGGAAACATAATTGTTTATTCACCCAATGAAATCTTCAATGACTATATATCAAATGTTCTGCCTGAACTGGGTGAAGAAAATATGAAGATGTCTACTTTCATGAGGCTCGCAAGATCATATCTGGGATACGATTATAAATATGAAGACAACTATACGCAAATGGAAATGCTTCTTGCAAATAACAAAAAAGTAAATATTGAGATTCTGAAACTCAAAGGTTCCAGAAAGTATGCCGATGCTATTAAAGAATATGTTGAAAAAATAGAAAAAGGTGATTTTATTTTAAATGAAATTGCTTCTGAAGGGAATTTTCTTGCAACCAAGGAAGAGTTATCAGAACTTTTCTATGATGATTATGATATGCATAAAATATCAACCAGGCTTGAAAAGTTGAATATACTTTTACACAAAAGGCTTGTTTTCACTACAAGAAAAATAAGAAAGAACTATGTAGAAACAGCAAAAAGGGATATTCAGGAAGGGAAAAAAGTAGCTTATTCAGCAAAAAGTACAATAGAAGAACTAAGAAAGCAGATACAGGCCCTTACCGAACCCGACATAAGGGATCTTTATATGGGATTCCTCATTTGGTACAACGATGGCAGAATGATAAAAAATTTCAAAGACAGCCAAAAAGATGGATATATAAAATATGAAGACATTGCTCCCATGATGTATTTAAAGATTATACTTGGATATACAAAAGATTTCAGGGATATAAAGCATTTGATAATCGATGAAGTTCAGGATTACTCATATATGGAGATGCTTGTTTTCTTTACTCTGTATGATAAGGTTCAAATGACTTTGCTTGGAGACGCAAATCAGGCAATCAACCATATAACTGACAGCAATGATCTTAAGGAATCTGTCGCCGGGGATTATTACAGGGTTAAACTGGAAAAAAGCTATAGGTCTACGATGCAGATTGCGGCTTTTTGCAACAAACTGATAGAAAATAAAATGAATTATGAATATGTTGATAGATCTGGTCCTGAACCTGTTATAGCAAAAAGTGATGATTTGACAGCAGATATTACCAGTATTTTAAACAAAATATCAGTAACTAATTCATCCATTGCAATCATAACAAAAACCTATGGTGCTGCTGAAAGACTCTATATGTCTATGGAAGATGAAAACATCCAAATTATTAGAAAGAGTGATTCCAATTTTAGGAGCGGAGTTGTTATAACACCATCTTATTTGTCCAAAGGTCTGGAGTTTGATGCTGTTATAGTAGTTAGCACTGGCAGTGAACCATTTGAAGGTGCAGCCAACAAGAAGCTTTTCTATACGTGCTGTTCAAGGGCTTTGCATGAGTTATACATTCTATATGAAGTCAATCCACCATATGATACAAATAGTTTTTAGCGGAGGTCAACATGAAAAATGAATCAAACCCCATTGAAGGAACATCCCGGAATCTTGGTCTCTATTACATAATAGATGTGCCTGAAGAAGCGCGTGCCATTGTGCTTTTATTGCATGGAATGATGGAACATTCAAACCGATATGTTCACTTTAAGTCTTCCCTGAAAAAGAACGGCATCGGGTATGCAGCCTTGGACCTGCCGGGTCATGGCAAGTCAATAATAAAAGGAAAAAGTCCCGGACATTGGATAGATAACGGATTCGAAGCATGTGCTGACGAAATAGGCGAATTCATTGTCCGATTAAAAGAAACCTATGGACTGCCTGTTATATTATTCGGCCACAGCATGGGATCATTTTTATCAATAGGAATAATTGAGAAATATGGAAGAGAGCTGACAGCATGTATTCTTTCAGGAACAAATGACAGACAGCCCGGGTTGCTTTTGTTATCCGGAAAGATTATCGCATCAATCATTATCCGTCTGAAAGGTTACAACTATAAATCAAAGTTCCTGCATAAAATGGCTTTCGGTAGTTACAACAAGAAAGTAAAACAGAAGAGAACAGAATATGACTGGCTTTCATCTGATCAAAATGAAGTTGACAAATATATAGATGACCCTTTATGTGGATTCAATTGTTCGGCATTGATGTACAAGGATTTATCGGAATGGCTGCTTAAAATTTATTATAAAAAAGTGCTTGCAGGAATTCCTGACGATTTGCCGGTTTATATTTTTTCGGGCTGTGAAGACCCGGTTGGAAATTATGGAAAAGGAATTTCATCATTCAGGAACAGGTTAATAGCATCAGGTAAAAAAAATGTCTCATTGCGCATGTATGAAGGCAAAAGACATGAATGTCTTAATGAAACAAACAAGGATGAGGTTATTGCTCATATAAATGAGTTCTGCAATGAAGTCCTTAAAGACAGAGGGTGATATGAGAATAGCTGATGCCCACTGCGACACACTAGGTGGAATGCTTGAGAATAAAGAAAATTTTCTGAAAAATTCCCTTCAGATAAATAAAGACAGCATTATTTCCGGAGGATATGAAAGTTATCTTCAATTTTTTGCCGTTTTTCTTTCCCCATCCTTATCTTATGAAGTCGGTATGAATAATACTAAAAGTATGATCAAAATATTCAATGATATGGTTAATGAGGAGCACTTAAAGTCAGTCAGATGTGCAGATGATCTAAAAAATTCCGGAT
>JAFGIJ010000048.1 GCA_016929655.1 Clostridia bacterium
CCGGTTCCATCCTTGCAGTATTTTTCAATAAGGTCCGGTCTCTTTCTGAACCAGGCATTGTATTCGGAATTATGTCCGCTTGATTCTGTGACATAGTAATCGAGATGCCTGAACATTTCGTTTCTTACTTGTTCCTCATTGGCAATTTCAGGTTTTTCCAATGCCTTGCGGATAAGCGGGTACGCATCTTCACCATTCCACTCATATTTCAAATAAAAAGCCTGATGATTTATTCCTGCACAAACATAGCTGATTTCATCTTCAGGTGCCCCTATCCATTTTGCCAGCATGCCTGCAGTTCCTTGAACACTATGGCACAGACCGCTCATCTGTATATTGCTTTTTCCCTGTACAGCCCTGCAAAGCATGGCCATGGGATTTGTATAATTCAAGAATATAGCCTTGGGACAGTACTTTTCAATATCACGTGCAATTTCAAGCATAACGGGATATGTTCTGAGAAACCTGAAGATACCTGCAGGACCCCTGGTATCACCCACATTGATGTCAACCCCATATTTCTTAGGTATTTCAATGTCATTTCTCCATACATGTACATTTCCAGCTAGAATCGTACAAAGAACACCATCTGCACCTTTAAGTGCCTCTGCCCTGTCTTTAGTCGATATTACCTTGGCTTCAGTGTAACCACCGTCTTTTATTATCCGGTTGACTGCCTTTGTAATATACCCAAGTCTTTCATCGTCAATGTCCATCAAGGCAATTGTTGCATCCTTGAATGCCGGGAATGAAAGAATATCCTTTACCAGATTCCTTGTAAAACCAAAGCTTCCGGCCCCTATAAATGCTATTTTACTCATGCGACACCTCTTTCATATGAATTGTACAAAACAAATGGGCTTTTTGAAATAGGAAAACACAAAAATATAAATAATTTTGCTGCACTTCAGCCTTTATCACTTCCTGCATATCTGATAATATATATTCATTAAAAGAGAGGTGCTGCTTGATGTACAAAGGCGAACACAGACCACTGGCAATAATGTTATTTTTTTCAATCTTATCGCTGGGATTTTTCAATTTTTACTGGATTTACATTGTGTCCTGGGAGTTAAAACAAGTAACAGACGATAAAAATATCAAGCCGGTATTCGAGGGGGTTATTTCATTTCTTACACTGGGTATTTACTCAGTATTCTGGATGTATAAATATGGAAAGATACTTGTTGACGTTCAAAAGAAGGCAAAGATGAAACCAAGGGATTATTCTTTCCTTTGTGCCGTTTTAGCCGGATTATTCCTTTTCCCTGCTTCCTTGATGATAATGCAAAAACAGCTAAATGATCTATGGATATACGGAAAATAAAAAAGCACATTCCATTTTTTCTTGCGATTCTTGTAATTGTATTGTTTTTGTTGCTCGCAAGTGTGGATTTATGTCTTTTCAGACGTCTTACAGGTCTGCCTTGCCCATCCTGCGGAATGACCAGAGCATATATTTCTCTTTTCAAGGGTAATATAGCCAATGCATTCTTCATGCATCCTCTGTTTCCTTTGGTACCTGTAATAATGATTTTGCTGATTGTATCAAGATATAGAAAAAAGCATTTTACCAAAACATATATCGCCCTCGGTTTTATATTTCTTATAACATACATAATTCGGATGATATTCCTGTTCCCACATACTCCGCCCTTTGACTATGAATTCGGTTCACTTTTGGGGCGTATTCTATTTCCATGATTTTAAGTGTGCTTATCATCCCTGGGATTATCGCACGGTGCGATAATCCCAGGGATGATAAGCACACCAAAAGTAAAGAAAAAACCGGCCTTTTGAGCCGGTTTCTTCATATTATGCAGTGAGTAGGCCTGTAAGCCGGGTTCTGTCTTGAACAGCCATCTATCTAGGTCCAGCATTTCTGAAGGACTCAAGCCACCCCTATGGAACGGACGGGCCGCCCATTGTTCCATGTCACAGTGTTGCTCCGGGTGGGGTTTACATGGCACCGTAGGTCACCCTACCGTCGGTGAGCTCTTACCTCACCTTTCCACCCTTACCATGCAAGCATGGCGGTTTATTTCTGTTGCACTTTCCTTAAAGTCGCCTTCACCGGGAACTACCCGGCACCCTTGCCCTGCGGAGCCCGGACTTTCCTCGGACACGGCCTTTGGGCCTATGTACGCGGCTGCTCAGCCTGCTCAATTGCATAGAGATTATACACCCTATAAGGCTTATTATCAAATGGTATCAACAACCCTGTCATAAAAGGGCATCAGTTCAAGGTCAGGTGTTCTGTATCCTAATTCTTCAATAAGATCATTTATGAATAGTTTTTCAGTTTCATAGTGCCCGGCTTCAATCACAAAACACCCCGCGTTTGAAAGATCCACCGCTGCATTGTATTTGACTTCCCCTGTTATAAATACATCGGGATCAAGTTCAATTATTTCATTTTCGTACCCACCGGAACTTCCTTGGCAAACTGCAACACTCTCTATTCGTTCTTTTACAGTTCCAATGATTCTGACAGCCTCAATGCCAAGTTCTTCCTTCACTCTCAGAATCATGTCTTCGCCGGTCATTTCTTCGTCAAGGATTCCGATTCTACCGAGAAAGCTGTTGAGTCCTGTCAAAGTCTTGCATCTGAGAATTCCTTCAGTTTTCACCAGACCAAGCCTTTGGGCCAAAATATCATTGAGTCTTGCCGAATCATAATTGGTGTGCAACGCTATAACATTTATACTGCTTTCCATTAGGTCAATTAACATATCATTATTGATGCGTCTCAGAGGTGACCATATGGGTGGATGATGGGTTATTATTAGGTCTATATATTCTTTCTTCGCAGTTTCAACTGCTTTCCTGGTAAGGTCGAGGCTAACCATAATCCGTCTGACTTCTGAGCTCTTTCGACCGATAATCAACCCGCAGTTATCTCCGGAACCCTCAGTGAACTGCAGTTCAAATGGTGCTATTTCATCAAGTACTTCAAGTAAATCAGATATTACCATCCTTGACTTCCTCCAGTCTCTTTATTAAATCATTCAGCTCTTCGCTGCTATCACCAATACCATTTTTCATATCGTACAGCCGTCTGAGTTTTGGGGCAATATATCCAGACAGCAGAATATGCTTCTTTTCCGTCAATTTTTTTGATGCATGCAGCTGCCATTTTTCATAAGTTTCATTTATTCCTGTGTATTTTGCACATATAACATTATATACCTTGTGCTTTTCACTGCAAAGATTCTCGCTATATATCTTATACCCATTGTCCCAAAGGTACTTTCTGAGTTTTTCAGGTGCATTCATCGGCTGCAAAATCAATTGGCCGGCATTTTTTGCAATATCTGAACTTCTGCTTATGATGTCACAGATAAGCTGACCTCCCATTCCGGCAATTATTATACAGTCATAACCGGTTGCATTCTCAATGCCATCACCTTTTTCAACTGTGATTCTATTTTCCAGCTTAAATCGCTTGATATTTCTTGCCGCTACTTTTATCGGCCCCTCTTTTACATCAGAAGCTACTGCATTGCTACATATACCTTTTAAAACCAAATATATAGGAATAAATGCATGGTCACTTCCGGTATCAAACACCTTTTCACATGGTTTTACCGCCTGTGCAATCATAAGCATCCTGGGAGACATCAATTTTTCAATCTTTTCCATGCTGATATTCTATATCTGTTATAAGCCCTTGGCAAACCCCATCTCCATAATCGAGTATTAACCCCTCGGGTGTTTGCTCGATTTTCAGGTATTAACCCCTCGGGTGTTTGCTCGATTTTCAGGTATTAACCCCTCGGGTGTTTACTCGATTTTCGGGTATTAACCCCTCGGGTATTTGCTCGATTTTCGGGTATTCGAGTATTAATCCCTTAGATATTTGTTCGATTTACAAGTATTCGAGTAATAACCCCTCGGGTGTTTACTCGATTTTCGAGTAAATACCCGAGGGGTTATTACAAAGGCGCAGTAAAAAAGACTGCGATTGCAGTCTTTTTTACTTTGGTGGGCCTTCAGGGACTTGAACCCCGGACCAACCGGTTATGAGCCGGTTGCTCTAACCAACTGAGCTAAAGGCCCCGGTGGCTCCCCAAGTTGGACTCGAACCAACGACCCTGCGGTTAACAGCCGCATGCTCTACCAGCTGAGCTATTGAGGAACG
>JAFGIJ010000049.1 GCA_016929655.1 Clostridia bacterium
TCTTAAGAAAAGACGGTTATTTCTTTTTCACATACTCTTATTTATAAACCACAAAAAGAGTGCCGATTAACGGTAATGGTTTTTCTTCCATGTTGATTGCATTTATAATGCCGATGATGAAGAATGCAACTATTGAAAGCCATCGAATCCAACTGATCAATACTCCCAAAACAGGTATAAATCCGAAAATCCAGGCAACTATACTTGTTACAATTGAGAATATAGTGAATATAATTCCCTGATTGATGTGGAACTTTACAAACGGATCATTTTTAGAATCCGTAAGAAGAGGTACCAACCACAATATCCATATGTAGCAAAGAACTGCCATTACCTTGTTATTATTTGTGTCTGCCATAAAAAGCTCCTTTCAGGTTTTTATATTAGCATTATACCATTGTCAAATGCTTTGATGTAAGTTTTTTGCCTATAAAAATCAGTTAAGTCTCATAAATTATCAAAGGAACATACATTTCAGCTGCAGTCAATCCTGCATGGTGTGATGCAAATTTTATATTATCCTTCTGGTCCGGTATCCTGTATCTCAATAAAGCCTGCCCTTTGGCAGCTGCAATAAAGTCTCCTATGAAGTCCTGTGATTTGGCATGCGGTTCACCTAGGCCAAACAATTGCCCGTCAAAAACTTCTTTTCTTGTAAATAGTATAAAGTCATTGCCTAAAATTCGATTGAAGGCTTCCTTGAATTTTTCTTCTGTTCCCGGTTTTACAAAAATTGAAACTGCCCTGGCTTCGACTGAAGGAGGAATCATAAGACATTCTGCCAATTCCGGTATTTCCTCCAGGAAAATATCTTTATTGATATCTATATGACCATGGTCAGCAGAAATTATGACCAAGGTATCATTGAGCCTTTTACATAACTGTTCTGTGCTTTTATTTATTTTCTTCAGGATTTTCCTTATCTTACGGGACCTGCACCCTTTCTTGTGTGAGAGATAATCCGGTTCCTTGTGATAAGCCAGTATAAATTTAGAGTCCGACTTGTCACACAAATTCCTTATTACTTTGTGCATATCTGCAAGAGAGTCATATCCGATAACTGTTTCAGGGGTTGAAGGTCTGTCTATACCCCGGTGTGTTATTGAATATGTTCTAACTCCGTTATTTGATGATTCTATCTTTTCAAAAATAGAGTCATATGGCATCATAGTTTTTGCTGTATTTTGATAGCCGGAGGGATTACCTGTGCGTGCTTCCCTGTCGGTAAAAACGTCAATTTGCTTTTGATATTCCTTAAAAAATAAAGACCAGCCAAGCCAACCGTGTTCTATTGGTGTTCTTGCAGTGAAATAAGAGGTTAATCCGGCAACGGTGGTTGATGGAAAAACAGTTGATATCCTGGAAACAATGTTTTTTCTAAGGAATGCAGTATCCTGAAGATTGTCTGAAAGCATATCCATTCCCATTCCGTCATAGATAATGAACAGTACATTCCGGTAATCACCTGAAAGTGCCTTATCCAAATCGGGCAAGGTGTTGTGCGAAGGTGAAATCCCGTAGTATTTCAGTATAGATGACGGAATTCCCGTAATGCAGTTGTTGTAATCGGGATATGTAGTTGTAGTATTCATTAAACACCACCGTAACAGAATATAACCAGTTTATCATAAACATAAAAATATCAATGCATAATAAGGTATAATACTGACATGAAGATCGGAGGTTTGTCATGACAGGAAAAGAGCTGTTCGCAGTAATGGCAAAAGGCGAGATTCCAAAAGAGATACCATTCATCCCAACTATATTTGAACACAGTGCCAGAGTAATAGGGAAAACGCCATCAGAAATTGCGCAGGATGAGGATTTGATAGTTGAAAGTCAGCTTGCGTGTTATGAAATCTACAGGCATGATTTAATATCAATTGGAGTTGATATATACAATCTGGAATACGAAGCACTGGGGGCAAAGGTCTTCTTCCCTGAAAATGAAGAGCTGCCGTCAATATCTGAAACCATGATTTCAACACCTGGGGACATAGACAAACTTAGGGTTCCTGATCCGGAAAAAGACGGCAGAATGCCTATGTTTCTTAACGCTGTTCAGCGAGTCAATGAAAAGGTCGGTAATGAAGTTATTGTCAACGGCACTGTTGTTGGACCATTCACCCTTGCAGCAATTATGCGGGGGTTTGAAAATTTTGTAATGGACCTTGTTATGGAGCCGGATTTCGCTTATAAACTAATGGAGTTTGCCAACAAGGTCAGTCTGGCGTTTGCTGAAAGTTTTATAAAAAGAGGAGTGGGTCTTTCAATAAACGAGTCGTGGATTGCACCTCCTCTGCTTTCGCCTGCTTTTTATGCGGAAAATGTTGTTGGATATGAGAAAGAGCTCATTCAGTCAATAAAAAAGCTGGGGCAGAAAAATGTTGCACTGATCAGCGGAGGAAACACCACTGAAATAGTTGATGATATGATAACCACAGGTACGTCTCTGCTTTTGGCCGACAGCGAATGCGACCGACATTATTATAAAAAGGTATGTGCAAAAAACAATATTCTGATGCGTGCTTCGATTGCCTCAAAAATTGTTGAAGATGGAAATGAAGTCAAGATGAGGGAAGCTGCAGATGAGGTAATAAAGGATTGCCGGGATTATTCCGGATTCATATTTGGCTGTGGAATCGTCAGTTATGACACTAAGCCGGAGAATGTAGTAAAATTGAAGCGAATAGTAAGGGGATACTAGAAGAATACTTCATATAAGGAGCAGCACTGGATCCTAGGAGGAATTTTATGCGTGTGTTCAATGTAAAAAGACCGATGGTTCGGTTTTTGCTGTTTGTATTTGTTGTTACAATGATTTTTTCTTCAGGATGCAAAGTGCAGAATGAGATTAATGTTACTGACAATCCTGAGGAAACAGCAGGTCAGCCCCAGGAAACTATGCCGGACAATAATTTGCCGGAAAATCCGGACGAGTCCCTTTTACCATCCGAATCACCTGTGCCTGAAACAGCACAGCCAGCATCTTCAGAACCAGAACAACCGACGGAACCAGTATCATCAACTGAACCGAACTCATCAGATCCTATAACTTCATCCGAGCCAATTGTTTCACAGGAACCATCGGAGCCAACACAAAATGAAAGCGATAGTTTGTATTACTCCAAAAATTTATTCCCGGTACGCCCAGAAATCAGTCTTGTTGCAAAGGACCCTCTTCAGTATAATTTGTCTGAAACAGCATATCTGTTTGAATATGCAAATCCTTTGGAACTTTATGCATCAACAGGACCAGGGAAACCTTCATCATTGCCCGGCCCCATTCAGATTCAGACACCATCAATTATTTTACCGGGCACATTATTCACTGATGATCCACCTTTATACAGCAACGGTCTTAGGAATTCATTTGTTCAGGAAGGCGGTGATGAGGTTCTGTGGTTTGCCTGGAAATCAAGCAACAGCCAGGTTGAGTCAGTAATATGGCAGATTGCAGACAGACCTTTTACAAGTTCAACGGATAATTATGAAAATCCACCGGGACTTTTAAAATCCGGAACCCTGGCCAAGAATGTAAAAGAGTTCAGTGTAGATTTTTCAAAGGTCGGGAAATATGATTTGGGGTTCATCTTTACAATGCCTGGATTCTCAATAACAAACCCTTTTCTACCGACATTCACAAGCATTGTTGATGAAGAGAGGGTAAATCCAGAACAAAAAATCTTTTATATAAGGGCCTTTGCAAAAAATTCCGCAGGCAACATAATCGGGGAACCAGGTAAAGGACTGGAAGTTCTTTATGGTGACAGGATTGATTACACTCCGAATTCCTTTCAGCTTATGACAATTCCATTTGAACTTCTTTTCGGAGCACACAATGGTCCTGCAGGCCCTCAGAATGAATTTTATAATTCATTTCTTGACACATATGAAAGAACATATGAACCAACAGACTCAGGATTGTTGTATTTCAGACCTGAAGGGATGCCTGCAGATACCGACACAATACTAATACAGGTATGTACATCACAACCAACAAATAAAAGGGGGAATTGGAGAGACCCGGCAGGACTAGTTTACGAAGTAATGGTAAAGAAGGGTGAACCTGAGTTTGACAACCTTGTTGATGAGGACCATGGAATTGCCGTTGATGTAAAGTCCTTTGCAAAAAACCCACCGGCAAACTACTATGTACGTGCAGTTGCTCTGTCTGATGGGCCTGTGGCCGGAACTGTAAAAGACACATATTCAAAGGTAGTTACACTGAACTATGGACCATTGGATTCGCAGTTTGAATATATTGCTCCTCCCGAGATAATCTATCTGGATGCCGGGATTCCTGATTTGAAGCTTCTGGAATATCATCACCACTTGGATGCAGATCCAGAATGGATGTACTACTATGAAGTGGTTCGTCAGCCAAAAAATTCAGAATATTATGCACTGATGCCAGCAATGTTTGTAAGTGATCCAAATGGATTGGTAGAGGGTATGACTCCCGGAACAGTGATTTACACCAAACCGAAACCAGAAGAAGAAGGTGGATGGTGGGATACGGTAAAGGATGCCATATCCGATGCTTTTGGATCCCTCAAGGAATTTGTTGCCAGTGTTACGAACTGGGTAAGCAGTGCTTATGCAGATCTAAAATCAGGTATGATTGAATTTGTTGCAAAAAACATGCCTTTGGTACCTGATGAATTCCGGGATGATTTAAAGAAAGCCCTTGAAACCATGGTGGACTCCGGATTGGCTTCAATGGGAATTCCCCCTGAACTTCCGAATTTTGACCAACTTACAAGTATGGGCGCAGATTACCTTGCGGCCACAGCCTTGCAGCAAGCAGGGATTCCAGCAGATGAGTGGACCAAGGATATGGTAAAGGATCTGGGTGAGGGAATAGTTGAAAGTGCGACTTCTTCAGCAACATCAGGAAGTTCACCAAATCCATTCAATTGGAATTTTGTCAGACAGTATCCGGGGAAAATGTATCAGCCTGCACATATATTGATTGAACTTACAAACAACACAAACAAAGTTTCACCCGGAGGAACATTAAGTGGGAAAGTATTTGCTAATATAGAAAGTTCAGAACTTTCGGACCCGAATAAAATGACGCTTTCATCAACATTCGGCGGCACCCTTTACTTCGAACTATATTGACCTATACATGGAATGAAGATCCCCGAACTTCAGCCGGGACAAACAATGGAAATTCCGATATTCCTGGAAAAATATACTGGTATGGCTTATTCCTTCAATCCTCATGTAGTATCTGAAGTTGAATTTGGAAGATTATATAATCAGATAGGTGAATATACTTTTTCGTTCTCAATAAATTATAATCTGCCGCCCATTGATGACTATGCAGCAGACCTTGGCCTTGAACCAAAAGGAAGATACCATGTTTATGAGTATAAGGAATCGAGTGATAGTTTTGGGTTTACAAGGGTTCCATGGGAAAATATAAATTGATATAAGATTCCGGGGAAGAATCATAATTTTGTTTCATGCCCCGGAATGCACAGCGGGTTCAAATCCTCTTTGCACTAAAAAAAGGGATTGTCTGTATGACAATCCCTCTTGGCGCCCAACAGGATTCAGTGTTGCTGCACTTCGTTTGCATCACACCTACGTCGGCCTCA
>JAFGIJ010000219.1 GCA_016929655.1 Clostridia bacterium
AAATAATTAATTAAAAGTGTTGACATCGTTAATTTTGAAGATTATAATGTTGATATATTAAAGGAGGGACCAAAAGATGTCTGGAAATAAAAAGCTTAAAGTACCATTGTATTGGATAAATAAAAACATCGGGACAATAGAAAATAAGGTTGAAGGAAATGTAGTTTCGACTTTGATGATGAACAAGGCAATAATCTGATCGAGGTAACTAAAAGGGGAGGAACAAAGAATGGCAAAATATAAAGCGCCGGGTAAATGTCCGGTATGTGATGGAGAATTTGCAATAACAAAACTGACCTGCAGTGGATGCGGCAGTGAACTATCAGGATATTACCAGGGCTGTAAATTCTGTTCATTGTCTGATGAAGACCAGTACTTCATAGAAATATTCATTAAGAACAGGGGAAGCATTAAGGAAGTAGAAAAAGAACTGGGAATTTCATATCCCACAGTCAGAGGGAAACTGGATGATGTTATAAGGGCAATGGGTTACAAACCTGTTGAAGAACCAGATGTTGAGGTTGACCATTCCGATATTCTCAAGAAGTTGGAAGACGGAGAAATAACACCTCAGGAAGCAACAGCCCTCATCAAGGAAAGGAAAAAAGGTATATAGAGATGGACGAAAAGAAAAAAATATTGAAAATGGTAGAAGACGGTAAGATAACAGCTCAGGAAGCCCTTGACTTGATTGAAGCCATTGGCAGGACAGAAACCGAGGAAGAAAAAAATGTAAGACCTAAGGGCAAGAGCTCAAACAGAATGTTCAGGATTAGGATAGATGCAGCTGAACAGGACGGCAGGGAAAGAGCAAAGGTGAATATCAATATTCCGCTTAATGTAGCAAGGAAGCTGACTTCGCTGACAAAAATGATTCCTGATTCAGCAAAAGAGGAAATGGCAAGGGAAGGCGTCAACATAGATGAACTCAACCTGTCAGAACTCCTGGATGCACTTCATGAGAGTGGTTCTGAAGAAAGCCTTGTGGACATTGATGCCACTGATGGAGATGGGAAAGGCGGAGCAAAGGTAAAGATCTATGTTGACTAAGGGAAACTGGCTTATTATAAGCATCAGGGTCAAAGGATTTAGACTCTGGTTACCACTTCCATTGTTTATACTTGCAGAGTTATTTTGGCAGGTGATGGAACTAATGGAGTTTGTCGGAGCCTTTGGTGTAAGGAAAGTCAGGGAATTCAAGGAAGCACTGAAGGCAATGCCTATGATCATGGAAGCTATCTCATGTATCGGTGAAGGTGGAAGTTATGACTTGGTTGATGTGGATGTAGAAGAAAGCAGTGGAGAAAAAGTCAGGGTTTTGATAAAGGTTAGGTGAGGAAATGATTAAATTTATTATAAGGACAGCAATATATTTTACGGTTTTATGCATTTTTGCATTATTGTTTGAAAAGGTATCCGGAGCAATTGGATTGCTGCTGCTAGGTGCAGCGGTACTGGCATTGGTGAATACAATCCTTAGGCCATTGCTTACAGCACTTGCATTGCCACTTAACCTGGTTACTCTAGGGATAGCAAGTATATTCGTAAACATACTGACATTGGTTATTACTGATGCAATTGTAGGTGGCATGGTAATAAGCGGCTTTTGGGTGAATTTGCTTCTAGCGATTGTGATTATGGCAGCAGACGGCATATTCAGAAAAAGCAGAAGGGAATTATGGAAAAAACATGCATACAGTGTTTAAAAATAATATAAAGGGTAAAAGTAAGTTGTTGGGAGATGATATTATGCGTAACAGACAATTGAACAGGATCTCTAGGTTGTGGATTTATAATGAAACTTCAGGAATAGATGGAACAATTGAAAGACAGGTAGACCCAACTTTGATGATCAACAAAACACTAATTTAGATTTATTAGGAAAAACAGCCGTCAACCGGCTGTTTTTTTGCACATTGCAGCAATGCAGAATTATTACAGATACAATTTGCACGGGTTGTTTACTTGCCTGGCATATGTTATACTTTCAAGCAGAAAAAGGCTGGGATAAAGAGAGTAGTTTTTCCGGGTTTGAAAAGAGAAGGACATCATTGGCTGTGAGTGTCCCGCAGACTGGATTTATGAAGTTCACTTTGGAGCCGCATTCTGAAAGTTTTTAGTAGGAATCGCCGGTTGGACCCGTTAGAGATCCGTGCATTGAGAGATGCTTTGAGAGTTCGTTTACGAAAAATCGGGTGGTACCGCGGAGATAACCTTCGTCCCTATGGGATGGAGGTTTTTTGTTGCGAAAAACCCAATTAACAATATACCTATTGAAAGGGGTATCAGAATGGAACAAAGGTTGAAGGAGATACTTGAAATCGCGGAGAGTGAGCTTGGCGGCATTACTGACATGAAGGCACTTGAAGAGATGAGGGTCCGCTTTACAGGGAAAAAGGGAATGCTCACGGAAGTGCTCAGGGGAATGGGTCAACTCAGTCCCGAGGAAAGACCTGCCATGGGAAAGCTTGTTAATGAAGTAAGGTCCGAAATAGAAGGCTTAATGACCTCTGTCAGAGAAAAACTTGAAAAAGAAGCCTTGAGTGCCAGATTGGTAAAAGAAAAACTTGATGTTACAATACCAGGAAAAAGACCGGCGCTTGGAAGGAAGCATCCCCTTACACAAGCCATTGAAGAGATGGAGGAAATCTTCATCGGACTCGGTTATGATATAGCTGAAGGTCCGGAAATAGAAACTGTTTACAATAATTTTGATGCATTGAATACTGAAGAAAATCATCCGTCGAGGGATGAACAGGATACATTTTATATCACAGACAATACTCTGCTGCGTACACAGACTTCTCCTGTTCAGATCAGAGTCATGAAAAGCAGTGAACCGCCGATAAAGATCATATGCCCCGGAAGGGTATACAGGGCTGATACCGTAGATGCTACACATTCCCCGGTCTTTCATCAGATAGAAGGACTTGTTATAGACAAAGGAGTTACAATGGGGGATTTGATAGGCACATTGAAATTATTTGCCAAAAACCTTTTTGGGGAAGAAACGGATATTCGTCTTCGACCTCACCATTTCCCATTTACTGAACCTAGTGCAGAAGTTGACGTCTCATGCTGGGTATGCGGAGGAAAAGGGTGCAGGGTCTGCGGAGGCGAAGGCTGGATAGAAATCCTTGGTGCAGGAATGGTTCACCCCAATGTAATGAAAGCATGTGGTATAGACCCGGAAATATACAGTGGATTTGCATTTGGAATGGGTGTAGAAAGAGCTGCCATGGGCAGACATAATATCAGTGACCTAAGGCTGTTGTTCGAAAATGACCTCAGGTTCCTGAGGCAGTTCTAGGAGGTTATGATGAAAGTATCTTACAGCTGGATTAAGGAATATACAAATATTGATGCAGATATAAAAAGCTTCTGTGACGAAATGACGATGTCGGGTTCCAAGGTGGAAGAATGGAAGGTTCTCGGCGAAGGTATAACAGGAGTCGTAGCAGGAAAAATTCTATCCATTGAAAAACACCCTGATGCAGATAAACTGGTGGTTTGCAAGGTAGATGTTGGCAGCGGAGAAATACAGATAGTAACCGGTGCCACCAATGTGAATGCCGGTGATCTTGTGCCAGTTGCATTGCACGGTGCTTCTTTGCCGGGAGGGATTAAGATCAAAAAGGGAAAACTCAGGGGAGCTGTTTCAGATGGAATGCTTTGCTCTTTGAGTGAACTGAACCTTACTTTAAATGATTATCCAAACGCCATTGTAGATGGGATTTTTATACTTGACAGGGATATCAAACCGGGCACTGATATGATTCATGAGCTCGGACTTGATGAAGAAATAATTGAATTTGAAATTACCTCAAACAGACCTGATTGTTTTTCCGTAATCGGACTTGCGAGGGAAGCAGCAGCAACTTTCAAAAAGGAATTCAGTGTTAAGGAGCCAAAACCACTTGAAAAAGGAACGGGAAACGCTGCTGATATGATTTCCATTGAAGTATACGACAAGAATCTTTGTCCTAGATATACTGGCAGGGTTATAACAGATGTTATTATAGAACCATCTCCTGAGTGGCTTAGAAAAAAACTTCGTGATGCCGGAATCAGACCTATCAACAATATTGTGGATATAACTAATTATGTCCTGCTTGAATATGGACAGCCTATGCATGCTTTTGATCTGGACAATATAAGAGGTGGGAAGATTATTGTAAGAAGTGCCGGGGAGGGCGAAGAAATTGAAACTCTGGATGACCAACCCAGAAAACTCGATCCTTCTATGCTTGTTATTGCTGACAGTGAAAGACCGGTTGCTGTTGCAGGTGTTATGGGAGGTGCGGACAGTGAAGTTACCGGCAATACAAAAACAATCCTGTTTGAGTCAGCCAATTTCAATATGACCAGCATCAGGCTTACGGCACAGAAACTCGCAATGAGAACAGAGTCATCAGGAAGATTTGAAAAGGGTCTTGATATGAACAGCACTTTACCCGCTGTCAACAGAGCATGTGAATTGGTTGAAGAGCTAGGAGCAGGCAAGGTTGTTCCGGGCGTCATTGATGTTTGTGCAAATATTCCTGAAAAGAAAAAAATTCCATTGAGACCGGAAAAAATCAATGCTTTCCTTGGTACTGACATTCCAAGGGAGGAAATGATAAATATATTCAAACCCCTGGAAATAGAAATTAATGGAGATTATGCCATTGCACCTTCATTCAGACCGGATTTATTGTCTGAGGCTGACCTTGCAGAGGAGGTTGCCCGGTTCCATGGTTACAACAACATCAAGGCAACCATGCTCGCAGGTGAAGGTACAACGCAGGGAAAACGTTCATACAAACAGAATCTAAGGAATATTGTTGAAAATGTATGCCTTTCAGCCGGTTTATATGAAATATATACATACTCATTCACAAGTCCTGCTGTTTTTGACAGGCTTAGGCTGCCCGCAGAAAGTATTTTGAGAAAAACAGTTATTATCAGAAGACCTCTCGGAGAAGATTACAGCGTAATGAGAACCACTACACTGCCTGAAATGATGAAGGTTATTTCACACAACAGCAACAGAAGTGTTGCAAAGGGTGGTTTTTATGAGATGTCATTCACTTATCATCCTGTTGACAAAGAGGAACTCCCTGAACAAAGAACTGTTCTGACAATGGGATTATATGGCGGGGGAGACTTCTACGACATGAAGGGCATCATCATGAATATTGCCGATACCCTTGGAATAGCAGAAACAGAATATATACCTGTAATTGATAATCCTGTATTTCATCCGGGAAGGTGCGCAGCTGTAACCGTTGATGGGAAAAGCATAGGAACAATAGGACAGGTTCATCCTGAAATTGCAGATAACTTCGAAATACCGGGGGATACGGTTCTATGTGAAATGGATATAGATGCAATTTATGGTCTTGCAAACCTGAACAGAAAATACAGTGAGCTTCCAAGGTATCCTTCTGTATCAAGGGATATTGCCGTGGTAGTGGATGATGAGGTTTCAGCCGGAAATATCATCAAACTGATAAAGGCAACGGCTGGAAGTAATCTTGAGGACGTAGAGTTCTTTGATGTGTACAAAGGTGAACAAATCGGGGCCGGAAAGAAAAGCCTGGCATTTTCAATGACATACAGGTCAGCTGAGCGGACACTTACGGAGGATGAAGTTGGAACAAGTTTTGATAAGGTAGTCAAGGCACTTGCTGATAAAACCGGAGCTATGCTCAGATAAAGGAGTAGGCATGGAAGAAATTTATGAAAGATTCAGCAGGGACAGATTTGCGAAGCTCTGCGGAATGGAAATAGAGGAAATCTTACCGGGTTATGCAAGAACATCCATGCTTATTGAGGACAGACACTTGAATGGAGTTGATATAGCACAGGGCGGTGCAATTTTTACCCTGGCTGACCTCGCTTTTGCCTGTGCATCAAATTCCCATGGACCGGTGGCTGTATCAATAAATGTCTCTGTATCCTTTCTCAGGGCCGTAAGGTCAGGGGAGAGACTCATAGCAGAAGCAAGGGAAGTATCTTTGCATAAAAAGATTGCCGTTTATGATATGGAAGTTCATTCAGGAGAGGACCTTGTCGCTAAGCTAAGCGGTACCGTTTATAGAAGAATATAAAAGAGGCCCCGTAAAAACCGGGGCTTTTTACTAAAGTTTCTTCAAATTTTCTATAAATGCGTTTCGTATGATATCGTCAATCCCTTTCCTGAAGGGTCCTCTGAACCCGGCAAAAATCGGTGCATCATATCCCTCATAACCACCCTCATCAATAATTTTATCAGAAGGAATATATGTCATTGCTTCCTGGTAACCCAGAAATATTGTTTTAGCGGGAGCAAACACTTCATTTACTATCTGCTTGACCTCATATACTATCTCACCGCCCATATATGGCAAATACAGGTCGTCGGTGAACCTGACAATACCACAATGAATTTCAGCAAAATCAACTCGTTTATCCCAGTCTTTGAAAACTTCATCCATTCTTCTTTTAAGGTAACCGCTGTATTTATTCAATCCTTTTTCATACAAAGCTTTGTCAATAGGTTCGATGGGAAGCTGAAGTTTGAATTTAATGGTACTGAATTCAGGTTCAATGACATCAAAGGGAACAGAGTGGATGGTACGAATAACCTCTTTTGCCATTACTGATGAAAATTCATCAAGTTCTCTGAAACTACAGGCCTTGAAATGCCCCTTGTCGGCTGTGACAAGAGGTCTGAGGTTTCCTGCAGCTCCCTGAAGGAAGAAAACCATTGAACCGTAATATTCTGCCTCGAGAAGCTGACAGAGCCTGCCGGGGAATTCAGCTGACAGAAAAAGTGTACCCGAAAGTGTTACCGGATGACATGAATAGTTTGCAAGAATCGTTCGAATATTATTTTCCATATCCCTGACTACTATGAGATTCAATTCATCATCAGTGATACCGTCATGGTTTGGAAGCATCTTGAAACCCTCAGGGGTAGATAATCTTCTATTTACATTCCAATGACCGCTGGTGTCTGTAAATTGCATGGTTCCTTCAAAAGTGTTGAGCCTTGCTCTATCTATACAAGCCTTGGCACGTTCAATGAAAAAACCATCAAGGGGGGATAGATCATCCCGTTCAGTGGCAGAAGTAATTTTAGGCCCGGCATGTGTATGTGAATAATTGACAATAATACTGTCACAGGAAATATCAAATACTTCGGATGCATACTTCATTACTGCATCATTAAGGTCGTATAAATAGTGGCAAAGGTCAAATGTTATTAACATGAGACTAGTGTCTTTATTTTCAAAATAGATGGTTTTGACATACAGATCATCATGGATTCCTTTGAATTCCTCGGTTCTGGATGCATAGCCTGACATGGTCGTCCGTATTGTTGGTGTTATTAGTTCCCTTGCCTGAGCAAAAATCATAATATATCCCCCTGATTCTATTGACTATTCTATCAGAAATCTTATTGGAAGCAACTTGTTGACAGTGAAAAACCTGTTGTGTATAATCATCTGGAGTCTGTAGGGGAGTAGTTCAACTGGCAGAGCAACGGTCTCCAAAACCGTAAGTTGCAGGTTCGAGTCCTGTCTCCCCTGCCAAAGGCACCACATGGTGCCTTTTGTTTTGCCTGAGTATTTGGAATTAGTGGAATCAGCAATTATTTGTTGATTATATTATTGAATTGTTCTGCGAACATGTCAATTTCCTTATTAAATATATCTTTTTTGTTTTCAGTGACTCCGGCAGCCTTCTTGATGATCATCTTATAAAAGAAATTCATGTTTGAAACAAGATATGCACCACCAAAACCTTTGCTTACTTTGGAATGGGCAACCAGCTCTTCTGGATATACCGATGAGATCTGATGATTCACATCCTTTTCCCTGTCCATATGGCATATGAACAAACCAAGAGGTTTGCTTAGTAATAATTCCTTATACAATTCACAGTAAACTGCCGTGGGCTTATTGATTTTACCCATGTAAACAGGACCACCTATGATTACTGCATCATATACCCGGGGATCAGGCTTGCTTTTTTTAACATCAATTACTTCGGTGTCACAATTAAGCTTGTCAGCAAGTTTTCTGGCACAATCTTTGGTTGATCCATATTTGCTTGAATAAGCTATCAATACTCTCATATATTCCTCCATTAAATATCAGAAAAAACTATTCCCTGGCAGCAATGCATTCTATTTCAACCAGAACATCTTTTGGAAGCCTGGCTACTTCAACAGTTGAACGGGCAGGGGGGTTTTCTTTGAAATACTTGGCATAAATCGCATTCATTTCTGCGAATTGGGACATGTTCTTCATGAATACCGTTGTTTTAACAACGTTTCCCAAATTCATTCCAATGCTCCTGAACAAAGCTTCAAGATTACATAGGACAAGATTTGTCTGCTCGTTGATCCCACCTTCGGACAAGGAGCCGGTTGCAGGGTCAATGGCAATCATGCCAGATGTATATACAATGCCATTGCACTCAACTGCCTGTGAATAAGGGCCGATTGCTCCGGGAGCCTTATCGGTACTAATAATCCTTTTCATAATTTACCTCTTGTGTTATATTGCTTTTTAAGTATATCGTGAGCAACAAAGCCCGGCAAGGGTTTACTGTTAATTAACAGCCGCTTAGTGTAAAATATGATAAAATAATTTGTATGTTGAAATACCCCGAATGAAGGAAGATGATTTAGTAATGGATATATTGAATATTGATGATACAAGAAGACTGATGTTTTCAAGCGATTTGTTCGAAAAGGAAATTGATGTTACAAGGGATGCAGGCCGCTGGAACAAACTGTCTCATCCTGCCATATCGAAAACATATGAATGGGAAGCCTGGGGGCCATATGGTTTCATGGGCCTTCACAGGGATGATGCAGAAGGTAATTGGAAAATGTGGTATACATGTACAGGTGTAGATGGAAGTCCTGGCAAGTATACTTATGGGATGGCACATTCCGAGGATGGTCTCAACTGGACGAAATTTGACAGTCCGCTGGCACTTCCTGAGGATGCACAGCCTGGCTCGGTTATAATAAAGCCTGGCATGACAGTTGATGATCACAGGATCTTTTGCATGCAGTATGCAAAACCAGGCAAAGGTTTGCCGGGCAGAGCCTTGCTTTCAAAATCGAAGGATGGGATGAATTTTATACCAGTCAACGGAACATTTGATGAATCATGGTTTGAAGGCCCAAGTGACGTAATAGCACTGATGTGGGATGAGATTGATAATTCTTTCAGATCATACTTCAAACAGTGGAGAGTATTTTATGACAGAAACGGGCAGCAGCTTGATTATCTGTTTTCGCACTTTACACGGTTTGAACATGATGAAGTTAATAAAAAGTATATTTTCGCGGGCAATGTATTCTGGCCGGAAAAAAGGCACATAGAACTTGAACTGAGCTATGATGGATTGGATATGCAGTTCGAAGGTCCCAATAAATATCCCCTTGGAAATGAATTCTTCATGCATAGGGTGGTTTCATCTGCCAAAAGCAATGATTTTTCAAATTGGGATTATATAGGTCCTGCACTGATTCCTGCACGAGGTAAAACAGCCGACCAGTTCTATGGAATGCATGTGATTCAATATCAGAAACAGTATGTGGGTTTCCCTCTGATGTATAACGGTATTAGCGGAACCATGGAGACAGGAATTGCATGTTCGGTGGATGGTATTGAATTTAAACTTGTTACAGAAAACCCGTTGATTGCAAGGGGTGAACCGGGGCATTTTGACAGCGGTATGATTATGGGATTCGGAGATATCCTTCAAGTGGATGACAGACTCAGTCTGTATTTTGGAGCCACAAGCA
Source organism: Clostridia bacterium (assembly GCA_016929655.1). Taxonomy (GTDB): domain Bacteria; phylum Bacillota; class Clostridia; order DUPQ01; family DUPQ01; genus JAFGQE01. The sequence continues at coordinate 9,794 of JAFGIJ010000219.1, forward strand.
GAACCCATGACGAACCTGTAACTGAAAATGATACTTTTTCAATAGGCAGAGCATGGAACAGGTTGGATGGGTTTTGTGCAGTTACAGGCGGTACAGTAATAACCCGGCTGCTGTTTCTTGGAAATGGTAAACTCCATATTAATGCCGAAGGCATAATAAATATAAAGATAGATGACATGGATGGAAATACCCTTACAGACTTTGAGTGGGGCGGAAATAGAATGGACCTTGCAATATGCCATCCCCAGATTCGAAAAGGTGTTCCGTATAAAATTGAATTTACCGTCAAGGAGGGTGCCTTATACTCATTTTGGAGTGGGGACACCTGTACATCCAGACAGTGAAAAAAGCATTGCCATTTATACAGTTGTTTGTTATTGTGAACAACTGTTTTTTACTTTATAATCAAATCTGATATTTATTTTTGGAGGGGCAAATGACTATTAATCCTATCAGACCTGCCTGGAAGGGCACCATGACATCAAGGGAACGTTTCATTAAACAGATGCATTATGAACCATTCGACAGAACCGTAAACATGGAATTCGGATATTGGGACGAAAATTTCATTGAATGGGATATTTTTGTAAATAATAATGTCAAGAATCATGAAGACGGACATCGTTTGTTCAGCCTTGATAAGATAGAGGTTCTTTCGGGAAACGTGTTCATCAGTCCTGGCTTTGAAGAAAAAATCATCAGTGAAACTGAAACCAATAAAATCATTATAAATTCTCAGGGATTGATGGCAGAGGTAAGCAAGGACAATCATTCGACGATTCCGCATTTTATAAAATCATCCATTGAAAAACCTGAAGATTGGAAGAAAATTAAGGAAGAACGTTTCAGAAGAGATGATCCTACCAGGATAGTGGATATCGATGAAGCAAAAGCTGAACATCCTGAGGACAGGGACTATCCGCTTGGTGTAAATACGGGTTCAATGATTGGGAGAGTAAGGGATATGCTGACTTTTGAAGGCCTTGCTTATGCATGCTATGACTATCCTGATATGGTTGAGGACATGGTTGAAACCTCCTGTGTACTTGTAGAAGATTTCCTTGATCAGGTTCTCCCGCATTTCACCTTTGAATATGCTGCCGGATGGGAAGATATATGCTTTAACTATGGACCTATTGTAAGTGTGGATTTTTTCAAGAATGTTGTCATGCCCAGATACAAGAGAATTGATAAAAAACTCAAGAAATACGGTATAGACATCTGGTATACGGACTGTGATGGAGACATCAGACCTATACTGAAATATTTCATGGAGGGCGGAATCAATTGTATGTTTCCATATGAAGTTAATTCATGCTGCCATCCCGGTGAATTATTTGCTGAGTACGGCAAAGAACTCAGATTGATGGGTGGCTTCGACAAGATGCAGCTGATAGCAGGAAAAGATGCCATAAAGGCTTATATGAAGACCCTTGAACCTTTGGTGGAAAGAGGAGGGTATATTCCATTCTGTGACCATAGGTGCCCACCGGATGTTGATCCTGATGATTATCTGTATTATCTGGACCTCAAGGAGAAGACTTTCGGTATGAAATGAAAGAAACCGCTTCGGCGGTTTTTTTGAAGACATATTATATAAATATGCTAATATATGCATAAAGCTTGAAATTTAGATAACACGGGGGAAATATGTTCGAATTCAATGACAGACTTGAAAGGTCCATGGAGAGATTTGAGGCATTCTTTAATTTTGATATTGCCGACAGACCACCTGTCAATATATCTTTATGGAAAAATTCGGAGTACATTCATCCGAAAAAGAAATATGACACTCTGGAGGATAAGTGGCTAGACTTTGAATTCAGGATTGAAGAACAAGTTGCAAAGATAGATAAAGCGCTTTATATTGGTGATTCATATCCTATCATATGGCCCAATCTGGGACCTGAAATATACAGTGCCTGGTGCGGTTGTGGATATAACTATGGTGAAAACACCACCTGGAGCGAACCTTGTATACATGACTGGGAAAAGGATGCGGACAAGGGAAACCTCAATAGAAACCATCCTCTTTTGATTAAGATGATTGAATACACGGATATGCTTCTTGAAGCATCAAATGGCAGGTTTATTGTCGGATTGACTGATTTCCATCCGGGCGGAGACCATATTGCAGCACTGAGGGATCCGCAGGAACTATGCATTGATATGATAGAAAATCTTGAAAATGTGAGGAAGAAGTTGGATGAATCATATCCGGAATACTTTGAAACCTATGACTTTTTTTATAACAAACTCAGAACTGCGGGCATGCCGATAACATCATGGACCCCCTTGCTGTCTGAAAAAAAATTCTATATACCAAGCAATGACTTTTCATGTATGGTCTCAAAGGAAACCTTCGATGATTTATTTATGCCCGGCATCATTGAGGAATGCAGATTTCTTGACAGAAGCATATATCATCTTGATGGGCCCGGAGCTCTTCGGCATCTTGATTCTTTGCTGGATATCCATGAGCTGAACGCAGTCCAATGGGTCTGCGGTGCTGGAAATGAGGGGTTTGAAAGATGGCTGCCTGTATATAAGAAAATTCAAAAGGCAGGAAAGGCTGCACAGTTAATACTTGATATAAAAGACCTTGACCTTTTGTTTGAAAACCTTGAACCACGGGGGATATGGCTGAGTTGGATTACCGGAATAGATAGTATTGACACAGCTGAAAAAGTCATGAAAAGGGTTGAAAAATGGAAGTAAATGAGAAAAAATCAATACGTGAGAAATTTGAAGTAGTAGTGGTCGGTGGAGGCATATCCGGATTGCTTGCAGCAATAGCTTCAGCAAGGCATGGGGCGCAGACAGCCCTGGTTCATAACAGATCTGTCCTTGGAGGCAATGCGTCCAGTGAAATAAGAATGCATATTTGTGGAGCAGCAGTATCCGGTGGCCGTGAAAATGCCAGGGAAACAGGCATATTGGAAGAGATTCTTCTTGAAAACAGAAAACGAAACTACTACGATGAATTTGAGATTTTTGATGTTATCATGTGGGAAAAAGCCAGGTTCCAGGATAACCTGACTCTGTATTTAAATACACATATGCATCATGTAGAAACCAGTGCTGGCACAATAACTTCAATCAGCTGTACACAGCTGACTTCAGAAACAGAAATAATTCTGGAATCAAAATTCTATATAGATGCAACCGGTGACGGTACCCTGGGAGCATATGCCGGTGCTGAATATATGAGAGGGTCGGAGCCGGCTCATGAGCTTGGGGAGCAACTTGCACCTGATGAGTCAGAC
>JAFGIJ010000050.1 GCA_016929655.1 Clostridia bacterium
CTTTTTTCAAGGATCCAAAAACTCGTCAGCGAAGGTAAATGGCATATAATGGGCGGTTGGTATCTGCAGCCTGACTGTAATATGCCATCAGGTGAGTCATTTGTCCGCCAGATTTTATCAGGTAAAAAATATTTCATGTCAAAATTTGGTGTTGAACCTAAGACAGCGATAAATTTTGATGCATTCGGACATACCAGAGGGTTGGTTGAGATTATGAAAAAAGCAGGGTACACTTCATATCTATTCTGCAGGCCCGAGCCGGATATGCTCGAATTGCCCGGTGATGATTTTGAATGGGAAGGATTCTGCGGTTCAAGAATTAAAATGCACCGTGCATATAACTCATATGAGTCCCATCGTGGGGAAGCTGATGAAAAGATCAAGGGTTGGATGGAATCCCATGAAGGTAAAAACCCCGGAATAGTCCTGTGGGGAATTGGAAATCACGGAGGGGGACCGTCCAGAGTTGATTTTCAAAAAATAACAGAACTGAACAATGCAACAGAGGAGTGGAATCTTTTACACTCAACACCTGAGGCATATTTCAGTGAACTCGATGAAACTACTCCGGAATTACCCGTTTATTCCGGCATTTTGAATCCCAGATATACAGGATGCTACACTTCCCAGATACGTATCAAGCAGCTTCACAGACAGCTGGAAAATGAAATGTATAAAACTGAGAAGATGGCAGTCCACGCCCATGTGAATGGATTGATTGATTATCCTTATGAGAAATTTGAAAAAGCACTTGAAGATCTGATGCTTATAGAATTTCATGATATTCTTCCGGGTTCATCAATACCGGCGGTTGAGAAATTCAGTATGAACCTTGCAGGCCATGCTCTTGAAGAGCTGAGGCAGATTAAATCAAGGGCTTTCATTGCCCTTTGTTCCGGGCTTAAAAAGGCTGAAGAAAATACTATTCCAATTGTAGTGTATAACCCACATCCATATGACATTGAAGAGATTGTAGAATGTGAATATCAGCTTCCTGACCAAAATAAAAACAAGGAAGTTTTTGCAAATCCGGTACTTCGCTGCAATGGAATCAGAGTTTCAAGCCAGGTTGAGCACGAAGCATCAAACTTCAATGTCGACTGGCGCAAGAAGAGTGTTTTTTCAGCATTTCTGAAGGGAAATTCAATCACCAGATTCGACGTAAGCATCGAAATGGTGGAAAGAAAACCACCTGTTAAACTCAAGGAAACAGGTGGGAAATTCATCTTTAGAAATGAAGAAATTGAGGTTTGGATTGGGAAACAGTCAGGAACCATTACCAAATATTGTGTAAACGGAGTCGACTTTATACAAGGCAATGCTTTTATGCCTTTGATTATAAAAGATGATGAAAATTCCTGGGCGCATAAGGAAAAGAGTTTCAATGATGTAGAAGGAAAATTTGAGGTAATGACTCCTGAAGAAGGAAAGAAGTTTTCGGGAATTCTTGAAGGTGATGTGGAATCTGTAAGGGTTATTGAAGAAGGTCCTATAAGAACCATTATTGAAGCGGTTATGAAATATAACAACTCCTATATTTGCCTTGATTATTATTTGCCGACCAAAGGAACAAAAATAGTTATAAAAACAAAGGTATATTGGAATGAAAAAATGAAGATGCTTAAGATGTCGGTTCCAACAACCTTAAAAGATGTGGAGTTCATAGGTCAGACAGCATATGGTCATGAGAAGCTGCTTTCAAACGGAGATGAGATGGTATCCCACAAATGGAACCTGATAACCGATGGTGAACGAGCACTTTCAGTTATAAATACCGGAACATATGGATCCAATTGTGTCAACGGTGATCTTAGAATAACCATGATGAGATCTCCGGGGTATTCAGCCGGTAAGTCTGATTTTTCTGTAAGAAATGCATATATCATGCCCCAGGACAGATTTTCTCCATATATAGACCAGGGTGAACATGATTACGAATTTTTAATTAATGCCGGAGCTGCAGCAGATATTGCAGCAAATGTTGAAAGGGACGCCACGATATTCAATGAAAAGCCAATGGCACTTTCATTCTTCCCAACAGGAGTGGGTGAAAAACCGGAAACACTGGTTAACATACTCAGCGGCAATGTTGAAGTATCTGCAACAAAGATGTCTGATGATAAGAAAAGCATTGTTTTCAGAGTTTTTAATCCAAACGCAGTTTCTGTTGATGCAACCTTGGAATTTCCGCTATTTAAAAAACAGTTTTTCGCAAGTTTTGTTGGGATGGAATTCAAGACCATCATGATTGACATTGAATCCGAAGATGTCTATGAAGCAGACCTGATGGAGATGAAAATGTAATTGTATAAGAGAGAATTTCTCGTCAAGCTTTCCAGAAAAATACCCCAATACATAAAGAGATTTATTCCGGGCTGGCTTTACGTAAGATTGATGTATTATGCTTCGTATGGGAAATTCCCTGATCTCAAGAATCCTGTAACCTTTGATGAAAAACTCCAGTGGTATAAGCTTCACTATAAAAACCCCTTGATGACTGTAATGGCAGACAAGGCAAAGGTAAGAGAATATGTAAAGTCTTTAGGATATGAAGATATATTGAATGAAGTTTATTTCATAAAGGATAGGCTAGTGGTTGAAGACTTTGGAAATCTTCCTGCTGAATATGTCATTAAGGCAACCCATGGAAGTGATATGAATATCATTTGCAATGGAAAGAATTGCATAAATCCTGAGAGCGCAGTTAAAATCATGGATGGATGGCTTGCCATAAACCGCTATAGCCATACCAGGGAATGGTCATATAAAAATATATTGCCTGCTGTAATATGTGAAAAATACCTCGAAAATAAAGAATACGGTGAATTGATAGACTACAAGTTTTATTGCTATGATGGAAAACCGGAAGTTATGTTTGTGTGTTCAGGTAGATACAGTGAGCATGGGGTCCGGTATAATGCCTATGACATGGACTGGAACAGAATTTATGTCACCAAGGGAAAAGCCGGTCTTGATTTTGAGTTTGAAAAGCCGGATACATTCAACGAAATGATTAAAACAGCAACTGATTTATGCAAGGGATTCCCCTTTGTTCGTGTAGACCTTTATTCGGTCGAAGGAAAGGTCTATTTTTCTGAATTTACATTTTATCCTGACAGCGGATTGATTCCGTTCAGTCCTGATGAATACAATAAATTCTTTGGCGATTTCTTCAAAACAGATGAATACCACAAACCCAATACCGGTCACATGATCCGACGGATAACGTGACCGTTTTGGTATCATCATTCGACGGATAACGTGACCACTTAAACAAAAAGCAGGAGGCTTATGGCCATGACTATCATACCTGATACCAGTCCGTAGATTGAAAGGTGGGCTTCACCATACTCTCTGGCTGCAGGCAGAAGGCCGTCAAGTGATATAAATACCATGATTCCGGCAACCGATGCAAACAGTACTCCGAAAATTACATCGTTCATAAAGGGCATAAGTATTAAAAAACCAATAAGAGCTCCTACAGGTTCTGAAACACCTGATAGGAATGAAAGCCAGAAGGCCTTTTTTTTACTGCCTGTTGCATAATATACAGGGACTGAAACGGCAATTCCTTCGGGTATGTTATGTATTGCAACAGCAACTGCAATAGCTATACCAAGGGAGGGATCCTTGAGTGCTGATGTGAATGTAGCGAGACCCTCTGGGAAATTGTGTATGCCTATTGCCAGGGCAGTGAGAACACCCATTCGCATTAGCTTCTTTTTTGCTTCAGGAGTTTCCAGAATGCTTGTATTATCTGCCTTTTTCATGTCATGGGGGTTTTCTATCTCCGGAACCAGTTTATCTATGAATGCTATAAGGAAAATACCTCCGAAGAAAGAAATAACTGTTACCCAGTATCCTGCTCTTTCGCCCATTGCTCCCTGGAGTGCATCCTTTGCCTTGAAGAATATTTCTATCATGGAGACATAAATCATTACACCTGCCGAAAACCCAAGTGCAACTGCCAGAAATTTTGTGCTGGTTTTTTTCGCAAAAAATGCCAAAGCACTTCCGATACCGGTTGAAAGACCTGCAAACAAGGTAAGTCCAAAGGCAAATAAAACTGTATTTAAATCAAATGACATGCAACACCCCCTATAGATGGATTATAGCAAATTTAAATATTTGCACCAAGCTTATTACAATAAATACAATACATGGAGTTTTCGGGGCAGTCTAGTAAATTTCTGTCTTTTGAGTTAAAATTAGCTGGAAGCTTTATGACAGAAACTGGAGAACACAAATGAAAAAGATTAAAATATTAATAATGGTAATTATGACAATATCATTGTTGGTTTCATGTGGTAATGGGGAAGTGGTGGAAAATTCACAGACACCTGCAGCAACCCCAACTTCATCAGTTGAACCTACTGAACAGCCAACGGCAACTCCGGTAGGTACTCCCAAGCCAACGACTACACCTTTGCCTTCACCATCTCCGACTGTAGCACCTACACCGACACCGACACCTACACCTACACCAACGCAGTCACCGATTCCATCACAGACGCCAACACCAACCATGGTGCCGGGCAATCCTGAGGTCAAGGAGATACCGGTGGTCAGAGCGATATATCTTTCTGAGAGTCACATATCAAATAGGACCAGATTCGAAACCTGGCTTAAGCTTGCTGAAGAAACCCAGATAAATGCATTTGTAATAAATGTTAAAAACGACTCGGGATATCTTGTATACGACTCACAGAATGAAACGGCAAAAGCTGCTGGGGCCATTGCTCCTGCTTTCAATGTTAAGGCACTGACGGATGAACTCCATGCAAATGATATTTATGCAATAGCAAGAATAGTTTGCTTCAAGGATGATGTCATGGGTGAATTCAATTCTGACTGGGCTTTGAAGAAAGAAGACGGAACCAATTACAGGGAAATAACAAATAGTGGCTCTACGACATGGATGGACATATCAAATGTAGAAGCGGGTAACTATATTGTTGAAATAGCACGTGAAGTCCTGGAAAAAGGATTTGATGAGGTTCAGTTTGACTACATAAGATTTCCCGGTAATGGACATGGCGTTGATTACAGCAATCTGACAGAATCAAGGGAATTCTATACTGAAAGGTTCATCAATTATGCATCCTCAGAGCTCTCTGATTATATATTGTCTGTCGATATATTCGGGATAACCTGCATTGAGAGTTATGATGCCGGTGGAATCGGTCAATCGCTTGAAGTGTTCAGCCAGAATGTTGATGTAATATCGCCAATGATTTATCCATCCCATTATGCAAATTCATCCAACTCAACCATGGGAAATGGCGTAGGGTCCATAATAAACGGAAATCTTTACGAAAAACCTGACCTGGATCCGTATGGTGTTGTATATGACACATTGGCACTTGCAACTTCAAAGATGGCTAAGATTGAAAACTTCAAAGCCACTATGAGACCATACATCCAGGGATTTACAGCATCATACCTACCCAAAGGATACTGGGCTGAGTACGATGCCGAGAAATTTCAGCTTCAGATGCAGGCTGTATATGATGCGGGATATGATTCATGGATAATATGGGACTCAAGCCCGTCATATACCAATGATCTTGTTGATGGAGAATAATCTGAAAATGGAAAACAAAGCAGTAATTTTTGATATGGATGGAGTTTTGGTTCATTCTGAAGATGCCATGAAAACAACTTCGATTGAGTCTTTGAGACGATTCGGCATTGATCCTCAGAAGAGCGATTTCATTGAATTTACCGGTATGGGGGAGGATGCTTTTATCGGAGGTGTTGCCCGTAAATATGGCCTGGAATACACTACTGAAATGAAAGACTATGCATATATGCTCTATGTCGAAAAGGCCAGGGATCTGGTGGAAGTTTTTGACGGGGTAAAGGAAGTGCTTCTGAGGGTCAAAAACCAGGGATTCAAAGTAGCTGTTGCCTCAGCTGCAGATTTAATAAAAGTTAAGACCAATCTGGCATGTATAGGTGTAGAAGTTGATTTCTTTGATGCTCTTGTGACAGGAAGTGATATCGAAAAAAAGAAACCGGACCCGGAAATATTTTTAAAGGCTGCAGAATTGATTGATGTTGAACCGGAAAACTGTATGGTTGTTGAGGACGCCAAAAGCGGAATCATGGCAGCAAAGTCTGCCGGCATGTCTGTAATAGGTATAACAACTGCTTTCACTGAAGATGAACTTGAAACCGTTGAACCGGATTATATAGTGGACGATATAAAAGAGGCATATCTGAAAATATCCGAGTGGAAATCCAGATAGACTTAAATATAATACTTGCAATTTAATCAACATGTGCTATTATTAGCAGGCTAATTGTAATATGCAAATAAATCAACTTATCTAAATATAACAAGCAGGCAAAAAAGAATAAAGGAAAGATATGGAAAAAATAAAATTCACGGATATGAAATTATCCAGCCCAATACTGCGGGCAATTGAAGACATGGGATTCGAGGAAGCAACAGCAATTCAAACGGCAAGCATTCCCCTAATAATGAGTGGAAGGGATGTTACAGGCCATTCACAGACCGGCACAGGTAAAACAATCGCATTTGGTATACCGGCACTTGAAATGGTGGATTCTGAAAACAGAATGCCACAGGTACTGGTTCTTTGTCCTACACGCGAACTTGCAATTCAGGCATCTGGAGAAATCAGAAGGCTTACAAAATATATTGATGGCATCAAGGTTATTCCGATATATGGGGGGCAGCCCATCGACAGGCAGATAAGGGCTCTTAAACAAGGAGCTCAGATTGTCATAGGAACTCCCGGAAGAATAATGGATCACATGAGAAGAAAAACCCTCAGACTTGATGACTTGAAAATGCTGGTTCTTGATGAAGCAGATGAAATGCTCAACATGGGATTCAGGGAAGATATCGAGGTCATTTTAAATGACGTGCCCGAAAACCGGCAGACAGTCCTTTTTTCAGCAACAATGTCAAAACCAATACTTGCAATAACACATCAGTATCAGAAGAATCCCGAGTTCGTAAAGGTTGTACATCACATGCTTACTGTTTCAGAAACTGAACAATATTACTGTGAAGTACCCAGGACCAAAAAGTTGGATGCATTGTGCAGGCTGATTGATGTATATGACCCCAAGCTTTCATTGGTGTTCTGCAATACAAAGAGAATGGTTGATGAATTGGTCGGACAGATGCAGCAGCGCGGATATTTGGTTGAAGGACTTCATGGAGATATGAGACAACCCGCCAGAACAAAGGTTATGAATTCTTTCAGAGAGTGCAGGATAGATATTCTTGTCGCAACGGATGTTGCTGCCAGGGGAATAGATGTTGATGACATAGAAGTTGTTTTCAATTATGATGTACCTCAGGATGAAGAATATTATGTTCATAGAATAGGCCGGACTGGTAGAGCAGGCAGAACAGGAACTTCATTTACTTTCATAACAGGCAGAAAGCAGCTAAGAGAGCTTCAGGATATACAGAACTATACCAATTCAAAGATTAAGTTCATGAAAGTTCCTTCAGGCAGTGATGTTGAAGAAACCAAGAACAATAAGTTCGTTGAACAAATCAAGCAGGTCCTTGATGAAGGCAGCCTTGAAAAATATATGAAGATTGTCGACAGACTTATGGAAGAAGATTATGCATCTGTGGACATTGCAGCTGCCCTTGTAAAAATGACTGTTGGAAGCAGCGAAGAAAAAGCAGATGAATACCAGGATTCTGATTTTGAAAACTCCGGTGCTGAACCTGGGATGGTGCGTCTTTTCATTAACATTGGAAAGGATAACAAAATAAGGCCTGGAGACATCGTTGGAGCAATAGCCGGTGAAACTGGCATGCATGGCAAGCTCATTGGCTCCATAGATATTTATGAAAAATTCACCTTTGTTGAGGTTCCCAGAGAGAATGCCAGGGAAGTCCTTGATATTATGAAGAATGCCCAGATAAAGGGAAAGAAAATAAACATAGAGCCTGCAAAGGCTTGATGCTACAGCGACTGAAGAACCAAAGAAAAGAAAAAGGACGCATCTGCGTCCTTTTGTTTTACAAGCCTTTGAAAATAACCGTTCGCTTGGTTGGAGACCAGTCAGTGAAGTACACTGTAAATGTTTCCGGAACCTCCGGAAAGGAACCCCTTAGTTCTTTGTGGTAGTTTGTGTTCCCGAATGCACCTTCCACTCTGATTGTATCATTGCCCTTGATATAGTCATACTTACCATAACGTACCATGATATGCTGGCCTGCAGAAGCCTTGAATTCGGTTTGTTCACAGTCAAAGAATCCACCGGGTTCATATATCATCTCAAGTTTGCATGGAAGTCCCTCAACACCCATGGAATCTATATCAACCCTTACACCATCATCAAATGGAAGGATGTCTATATTTACTTCAAATACCTGCATATTGGCTCTTTCCCTATGTTCTATGTTTGTGTGTCCATTTTTAGTTGGTCTGTCAGGTTTGCCAAGAGGTCGCACATAGCCCCAGTCGCTTCTGTAATGCAGTCTGTATCCTCCGTCAATCTTTACAAGTGAATCAGGGGTGAATCGTCCTTCCGTACCAAAAAATGAAGCTGCAAATCTGATAAAGACCTGATTGAGTCCCTTTTGGAATTTCATGAACATGGGACTGTCACCGATGATTGTGGTTATTGCGTCATTGTTCCTGCGTCTGACTATGTTTGAAAGATCATAGAAGACCTCATATTTCTTCCAGTTATATTCTTCTTTTTCAGGTTCATTTTCACGAAGGAAATCATAAAGCATATACCTTGTTATACATGTGGGAATATTGCCTGCTCCAAGCGATCCTGTATCACCCGGATAATCATTTACCATTTTGAAAAGGTAATCAGCCATATAGGCAAGGTGTTTGTCTTTCAGATAGTGGGCTGTCATGAGATAATTCTCATAATATCTCATCGGGTACATCTTCTGACCAATGTCCTGCCTGTGGGAATTCATGGTAAAGATGGTATCATCAGGCTCCAGATAATTGAACATCATGTAGAGATTTCTTCTTGCATGTTCCAGAAGTTCCCATTTGCCAAGTTCCTCTGCCATTATGATCATGCCGTCATTGTTGACTTTGTTATAGATACCTGCAGACCTTTCGGTCCATTCACCCTGGGGGTTGCAGTCAATGCCTTCATTCAGGTAAAGGTCTATTTCATCAAGCAAATCTTTCCTGCCGATTTCGTTGTAGCAAAGTGCCAGGGCAGAAGCTAATACCCAACGGTGATTGGGGGTGTGGAATCCTCCGGTGACCATGCCGTCGGCACCTTTGGTAATATACCTTAATATCTTTTCCTGGAGTTCATCTTCACCTTGGGTGTGTTGGTTGTATTTTTTAATAACTCTGTAGCCGGGTACCACATTCTGCAGTGTGAAACCCATGGTTGAAGCACAATGAATGTTGGTTTCCACCAAATCTATGGTGCCGTCCTCATGTTGCCTTGACAGAGTGAAATCTGCTGCACGGTTTGCTGCGAGAAGCAGACGCTCATCTCTGTGATATTTTGAATCTTCATTATAGTAGAGTGACGCCAGGCTGACAGCATGACCAATACCAGATGAATGCTCCGTGAAACCTTTTCTCATTTCAGGGAAACCCCCGAATTCAGGGCTCATGGCATCAAGACACTGATGTTTCAAGGTGTTCTCTACACCTCTGTCAGCATATTCCAATAGTTTTTTGTAATGGCTTTTCATTTTCAAACCCCCTAAATTAATCTGCAGAGAATACTGCAGTTTCCTTTTTTTATTTCTTTTTTATTATAGATTGATATTCTGTACAAAACATTTCCCCAACTGCTTTCAAGACTGCTGTCATCGACTTGAATAGTCTCAAATTCAGCATCAAA
>JAFGIJ010000051.1 GCA_016929655.1 Clostridia bacterium
AGTTTCATCGCCTTCTCCTTCTGTCAGTGATGCCGGGCATAATCCATGCAATCCCGCTTCATTGTATATTTTGAAATATTCTTAGTTAATATTACCCGGTTTTAAGAATATCTCCTCAATCAGATTACACACAATTTCCTTAACCGAGTTGAATCTGTCCCTACACCCTTTCTTCAAAACATCATATGGAATCACTGAAAGCACATGACTTCCCGGTGCCTGTCAATTACCATTTCATCCTTGTAAAACAAGTTGCAAAAGCACGCCAGGTCAAGCTTGTATGAAGGTTTTATGACCCATTCTCCCATGGTCTCCCCCTTATATATGTTTTATTTCCCAGAACTATAAATACCGTTCCGCTTGATATATTCCTCTACTGGACCAGGTACCATACCACCGATCGGCAAACTTTTTTGAACCCTGTCCCTGATATCCGAAGAGGATACATCCATGACCCGAGTTTCAAGCAGTAGCACCTTTGCACCAAAATCCTCCATGAGTCCCAGGATTTCTGCTTCGATTCCTTCCTTGTCGGTATCATTCCTGTAGAATGCAATGAATGAGCACCTTTTGGACACTTCTGCAAAATTCTTCCATGTCCGTAGCTTCATAACAGTATCAGCACCGATAATGAAGAAGAGCTCATCCATTTTCCCAAACTTCTTTTCAAGCTCCTTCAATGTATCTATTGTATATGTAGATCCGTTTCTTTCGATTTCGATGCTGCTTACAATGACATTATCCATGGATGCCGCAGCCAGCATGCACATCTCATATCTGTCATATTTGGAAATAACTTCTTCTGTCTTATGAGGTGGGTTCCCTGTAGGTATCAGCAGGATATATTCAAGGCCGGCTTCCTTTGCGGCAGCTTCCATCATTTCGATGTGACCCTGGTGGATGGGATTGAATGTCCCGCCCATGATACCTGTTTTCATTTTTTCCCTATATCCCTTCTATAGTGCATATCCGTAAATCGGATCTTTTCTATAGAAGAATATGCCTTTGCCAGAGCACTGTCAAGGTTTTCGGCCGTTGCCGTTACCCCCAGAACCCTGCCTCCATTCGTAAGGTATCTTCCATTTTCCTTCATGGTTCCGGCGTGATAAACGAAAACATCCTCTGTGCCCTCAAGATCCTGAAGGCCCTCGATTTCATATCCTTTTTTATAATCAACAGGATATCCACCGCTGGCAGCCACAATACAGGCAGAAGCCCTGTCAAACCATTCAATTTCAATCCGGTCAAGTCTCTCATCAATTATGGCATCGATTATATCCAGCAGGTCTGTTTTGAGAAGCGGAAGCACAACCTGTGCCTCAGGGTCACCAAACCTTGCATTGTACTCTATAACCTTCGGCCCATTTTCAGTTATCATAAGCTCAAAATATATTACACCCTTGAATTGCCTGCCTTCATCTGCCATGGCCTTTACGGTTGGCTGGAAAATGCTGTCCATGCAGATCCCGGACAGTTCCTCATCATATATCCGGCTTGGAGATATGGCTCCCATACCGCCTGTATTAAGACCTTCGTCATTGTCAAAAGCCCTTTTATGGTCCTGGCTTGAAACCATGGGCACAACTGTCTTACCATCTGTAAAGGCCAGTACCGTGACTTCCCTGCCCACCATGTACTCTTCAATTACTATATGGTTTCCTGAGTCTCCGAACTGCCTGTCATCCATAATTGATTTAACTGCGGCAACAGCTTCTTCACGGGTATGGGCCATTATGGCTCCTTTGCCAAGGGCAAGTCCGTCCGCTTTTACCGCAACGGGCATGTCAGTTTCCATGATATGTCTGATTGCTTCCTCAGGGTTGTCGAAGGTTTCATAGGAGGCCGTCGGAATTCCATACTTCTTCATAAGATTCTTTGAAAAAACCTTGCTGCTTTCTATGATTGAAGCATCCCTGGTGGGTCCGAACACCCTGACACCCTCTTTTTTAAACATGTCAACCATGCCAAGGGCCAGAGGGTCGTCTGAAGCTACAAAAACAAGGTCAACAGACTTTTCAATTGCAAACTGCCTGACACCGGCCAGGTCTGTGGCCTTGATCGGAACACACTCTGCAATATCAGAAATTCCACCGTTGCCCGGGGTGCAGAATATTTCATCAACCCTGCTGCTTTTTGAAAGTTTATGGACTATGGCATGTTCCCTGCCGCCGCTACCGACTACAAGTACCCTCAAATCAGGCCTCCTTGTTTTTATTTACAATTCTGACGGTAATTTCCTTTGATGAAACATCAATATATTTGACTGCCAGTGAAACCCTGTTGTCTTCATCAAGCATATTCCAGAATCTATTCGTATTTTCGTCAATATCATCAAGGATTTCAACTGGATATGGTTCACCTTCGAATGATGGCAATGGATTGCCGTCTCCTATATATGTGGTTACACAGTGACCTATTCCATTTATGAACTTTGTATATTCAAAATAGTTTCTCTGTCCGCGGCTTTTGTCATTGTTTATTGTTTTCAGGACGGAAAGCTTATATACCATTGTATTTGAAAAGACAATTCCTGATATTCGCGGGGTGTAGTTTGGCTCATCCGGTTCGAATTCTCTCGTATCAAGAGCTTCCTTGAATCCTTCACCAGCCTGAACGAAATCGTAGACAGTATCAGTCTGGTCGCCGTTTGTAACTATATGCATGTCATTGCAAACCCGCATTGCATTGTATATCACAAGGCTGGGGTCAGTCAGCTTTGATTCTTCAAAGGCCCTGGTCCGCAGAGTGGTTCCATTGTATTCAAACACCCTGTTCCTGCTGTTTTCGCTCCGGCCCATGATCCAGTATATCTGGACTATGTTCCGGCCATCCGGTGTCATACCTATGACAATCCCCCTGCCAGGATAACTGTTTCCGGCCAACTTGCTTTCAAATGTCTTCATGTTGCCTCCTCTCAATGATGGAATAGTCTGATACCTGTGCTGACCATTGTTATTCCATACTCGTTGCATGCATCTATGACTATATCATCCCTTACGGATCCTCCCGGCTGTATAATATATGCAGTGCCGCTTCTCACCGCTCTGTCTATGTTGTCTCTGAATGGGAAAAAGGCATCTGAGCCAAAGGTAACTCCCGACAATC
>JAFGIJ010000052.1 GCA_016929655.1 Clostridia bacterium
ATATCAATCTTGTGAGTGAATTGCTGTATATAAGGTAATATACGGACTCAATCCCAATGTCTAATCACTCCATAACTTCAATTTTTACTACTTCATTAAGATTAATGGTTTCCTGCGGAGCTTCGAGAAAAACATCCACATTGCGCCAGTATACTTTGATTTTCCTGCCTTCTTCAAGTGATTCAACATCGTATCCGGGATATTTCAAAACAAAGAAGCTATGCACTGTATTCACAAAGTCAATCAAGTATAAGTGAAGATAGTCACCCCACTCAATGTATGAAAAGACACCTTCTGTTACCATAAGGATTTCTTCTTCATTTGGAGTTTGTTCCACTTCTGTCGGGGCTGGTTCAAGAGGTTCCTTTGAAACAACAGCAGTCTGTGCAGGTACAGGACTTTGTGTTGATATTGCTGTAAATGTCGGATTTTCGAAAACCACATTTCGGTTTATACATCCGGTCAGGATAAGAATCCAAATAACTATTGCTGCAATTGCCAAATATCTTTTATCTTCTTATTTACCTTTATTTTGCCATAAGCACAGCATGTGCTTTTTTCAGTTCTTCAGGTATCTGTATTCCCTGAGGGCATTTCGTCAGGCAGACCCCACATTCCGTACACTTGTCAGCTCCTTTGCCTGATTTGACAATGGTATCTCCATAAATCATTTTATCAAGCCAGTGTTTCTCAAGCATGGTCACTTTATTCCAGTATCTGAATACTTCAGGAATCTCTACGCCGAACGGACATGGCATGCAATAACCACATCCTGTGCAGCCTACGGCACGCCTCTTTTCATAAGCTTCCTTTATTCTGTGAACAAGGTTGGCTTCCTCCGCAGTCATGCAATCATATTCGCTGTATTTGAAAATTTCCAGGTTTTGCTTCAGTTGCTCAATTGTTGATACTCCGCTGATTATGACATCCGCTTCCCTGATGTTATAAAGCCATCGAAAAGCCCATTCGACAAGTGAACGTTTCTGTGGAAATTCACTTATTAATTCATCTATTTCAGCCGGATAATCATTTACCAGATGCCCACCGCGCAGGGGTTCCATAATAACGGTGGCAAGCCCTTTTCTGTGGGCATATATCAAGCCTTCAAGCCCTGCCTGCTCGAACTCATCCAGAATATTGAGCTGTATCTGAGCCATTTCCCAATCATAGCTGTCGACTATCTCCTTGAACAAGTCCTTTGGTCCATGGTAAGAAAACCCTTTATGAAGGATTTTACCCTTTTCAATCATTTTATCCAGGAAAGTAAACCCATCAAATTCAATAACCTTCTTAAAATTTTCACTGCCAAGGCTGTGCATCAGATACATATCGATATAGTCTGTTTGCAACCTCTTCAGCTCTTCATCGAGAAATTTCTCAAAGTCTTTATAACTCTTGATATCCCAGACAGGACTTTTAGTTACAAGGATTGCTTTTTCTCGGTATCCGTTTTCAAGGGCTTTCCCTACCTTAATTTCATTATCCTTATAGATATATGCTGTATCAAGATAAGTGACTCCATGGTCTATGGCATATTGAATTATCTCGGTTGATTTGTTCTGATCCAAAGGAAGCCTCATGCATCCTAGTCCGAATCTTGCTGTCTTTATACCGGTCTTTCCATAATCAATTATTTGCATTTTGTCTCCTTGAAATTGTTTTATATGTCATTCTAATATATAAGGTGCAAAAAATGCAATTAATATTATAACCACCCGATCTTTCCTGCTTACCAGCTCCGGTGATGTTGAACAATTTATTATAAATTCTGATATAATTAACAAGACTGTTACACAGATATAACTCGTATCATTCTGACCTGTTGTATCAAATATCATTTACATTATACGGTTAAATAATAGCAACTTTTCTTATTTGAAAAGGCCGTATGACGGAGGATTTATGAAAAGAAAAGCTACTATATTTGTTTCGATCATTATTGTTTCACTCGCTCTGCTCTCATTTTTTGCATTTTATTCTTTCCCGGCAAAAATATCCGGCAATATTGAAGGTGTTCTGTACCAGTGTAATAATGGAGAATTTTCCGAAAACCTTACACTTGAAATCGACGGGCACTACTACAGGAACTTGTTCAAGGGGAATGAATTTCTCGGAATATTCAATGTAATGGGTCTGGATATTGAAGGTTCACCGGAAAGAAGGGGTAATGTCAGCATCAGATTCAATAAAAATAATCAAGGATCCTTATATTACCTGAATAATGACCAGGGTGACTGGCAGCATATAGGTGTTGTCTATTTCAGTATTCCCGGACCACAGGTTGTTCTTCTGGTTCATGAACAAGCTGATTCAGGAACACAGTGGGGCAGTGACAATGGCTTTGTCTTTGCAGCACCGGCTGTCACCAGAGACCAGGCATTGGAAATAACAAATAACTTTATGGATTATGTTCTTGAAACTCCGATAAAATAATCTTATCTTAATATTGATCTGATATATTAAATGAATCTGGTCTCAAGTTCAATCTCAGCAACCTTTGAAATAGTTTCATAGACAGAACAATATTTTTTGGAAAGTTCTGCTGCCCTTAACACACCTTTTTCTTCAGATGCACCTTTGACTTCTATTACTACTTTCACCCACTTCAGGGTTGCGGGTATCTGCTCTCTTTTTTCTCCTGTAACTGTAACATTTGCTTCATCAAAGGTAATTTTTTTCTTTTCAATCACATCCAGAAAAGTTGAATAAAGGCATGATGCCAGGGCTCCCAACATCATGTCATAAGGCCTTAGTTCACCTTCCTCAATTCCAACAGCAACTTGAGTGTTCTTGGCAACCATCTGCCCTTTGAAACCATCCTTGAACTTTAAATCAACTCTTAAAACTGACATATTCTCTCCTTTTATCTGCCCTTTGAATTCACAGCCATCAATATCCCATCACCGACAAGCTGTGCGATTGCAGCCATACCTCTGTCTCCCGGATGATTAGCCACTCCGGCATGACTGAAAAGGCCGATGGCTTTCATTTCATCATTGTCCAGATGATTGAGCTCAACCAAGGGAAGTTCTCTTTTAGCTGCAACTGACCTTACGGTATCATCTATTATTCCCATCTTCCAAAATCCTGTACATATTATCATCTGTGCGCTGCCATTTGGATTAAGGTAATCAAGCAGTTTCTCATAATGGTGTTCATATGGATGCTCTTCATTGTTTTTATATGAAACATTTTCATTTATTTTCACTACTATAATATCCGGTCTGAAATTTAGAAATTCCCTGAATGCAACAAGATGTATTGCATCCCAGTATTCCCGCTCCCAGGCAACTGCCCAGGCTATCTTGTATTTTGCATCCGGCCATTGTTTATACACATCCTTCATTACAAGATGGACATAGTCATTTTCTTCTGAAGATGCTGCCATACCCCACTCATTGAGCCATCCGATTTCTTCTTTGACCGGGTGCCATGTTATTGAATTACCGACAAATAGGATCCTTGGAAAATTTTCCATAATTATTCTCCCTGCCAGTGTCTTGTATCAGGACCATTGACCAGAGTTATTGGCAGATACATGGTACTGAGCCTACCATTTGATTTTATTTCAAGTATTATCCTATAGAAACCTTTTTGAAGCTGCACAGGCGTCATGATGTAATCCACCTCGGTCAATGCGGTTACTCCATGCCGCTGTGAAAGGTTGACGCATGTTTCTGCTCCGGGATCCATGTTCCATCCTTCAGGAAGATGCCATTTTACAGTCAGCCATTGCTGTTTTACGATATTGTTTTCAATCTTCAGTCCAAACTTCTTTGGTTCTCCCTCTTTTATGGAAATACCGTTTATATAGTCAACTGTGACATCAAAGGGTTCACTTTTTCTATGAACTCCGAAAGGCTGGGTTTTCAACTTGTCCCTGAAAGTAAATCGCACATTGACATCGGTCCCCTGTCTTCCCTTGTAAACTCCCTTGTCCTTAAGGCCCTCCCCTTTTTCCATGCTTATCACAGGACCATTATTGTTGAACAGATCTATGTGTTCACTTATGAAAGTTGGCATCAATCTGCATATTCTGTCAGTGAATTCAGTTACTGTCTTTGGAACATCAAGGGTTTCCCATTTTGTCAAATCAACACAGATTGTTTTTATTTCATCCCCTATAGGGTCAAGCCACTTTTTAGGTATTGATGCTGTTCCGTTTATGATACCAAGGAGTGCTCCAAGGGTTGCAGCTGTACAGTCTGCATCCTCTCCGCATCCTGTTGCTATACAGATGCTATCCGAAAAATTCCCTTTTCCATATAGCAGGCCTAGGATTGTAATACCTATGTTGTTTGGAGCATTCATTCCCAAAGGACCGATTGGTTCATCCATATATGCACTGCCTGGCAGAGCATGGGCAAAGCTTCCGGGAACTTCGTACATCATACGCTTTCTCGCAGCCTTCCAGTCAATACCGGACTCAAAGCAATCCTTCGCAGTAGTAACTGCCTTTGCAACAAGACATCCCTCAGGAATGTATGAGACTCCAATATCCAGCAGTGTATATATATCACTTTCCGAAAACGCAGCGCTCTGCAGTGCCGCACAGAAAATTTCCGCATACAGACCTTCTTCTGAATGGTCTGCAATACCATCTTCATATGCATATCTGACTGCAATTTCCGGATGCCCCGGAGCAAGGCAAGCCCACAGTTCACTTCTTATAAAGCAACCGCAGCTGTTTCTGAAAGGATTGTTATACCATCCTGACAATGGGGGTAAAAGTCCCATTTCCATGTTATTCTTGCCCATACCGTACTCAGAGACATCAGCAACTATGTATGAAAGCCAATACTCCCCGAGTATTTCTGAATCCAGGTTTTTACCATATTTTTCTGCGGCATTCAACCATACCAGCTGAAGGTCAAGGTCATCATTGGGAAGGGCACCCTTGCTGTAGTCATGGGTATAGAAGTCAACATCAAATACACCTCTTTTGCACTCAAAGGGAGTTCCCAGGCTTCCGCCGATGTTTTTCCCCAGCCAGCAGGCTCTTACTTTATCCTTGTATTCATGAATATTCATATCTAACCCCCGTACAATTATTATCACCATTGAAGAACATCAGGTCAACCCCAATGAATAATATGATAAAATGTATGTGGAATTCGGGGTTGGAACGGGAGTATTAATATGAAAAATAAACCTTTATGGATTACAGCAGCAATACTTATTACTATTATGATTTTTGCCGGTCTGCTTACATCATGCAGAAGCACTGAAGGTTTTTCACCGGTGTTTTTTGTTGATGCCAACGGTATTTATTCCGGATTCGGTAATGTAACAGAATCTCTTGATATCGAAAAGGCTGCTTCACTGGGTTATGTTGCAATAGATGGTCAGAGAATTGCAGAAAATTCTGATGTCTGGGAAAACTTTGTTTCCGATTCTGCCCGTGGAGATGATTCTTCTGTCCGTCTTGTTTATTTTTATACCAACAAATCTGTTTATATCATTGATATCTTTTACAATAACGGACAGTATTATTTGTTTGACAGTTCTATGGAAAAACAAAACACAGATGGTTTTGCTCATTTATTAAGACTTGAAGGTTCCTTCGGTATGCCGGCCAGGGACACTATCGTACTGCTCCTTGCAGATGACGAATCAATTACATTTGATCAATACATGACTGCCATGTTTTCCAGCAGCACAGAAGTTATTCAGAGTGTTCAGCCAAGCAGGCTGATAATGCTTCAGGTCGTGGATAATTAGTTTTACGGGAAGTTGTATAACAATCGGGTATAAATTATATAATCAGGTTTATAAGGAGGCTGTAATGAAAGAGGCTTTAACCATTGTACTCTCAGGTCAGGCAGGTCAGGGACTGATGACCCTCGAATCGCTTTTGGCAGATGTCATTAGGAAGGAATATTTTTTATTTACTTCTCCTGAATTCATGAGCCGGGTAAGAGGAGGCAATAACTCCGTTGAATTGGTTTTATCATCTGAACC
>JAFGIJ010000220.1 GCA_016929655.1 Clostridia bacterium
CTCGGGTATTTACTCGAAAATCAGGTAAACACCCCTCGGGTATTTACTCGAAAATCAGGTAAACACCCCTCGGGTATTTACTCGAAAATCAGGTAAACACCCCTCAGGTATTTACTCGAAAATCAGGTAAACACCCCTCGGGTACTTTCTCGAAAATTAAGTTATACCAAAGAAGCATAATACTGAAAGTACAGTTGAATTTACCTGTGATATAATTAAGAAAAAGCTGCAGGCGGTATAATATGTATAAAGTCATGATAACTGAATTCATCAAGGAATTTGAACTGGAGATAATTTACGCATCTGAAAACTTAAATGAAAAGTATGTGACTCTCATGGAGGTCAACAGGCCGGGCCTGCAGTTGTCGGGTTACCTGGGCTATTTCTTCCCTGAAAGAATACAGCTTATGGGCAACATGGAGATGTCATACCTCGGCACTTTTGACTCAAAAACAAGATTTGAAAAACTTGATATCTATATGGACGACCAGATGCCCTGCATCGTAGTCGCAAGGGATTTAACAGTTTATGAAGAAATGATAGAGGTTGCCAAGCTTTACAAAGTTCCTATTTTAAGGACGCAGGAAGTTACATCAATTTTCCTTTCGTCCGCAATCAGGTACCTGAACCGGGAACTTGCAGAAAGAATCAGTCTCCACGGAGAATTGCTGGAGGTTTACGGAGAGGGGATTTTAATCCAGGGAGAAAGCGGAGTTGGTAAAAGTGAAACGGCCCTTGAATTGGTGAAAAGAGGACACAGACTGATTGCAGATGATGTAGTTGAAATTAGGAAAATCGGAGAAACAACATTGCTTGGAACAAGTCCTGAGGACATCAGGTATTTCATTGAACTCAGAGGTATAGGCATAATAGATGTGCGCAGTCTGTATGGAGTTGGATCAATTAAGAAATATGACAATATTGACATGGTTATTAACCTGGAACTTTGGGATGAAAATAAGAGATATTCCAGATTGGGTATTGTGGATGAGTATAATGAAATACTGGGGATTCCGATACCTTCAATTACTATTCCAGTCAGGCCGGGAAGAAACCTTGCTATTATTGTTGAGGTAGCTGCAATGAACACCAGACAGAAGAACATGGGATACAATGCTGCCCAGGTGCTTTATGACAGAATTGAAAAAAAATTCAAAGGCGGAAATAACTGACTTGTCATTGGAAATTGTAAAAGAAAAAATCAGGAATGAAATACTCAGGTTTAATGAACCGATGAGCAAACATACAACCTTCAGAATAGGTGGCCTCTGTGATGTCATGGTTTTACCGGAAAGTATTGATGATATCAGGGATATTGTTTTATTGTGCCGGGATGAAGGCATTGATCTGAAGGTTATGGGAAATGGTTCAAATATACTTGTCAGGGATGGTGGAATCCGGGGAGTGGTAGTCAAAATTTCAGATAATTTCTGTTATATTAGCGAGAATGGTGGTGTTATAAGGGCACAAGCAGGAGCTCTGTTATCAACGGTTGCTCATAAGGCAATGAACAATTCCCTGACAGGACTGGAATTTGCATCTGGAATTCCCGGAACTGTCGGCGGCGGAGTAATGATGAATGCCGGTGCATATGACGGTGAATTGAAGGATTCTCTGCTATATTCAGTTTATATGGATGGCAATGGTGAAATTGTCAGGATAGGAAATGAAGAGCACAAATTTGGTTATAGGAGCAGTATTTTCTCTGATAATCGCTTTATTGTATTGGAAAGTACCTTCGGGCTTGAAAAAGGTGTGCGTTCTGAAATAAAGGCATCGATGGCAGATTTGAACAAGAGGAGACGAGATAAACAACCTTTGGCAATACCTAATGCTGGAAGTACATTCAAAAGACCGAAAGGCCATTATGCCGGAGCACTGATTGAGCAGTGCCATCTGAAAGGATGCAGGTTCGGTGGAGCCAGTGTTTCCGAAAAGCATGCCGGGTTCATAGTTAATGATAAGAATGCTATGGCAAAGGATGTTGAGCAGCTGATGGAATATATAATTGAAACTGTATATAATAAAACCGGGGTCAGGCTTGAACCCGAAATCAGGATAATTGGTGAGGGGTGAAATGAAACTTTATATTATTACAGGTATGTCGGGGGCTGGCAAAAGCCTTGCTATGCGAACTCTTGAAGACAGGGGTTACTTCTGCATAGACAACCTACCTCCGAGCCTTATTCCCAAATTTGCACAGCTGGGTGCTGGTTCAGGGCAGATGGAGAATGTAGCGGTAACCGTGGATATAAGAGGTGCTGAGCTTCTTTCAGATATATTCCCCGCACTTGATGAACTCGATGCCATGCAGGTTCCATACGAAATAATTTTCCTTGAAACTTTGGATAAAGTGCTTGTCAAAAGATATCAGGAGACAAGAAGACAGCATCCCCTTGAAAGCAAGGGCCTTGGGCTGGAAGAGGCTATAGAGAAGGAACGGAATGAACTGGAAGGCCTTAAGAAAAGGGCTGATTACATTGTTGACTCATCAGGCCTGATGCCGAAGGAACTGAAAAATGAACTGCTGGTACTTCTTAACCAGGGAGAGGATTATGAGCAGATAATAATCAATATTGTATCCTTTGGCTTTAAATACGGTAGCCCATTGGACTGTGATAATATTCTTGATGTAAGATTTATCCCAAATCCATACTATAACTCCTCAATGCGAAAGCTTACCGGTAGAAATGAGACAGTGAGCAATTATGTTCTGAAACAGAATATAACAGAGGGATTCATCGAAAGAAGCATAGACTTGTTTGAGCATATTCTTCCCGGATACATTAGTGAAGGTAAGAATCAGGTGGTAATTGGGATAGGGTGTACAGGTGGAAGGCATAGGTCGGTTGCAATAGCAGAGGAAATTTCCAGGATTCTTACTGAGAAGAATCACAGGGTCATACTGACCCACCGGGATATTTCAAAGGATTCCAAGAGATAGGTAATATGTCATTTTCAGCAAAAGTAAAAAATGAATTGTGCAGGATTGAAAACACTGACAAATGCTGTGCCATATGTGAAATTTCAGCAGTCATAAGGCTGGGTGCAGTATTTTCGATGGGTGAAAGTGGTCATTACACGATTAAAATAAATACAGAGAACGCGGCACTTGCAAGAAGAATAATCACGGAGGCTGTCCGTCTTTTTGATTTTCACCCAAGTATTGCCGTTCAGAAAACCAGAAAGCTTAGAGGTCATACTGTTTTCACTGCAGAACTTAAGGGAACCTTTTCTACAAGTGTTGCGCTTGGAGACATGGGCTTCCTCAGGATGGGTGATGACGAAAGCCCGGTGTTTTCTGACATTGATGAAATAGCAGGCGGTGACTGCTGTGAAAAAGCATATCTGCGTGGAGCTTTTCTGGCATCAGGTTCTGTTTCTGCACCGGACAAGGGATATCATCTCGAAATATCTTCATTGAATGTGTCTGAGATCAACCGTGTGGTACAAGCTATGGAATCATTCGGTATCAAAGCGAAAAAAGCTTACCGCAAAAAGCATTACATATGCTATGTAAAGGATGCTGAAGGAGTTGCCGATTTCCTTAATCTTT
This sequence comes from Clostridia bacterium, assembly GCA_016929655.1. Lineage (GTDB taxonomy): Bacteria > Bacillota > Clostridia > DUPQ01 > DUPQ01 > JAFGQE01. The sequence continues at coordinate 3,557 of JAFGIJ010000220.1, forward strand.
CAGGTGCTCACAAGGCTCTTATGGAATTCGAGAATATAAGGGTATTGAAAAATGTCAGGAATAATATAAACAGAGTTGTGAACTTTGAAACGGCAAATCTGAACAAAACAGTTGATGCATCCATCCGACAGTGCGAAGATATTAAATTAATAATTGGTTCTGTGGGGCTTGGAAAACTCTCTGAGGAATTGATTCAAATGGCTCAGGTAAGACTTGAAAATCCAGAAGCCAGCCTTGAGGAACTTGGAAGCCTGATGGACCCACCTATCGGAAAGTCCGGAGCTAACCATCGGCTTGCCAAGTTAAGCAAAATAGCAGAAGATATCCGTTTAAACGGAGGATTTGGTTAATATTATGTGGGATTGGCAGAAACTTGAAAATGAATGCCTGAATTGTACAAAGTGTGAACTTCATGAAACACGGCAGAATGTTGTAATGGAAAGAGGAAACAGGAATGCCAGGATTATGTTAATTGGTGAAGCTCCCGGAGCCACTGAGGACAGACTGGGAAAAGCATTCGTTGGAAAAGCCGGGAAACTGCTTGACATGGCTCTGAGAGGTCTGGGGATTTCTGATGATGATATGTATATTTGCAATATACTTAAATGCAGACCACCTGAAAATGCCAATCCAACCAAAACCCAGGCAGATAAATGTATTGGATATCTGCAGACCCAGATTGAATTGGTTTCGCCTGTAGTAATAGTTCTTCTTGGGGGACAGGCTTTGAAATATCTTCTTGAAATAGAAACCGGTATTACAAAATCAAGGGGAATTTGGACTGAATATATGAATATACCGGTCATGCCGACATATCATCCTGCAGCATTGCTACGAGATGATGGAAAGCGCATTTTTATGTGGAAGGATATAAAAGAGGCATGGGAAAAATCAAAGGAGAATTGACACGGTTATATGAGGAGTATTCAACGGTTTTCAAGGGGATGGAGCTTGTTTATGGGGACGGTAACCATAGGTCCGGAATAGTGATGATTGGTGAAGCTCCCGGCAAAGATGAGGTTCGACTTGGTAAGCCTTTTGTGGGTGTGGCAGGTGGAAACCTTGGGAAGTTCATGAAATATTTAGGATTGTCACGTGATGATATTTATGTAACAAATGCTATTAAATACAGATTGTTTAAAATGAGTGCAGCTTCCGGTAGGAAATCAAACCGGCCGGCTCTTAAGAAAGAGGTGCTTTCCAGCAGGCCATTTCTTATGAAGGAGCTTGAAATCATGGGTGCAAAGTTGGTCATTACCCTGGGGAATGTTCCTCTGAGGGCTGTTACAGGTAATTTCAGCTATATAATTGGAGCAGTCCATGGAGAACCTATTGAAACTGATAACTATATAGTAATGCCTTTGTATCATCCTGCAAGTCTTATATATAACAGGAGTTTGGAAACTGAATATTACAAGGATCTGGATAAACTAAAAAAACTTATAGTGGAGGTGTAATATGTATTTTGCAATAGGATCTACAAGCAGCAGTCTATGGTCAATTTCCTGGCCGACGGTAATTGATTATGGAATCAGGATTGCGGGAGTGATTGCAGGGTTCTTTGTATTTAAAGTCATACTGAAGGTGATGATGAAGATCTTGGGAAAAAGACTTGAAAAAAGGAATATAAAGAACACTTTCCATAGTTTTATAATCAGTCTGACCAAGGCAGCCCTTTGGATCATTGTCGGGCTTATTTTCCTTCAGATACTGAAGGTTCCAATGACCCCCCTTATTACTGCCCTGGGAGCGCTCGGTATAGGAATAGGCCTTGCCCTGAAGGACCATATGTCAAACATAGCAGGTGGAGTGATGATAGCCATAAACAAGCAGTTTGACGTTGGTGACTATATAAAATGTACGGACATAGAAGGTTCCATTGAGGATGTCGAACTGTTTTTCACAAGATTGAGAACTTTTGACAATAAGATAATCTATGCGCCGAATTCAATATTTGCAGCCAACAACGTCATCAACTATACAAGGGAGAATATACGAAGGGTGGATGTTTCAATCGGTGTTTCATATGAGTCGGAAATCGAGAATGTCAAGAAGATTATTGCTGATTTGCTGGATTCAAACGATCTCATAAAAAAAGACCCGGCATCATTCATCGGAGTAACAAATTACGGAGACAGTTCAGTCAACCTGATAATACGTGCATGGGTGGATACCTCAAATTATTGGGAAGTGTATTTCTTCATAAACGAAAGGCTTAAGAAAGAGTTTGACAGCAAGGGAATAGTCATTCCATTCCCGCAGCTGGATGTTCATAAAATCTAAACCTGCAAAATCAAAATTACAACAAAAAACCGTATTGTTAAAAGTAAAATTTCTTCAATGCGGTTTCTTTGATTGAGATATTGAGCAAAGGGTATAAAAATTAGTACTTGAACATAGTTTTTTCATTAAAATACCTTGACATGGAAATATGGTATTGGTAAGATTACGGAGTTGCTGTTTTCGGGAAATTTAGGTGAAATAAAGCTTGACGAACGGAAACTGTGATGTTACTATGATTAAGCGCCTTTAGCGATAAAGGCCATGAACTTTGAAAATTGAACAGTGCACTTTATAGTGAGGAACCCGTCGATTTTAATA
>JAFGIJ010000053.1 GCA_016929655.1 Clostridia bacterium
GGTTGATGGACAACGACAGTTTTGTTCTTGAGAATGATAAAATCTGTGTCAGGTTCAATTCGCAGAATCTTGCTTTGGAGTCACTGTTTGACAAGGAAATTGACAGGGAACTCATCGATTCAGAGAGAAAAGGTGGTTTATTCAACCTGATAAATGAGGATACAACCAAAGGTATGTCTTCCTGGGTAATAGGCCGATATAAAAAAGTCACTCCAATTGAGGAAAACTTTGTTGTAACTGAGAGAAATATTGATTCAAATGCTCTGAGACAGTGGATATCATTCAAAGGAAGCTTCAGCGATTCAACAATCAAGGTAACCGTTTCACTGGACAAAGGAAGCAGCATTATTGTTTACGATACAGAATGTGACTGGCATGAAAAAGCAGAACACAAGGTAACGGTCCAGCAGCTGAACTTTAAACTGCCTTTGGCAGGAACATACAGTTCATATCGTTATGATATCCCCATGGGTACGATTGACCGTACCCCACTTGAACACGATGTGCCTGGCCTTGGTTTTGCCTCAGCAATAAATGAAGAAGGCGGGGTTATGATCATTTCATCTGATAGATATGGTTACAGGGGATTTGATAATTCACTGGCAATTACACTTATAAGGAATTCAACCAATCCTGATCCATATCCTGAAAGTGGAATAAACAGGTTCCGTTTTGGAATTGCATCAACCAAAGATACTGGAAGTTTAAAAATGCTCAGTCTTGGAAATAAGTTCAATCATCTTCCTATAGCAGTTTCAGGATTGATTCATAAGGGGGGAATACAACCGAAATTGTCCTTGCTCGAAATTACCGAAGGCAATGTATGTATATCAGCAGTTAAGATGGCTGAGGACAATTCGGAAGAATTAATCATCAGGCTTTTTGAGCCTATGGGAGAAAAGCAAAATGTCAGGCTGACATTTGAAAGTGAACCCATAAATGCGAGTTTTCTTGATATAAATGAATTAAACAAAGCAGGCACAGTTAAAATTAAAGGAAATTCAGTCAGTTTTGAAATAGAGGCCGGCAGCATAGTAACAATAGGAATATTATTTAAAAATTAATTTGATTGACCCCCGAAAAATGAGGGAATGATACGAATATGTATAATGTACAGCCTTGTTCAGCATCATGTTTTGCGTTCAAGGCTGTCTATTTTAGGGAAAAGGGGAGATTATTATGAAAAAAAGTTTGGTAATTTTAGTGGTTATGGCTCTTTTGCTATCACTTGCTTTACCTGTTTTTGCAGCTAAGCCTGAAATTGCGCCGGGACAGGTTGTTAAAGCTGAGGTTCAGGAAAGAATTATGATAGCCAGGGAAGAAAGGCTTGAATTCAAGAAAGATAAGGACAATGGGGCGGTATTCTATGATTTTTACCTTTCAGGTGATGTTATGCCAGTGCCGCCTTATGGAAGCCTTGATATCGAAGACTCTGATACCATGTCAAAGCTGATTGTCAACAAACCTAATGGAACTAATGCTGTAACAGTCACAGGGGTAATGAAAGGCCTGCTGCCAGAAACCGAGTATATGGTTTATATCAGCAATGGATATGATCCCTATTATGTTACCGAATGGTCCAGGTACTTGAACGAGGTTCTGATTCCTGAATTTACTTTTATGACTGATGAAGAAGGCCATGCATCATGGCACGCAAACATTCCCTGTGAAGCAGTGGAATGCATTGAAGGCTCATTTGAGTTCTCAGTATGGATCAACAGCGTAGTTCCATCAGGGACACTCTTGATCAGTGAAAGCATCACAGTGGAATGTGAAGAATAAGCTTAAAAGTTCGATTTATAGAAAGATACGGTCTTGGCCGTATCTTTTTAATTTCTTTTTTATACTTCATCATGTTGTTTTTTTACCCTTTTTTTCGTATACTGACAAGAGAGAAATTTATTAATAGAGAGGTGACAAAAGTGAACGAACAAGGCAATATTTCCATTAATACGGAGAACATTCTCCCTATTATCAAGAAATGGCTTTATTCCGACAAAGACATTTTCATCAGGGAGCTTGTATCCAATTCAGCTGATGCAATCAGCAAGTACAGAAGATTGGTTGAGATGGGTGAAACCGAAGGATCGGATGAGAAATTTGAAATACGTATAAAGGTAGACAAGAAAAATAAGATCCTCAGTTTTATCGACAACGGAATAGGTATGACCGCTTCGGAAGTCAAGAAGTATATCAATCAGATTGCTTTTTCAGGAGCAGAGGACTTCATCGAGAAATACAAGGACAAAGCTGAGGCCAAGGATGATATCATCGGACATTTTGGTCTTGGTTTTTACTCGGCTTTCATGGTGGCCGACAAAGTCAGCGTTGATACACTTTCTTATGAAAAAGATGCCGAAGCAGTTTTATGGGAAAGCGATGGTACCAGTGGATATTCCATGGTATCAGGGACAAGAACCACCCGAGGAACAACAATAACGCTACATATAATGCAGGATGAAAAAGAGTTCCTTGATTTTTACAAAGTAAGGGAAATTACAGAGAAGTACTGTGGATTCATGCCATGGGAAATTTTTGTAGAGGATATAAACAAAAAAAAGGAAAAAGATGAGCAACCTGAAAAGCCAATCAATGATACATCTCCTTTATGGCTGAAAAAGCCGGCTGATGTAACTGATGAAGAATATGAGGAATTCTATTCAAAGACATTCAGGGATTACCAGAAACCTTTGTTCTGGATACATCTGAACATGGATTATCCTTTCAGGTTAAAGGGTATTTTATATTTCCCAAAATTAAAACATGAACTGGAATCTTCCGAGGGACGCATAAAGCTGTACTATAATCAGGTTTTTGTTGCCGACAATGCAAAAGAAGTCATACCTGAATTTCTACTTCTGCTTAAAGGTGTGCTTGATTGCCCGGATCTTCCACTCAATGTTTCAAGAAGCTTTCTGCAAAACGATGGATATGTGCAGAAAATTTCGACGCACATTACAAAAAAAGTTGCTGACAAACTTACAAAGCTTTTTAAAAATGAACGTGATGACTATAACAAATATTGGGACGACATAAATGTATTCGTCAAATACGGCTGCATGAGGGATGAGAAGCTGTATGACCGTATAAAGGATGTTCTTGTATATAAGACCATAAATGACGAGTATAAGACAATACAGGAGTTTACAGGCACGGATGGAGCAGCTGAAACCAAGGAAGAGAAAAAGGTATATTATGTCTCCGATATGAAGCAGCAGGCACAGTATGTTGAAATGTTCAAATCAAATGGCCTAGAAGCTGTAGTACTTGACACAATGCTTGATTCCAGTTATATAAGCTTCATTGAATCAAAGCTGGACAAAGTGAAATTCGAGGGAATAGACAGCAATATTGCAGAGGCACTTGCCGGTGACGGAGATGCTTCTGGATATGATGAACTCATTGAATATTTTAAGAAAATTTTGAATGACGAATCATTGAAGGTTGAAGCGAAGGCCCTCAGGACAGGTGAATTCCCGGCAGTCATTATGAGCAATGAGCAGTCAAAGAGAATGCGTGATATGACCAGAATGTTCGGCGGAATGGATGCGGGATCTGCATTTCCATCGGATGACACTTTGATTTTGAATACATCCAATCAAGTTATAAAAAAGATGGCAGGAAGTATACAGACAGATGAAAAGGCAATTGCCGTGCAGCATATCTATGAACTTGCTTTGCTTGCGGCCGGTAAGCTGGACTCCAGGATACTTGGAGAATTTATTAAAAGAAGCGGCGAAATGCTTGAGAAGAGTGTGGAAAGTACAGAGCCGGATAAACCGGTTGAAGAGTAAACGAATTTCAATGAATGAAGGTGCCCGTCACCTTCATTTTATTGAATTCAAAGAAAAGGTTCAAAATGGGGGAAGTAAAAAGGATTTTTGTAGAGAAGAAACCCGGTTATGACATTGAGGCCAGATCGGTCTTGAATGATATAAGGGTTTTGCTTGGAATTAAGGGAATAAAATCCCTTAGAATGATCAATCGATACGACATAGAAGGTATAGATGACAGTGAATATCAACATGCACGATTGACAGTCTTCGCAGAACCGCCGGTTGACATTGTTCACGATGGTATATTGACTGTTCCTGATGATTTCCGGATTTTTGCCTATGAATATCTTCCCGGTCAGTTTGACCAAAGGGCGGATTCGTGTGCACAGTGCATTGAACTGCTTTCTGAAAAAAGGAAACCAGTTGTAAGGACCGCAAGGGTGATAGTGATTGAGGGAACTATTTCTGATTCTGAGTTTGCTAAAATAAAAGAACATCTTGTAAATCCTGTTGACAGTAGAATAGCATCCCTTGATATGCCTGAAACACTTGAAATGCATTTGGAGATACCCAAGACTATTGAAACTCTTAAAGACTTTATAAAAATGGATCGAATTACAAGGGACAGGTTCATGAGGGAGTTTAGCCTTGCAATGAATCCTGCTGATCTTGAATTTGTGCAGAGGTATTTCAGAGACGCAGAAAACAGGAATCCTACACTTACAGAAATACGTGTCATTGATACATACTGGTCTGATCACTGCAGACATACCACATTCCTTACTGAAATAGAAGACATTCATATTGAAGATTCAAAGTATATGAAAACCTGCAAAAAAGCTTTTGATGAATATATGATAGCAAGAAGCAATATTCATGGGGACAGGCCTGACAAACCGATATGTCTTATGGATATGGCTACAATGGCTATGAAAGAGCTTAGAAAACTGGGAAGGCTTGATGACCTGGAAGTTTCTGATGAAATAAATGCATGTAGTATTATTGTTAACGCGATGATTGATGGGGAACCTGAAGAATGGCTGGTCATGTTCAAAAACGAAACTCACAATCATCCTACTGAAATAGAACCATTCGGTGGTGCTGCAACATGTCTTGGAGGAGCAATAAGAGATCCTTTGTCCGGCAGGTCATATGTTTACCAGGCAATGAGAGTCACAGGAAGCGGAGATCCTACTGCAGATATCAAAACGACAATGCCCGGTAAATTGCCTCAGATTAAAATTACCAGAGAGGCTGCCCATGGATACAGTTCCTATGGTAATCAGATAGGTCTTGCAACGGGACAAGTCCATGAAATCTATGATGACGGATTCAAGGCAAAGAGAATGGAAATCGGTGCCGTTATAGGTGCAGTTCCGAGAAAAGACGTTAAACGACTGAATTCAGACCCTGGGGATGTGATTGTACTGGTTGGTGGAAGAACCGGCAGAGACGGATGCGGAGGGGCTAC
>JAFGIJ010000008.1 GCA_016929655.1 Clostridia bacterium
CCTTTCAGGTCTGGCTCACATGGAAGACCAAAGGCATATGGTCATCAAGTTTCTTACATTGATAAACGAAGGCAATGCAGATGCTGCCGTAGACATGATGGATGAAAATATGATTCCAAATAAGAGCATGAAGGATATGTGGGTTGAAAGCCTGACAGCTATCTCAGGACACGAATTTATCCAGGGTGGTTTCACCAATGAGGATGAAGATAATTGGACGGAAGATAACCAGCGATTCAAGGTTAAGATAAACATACCGGAATCATGTGATTGTGAAGCACTCGGATGGGACCATGGACAAAACACCCGCTGGATTTCATTGGTCAGGGGTGACAACGGATGGATGATCCATGAATTTTCCACAAGCCCATAGACTGAAAGTTCAGCTTGCCTGTAATATCACCTATATCGGAAAACAAGTTCGACTCATATGACCGATTCAATTTCGGTTGCCAAAAACATTTACTTTATATAAAATGTTCCTTGAAGTGTCAGGGGTGGTTGCCATTGGAAATCCCCGGGGGGATTCCTTTGTTATTTTGTTTAGGAACATTTTATGAAAAATATAAGCTTCAAAGAACGATACGGACCATATGCATTGGTTGCGGGAGGCTCTGACGGACTGGGTTATGCTTTTGCTGCGGCCATTGCACAGCGTGGAATCAACCTTATTATTATTGCCCGGCAGGAAGAACGACTTAAAAGTTCGGCAACCAGGCTAAAGGAAACATATGAAATTGATGTGATTTCCCTGGTGGCAGACATGGCAGATTTCGAAAATATAAAAAAGCTTATAAGTGAAATCAAGGTTCCAATAGGACTTTTGGTATATAATGCAGCATATGCTCCCATAGGTTTATTCGAAAACACTGATGAAGCTCAACTGGCTCTTGCGGCTGCAGTAAATGTGAAGGCGCCTCTGCTTCTTTCGAAATTTTTATCCGGACCGATGATCCAACGAAAACGGGGAGGTATCGTGTTGATGTCATCCCTTGCAGGAAGCCAGGGCAGTCCGAGAATTGCTGCATATGCAGCGACGAAATCCTTCAACGCCATACTGGCCGAAGGTCTTTGGAAAGAGCTGAAACCTCATGGAATCAATGTGGTTGCGTGCTGTGCTGGAGCAATTATGACGCCGGGATACAAACAGGCTGAGAAAGCAAAGCAGGCACCAGGAACATTGAGCGCAGAGAAAGTTGCAGAAATAACTTTGAATTCACTGGGGAAAGGCCCGGTTGTGGTTCCAGGGATAATCAACAAAATTGCTCGCTTTGTATTTATGAGGTTACTGAGCAGAAAAACTGCGATTGAAATAATGTCAAAGAATACAGGAGGATTGTCATGAAAATATTCTTAGGGTTGATTACCCCATTGGTTGTATACTCGTTAATTACATTATTACACATTATAATTCCGGCAAAAAGAACCAAGGGATATGTAAGAAATGAAATAACCGGTGAAGTAATGAATTACAGGATCAATGGAAAATACGTTTTACCGACGAGTATTCTGATTTGGGTTCTTCTTGGATATACAAACATAGTTTCGTATACATGGTTGTATGAAAACCGGTGGCTGAGTCTTATAGGAGCGTTTGCAATCGGGTTGACCTATTCCTTATATATTGTTATGAAGCATCCCTCGACAGGTAAAAGTTTCCTTGCTGACCTTTGGTTCGGCAGAGTTAAGGATCCACAGATTAAAAACGGTTTCATTGATGCAAAGATCTGGCTTTATTTGATAGGAGCTGTAACACTTCAATTGAATGTACTGGCATTTGCTGTATATCATATAACAAATGTGGAGGACATAAACTACGGTTTTCTACTTGGTTGTGCTATGCTGACATGGTTTTGCTTTGAATACCTTATATTCGAAAAGGTACACCTGTGGACCTATGATTTCATTGCTGAAAGAGTGGGTTTCAAACTTGGATTCGGCTGCCTTGCATTCTATCCGTATTTTTATTCAGTAGCCCTCTGGTTCACTGCAAATCTACCAAATCCCGGACAATCCGTGTTACTGACATTGATATTCGGCATGCTGTTCCTTTGCGGTTGGATACTGACCCGTGGTGCCAACATGCAAAAGTACTACTTCAAGGTTTATCCGGAAAGAAAATTTCTTTGGGTGGAACCAGAAGTCATAACCGATGGACAACGCAGTCTTCTGGCAAATGGATTCTGGGGCGCAAGCCGTCATATAAATTACCTTGGGGAAATAATACAAGCCATGGCAATCGCTCTTGTTGTAGGGTATCCGGGAGTTTTGATGATATGGTTGTATCCTATTTACTACATAGCTCTCATGCTCACACGACAGGCAGATGATGACAAGATTTGCAGGGAAAAATATGGTGAACTCTGGGATATTTACACCGGGAAAGTCAAATACAGAATCATTCCTTTCATTTACTAATATATCTTGCAGGCAACCAATCAACCAACCAGTCATCCAACCAATCATCCCAACCAATCATCCTTGGGATGATTGGTTGGATGGGTAAATTCTCAAGAAAACCAAGAAAACCAATCATCCTAACCAATCATCCTTGGGATGATTGGTTGCCTGGGTATATTCTCGGGCAAAGATTCCTCATAGACATAAGTCCTGACCTCATCATCTCCTGGTCTGCAGGTTTTGTCGGAGGGGCTGCGAATTTAGAAAAAAATAACAGTCAGGGACTGTTTCTTTGAATGATGCAGAAATCCGTACAAGTTTTGTTCTTGTATTTACTTTGACATGTTGCATTTTGAATAAACAAGTATTAAAATAAAGGTCAGAGAAGGTCAGTAACTGTGAGCAAGGAGGATATTATGAATTTTGATAGATTTACAGAGAAAGCACTGGCAGCGATTACATCAGCCCAGGAGCTGGCTGTAAGGATGGGTCATCAACAGATAGAAGGGGAACATCTTCACCTTGCACTGGTGTCTCAGAAAGACGGGCTCATTGCAAAGCTGCTTGGATACATGGGTGTTGATACAGGTGCATATAATTATGATTTGAATGAATATCTCAATGGACTTACATCCATCAGTGGAGATGCAGCATCGCCTGCATATGCATCAAGGCGTTTGAACCAAATCTTTGTGAATGCGCAGGATGAAACAAAACGTTTCGGGGATGAGTATGCAGGCGTTGAACACTTATTTATTGCGCTTCTTGAAGAACACAGCACCCCGTCACAGAAAATATTTAAAAAATATGGAATAACTTCAGACAGCTTCATGAAGGCATTGGCCAAGGTCAGGAGCAACCAACGTATTACATCACAGAATCCAGAGGATACATATGATACCTTGAAAAAATTCGGCCGAGATTTAGTGGAAATGGCAAAACTAGGGAAAATTGACCCTGTCATAGGCCGCGATGAGGAAATCAGGAGGGCTGTACGCATCCTTTCAAGAAGAACAAAGAACAATCCTGTATTGATTGGGGAACCCGGTGTAGGAAAAACAGCGGTCGTTGAAGGACTGGCCCAGAGAATACTGGCAGGGGATGTACCTGAAGGCCTGAAGGACAGAACCATATTTGCACTTGATATGGGTGCACTTATTGCAGGAGCCAAGTATCGCGGAGAATTCGAAGAGAGACTCAAGGCAGTGCTTCAGGAAATAAATAAATCAGAGGGAAGAATAATACTTTTCATTGATGAACTTCATAATATTGTTGGGGCTGGAAAAGCAGAAGGTGCAATGGATGCAGGTAATATACTTAAACCTATGCTTGCCAGGGGTGAACTGCACTGCATCGGTGCAACAACCCTTGATGAATACAGGAAATACATTGAAAAAGATGCTGCCCTTGAAAGGCGGTTCCAGCCCATTCTTGTTGACCAGCCAACAGTGGAGGATACCATCTCTATTCTTCGTGGTCTCAAGGAAAGGTTCGAGATACACCACGGAGTAAGGATAACCGACGGGGCACTCATTGCCTGTGCAGTTCTATCAGACAGATATATTTCAGACCGGTTTCTGCCGGACAAGGCCATTGACCTTATGGACGAGGCGGCAGCCATGATAAGAACTGAAATTGACAGCATGCCAGCGGAACTTGATGAAATATACAGGCGTGTTATGCAGCTGGAGATTGAAAGACAGGCATTGAAAAAGGAAGAAGATTCTGCTTCAAAGTCTCGTTTGGATAAACTGGACAAAGAGCATGCTGAGTTAAAGGAAAAAGCAGACAAAATGAAGGCCCAGCTGGAGCTTGAAAAGATCAATATACATCACGAAAAGGAAATCAAGCAACAGATTGAAGATTTAAAAAGACAGATAGAAGAAGCCAAGAGAGAGTATAATCTTGAACTGGCTGCAAAACTTGAATACGGTGATCTTCCTCAGCTTCTGAAACAGCTTGAAGAGGAGAAAGTCAGAAGGAGCCAGTTCAGTAATGAACTCCTGAAGGAAGAAGTAACTGAGGATGAGGTTGCGGAGATTGTTTCGCGATGGTCCGGAATACCGGTGACAAAACTGGTTGAAAAAGAAAAGGACAAGTTGATGAATCTTGAAAAGATTCTGCACAGAAGGGTCATTGGTCAGGACGAAGCCGTAACAGCTGTAAGTGATGCAGTCATCAGGGCCAGATCCGGCTTGAAGGACCCCAACAGACCAATAGGTTCATTTATATTCCTTGGCCCAACAGGCGTTGGAAAAACCGAACTTGCTAAAACACTTGCAGAAGCACTTTTTGACAGTGATTCCAATATGGTACGCATAGACATGTCTGAGTATATGGAAAAGCATGCGGTTGCAAGGCTTATAGGAGCACCTCCCGGGTATGTGGGATACGATGAAGGGGGACAGCTGACTGAAGCAGTGAGAAGAAAACCATATTGTGTAATCCTTTTTGATGAAATTGAAAAGGCTCACCACGATGTATTCAATATATTGCTCCAGATTCTTGATGACGGACATCTTACTGACAACCAGGGCCGTACGGTCAGCTTCAAGAACACAGTTGTAATCATGACATCGAATATAGGAAGCGAGTATTTGCTGAGCGGCATAGGTCCAGAAGGGGAGATTGATGAGATTTTAAGGGACAAGGTATTGAATGAGCTCCACAGATACTTCAGACCGGAGTTCCTCAACAGGGTTGATGATACTGTTTTGTTCAGACCGCTGAAGAAAGAAGATATTATAAAAATCATAGATATTTCCCTTGAAACAGTGCAGAAGAGACTTCATGAACACGATATAACCATGGAGGTAACACCGACGGCGAAGGCTCTGATTGCAGATAAATCATATACTCCTGTATATGGTGCAAGGCCTGTCAAGCGCTACCTGCAGAAATTCATCGAAACTGAAATCGGCAGAATGATAATCAGCGGACAACTGAAGGATGGTAATGGCGTAGTGATTGATTCCTCCGGAGAAGAACTGGTTCTAAGAGTAAAAGAATAGAATGGTGTGGGTTATAAAAACAAAGGGTTCACTCGTGTGGGCCCTTTTTGTTACTGCCGAAATAATTTTGAAAATTCATATTGCAGTATTATATAATTAACCAAAGCAAAAGGTTTGCAGCATGCTGCAGGCAGGTACCTATCTGAACAATGGAGGGTTATATGATAAAGGAAAAAACAGTTAAGCTTGGCGTTTGTCCAATCGGCAAATTCGTCTTTTCCCATGAGGATGCAAAGATACAAAAGCAACTGATTTATAACAAACTCAATGAACTCAAGGTAGATTATGTTGATATAGAAAGTGTACTGGAAGATGGTCTGGTGAGGGAGCATAATCATGTGGAACCTATTGTAAAATACTTCAAGGAACAGAAAATTGATGCTCTTTTTGTTCCTCACTGCAATTTTGGAACTGAAAGTGCAGTCGGTATGATTGCCAGGCAGCTTGGTCTTCCTACATTGTTATGGGGGCCAAGGGATGCGGCACCAATGGAGGATGGTACCAGACTGAGGGATAGTCTATGCGGAATGTTTGCATCAAGCAAGGTTCTTTACAAGCTCGGTGTTGATTACAGCTATATAGAAAACTGCACGGTTGAAGACAATCAGTTTAAAGAAGGTCTCGATAAATTTCTAAGAGCAGTTTCAACTGCAAAATATTTAAAGCAAAGTAAAATCGGTCAGATTGGTACCAGAATTGATTTCTTTTGGTGTACTATCTGCAATGAAAGTGAACTCCTTGAAAAGTTCGGGGTGCAGGTTCTTCCGTTTGACATGGTTGACTACATTTCTGATATCAGGAAACTTGCAGACAGAAATCGATCCCTATATAGAGCAGAAATCAAGGATGATTCATTTATATTCGATATATCCGGTATCGATGAAGAAGGGGTAATAAAAAGCCTTGCTATGAGGGATGTTCTTTTTGAGTACGCTGAAAAATATAATATTGATGCATGGTCCATACAATCCTTTATGTCCATCCAGGAATCCATTGGTGATGGAATAGGCATTGGCGAGGCTTATGTCCAGGAAAGGATGCCCATAGCCGCAGAAAGTGATATCCATGGCGCAATAAGTTCTATTATACTGGAGGCTGCAGCAAAGGGGAATGGACCTTCATTCTTTCCGGAGTTTACCGTCAGACATCCTGAAAATGACAATTCAGTTCTTTTATGGCATGCTGCTGCGGCAGCTTCCCTTAGAGATCCCAAAATCAAGAAAATTCCTTTGGCTCCTCCATGGATTTTAGCATCCCTGCCGGCAACAAGCCTGCAGTTCAACTTCAAACCCGGGGATGTAACGGTCTGCCGATTCGACGGAGACAGGGGGGAGTACAGGCTTGGAACTGGAGAAGGAAAGATGATAGACGGACCGAAGACCAGGGAATCCTATGGCTGGATGGAGGTTCCTGACTGGCCTTCATGGGAAAGAAAACTGATGGAAGGCCCATACCCGCATCACTGCTCCTGCATTTATGGCCATGAGGCAGATGTCCTTGAAGAAGCAACCAAATTCATTCCAAATCTTACCGTTCAGAGATTTGACAAATGAACCTAAAAGCCCGGAGGCAGATATGAAATCAATTGAAGTAAAATTTGAAAAATCCAGTTATAGGGAAACTACCTTTATTGTTGATGAACACATTCAATCACTGGCTTTTCCATTGGATTCATATCTTGAAGATAAATTGCTTTTGGGTGACCTGAACATTATATATATCGAGGGAGAGATAAAAGGGTATTTTGTAATCTCTGATAAAACAATTCAATTCTTTTATCTTAGGTTAGAAGTCTCTCATATGAAACAGGATATTTTTGAGAAAATAGTCAATGATTATGGCATTGGCAGAGTTTTTGTAATTTCACAGGATCCTTGTCTGGCAGCAATCATGGTTGAATGGGACTTTTCACGGGAAAGAGGTGCCTGCTGGTTTGTTGACAGTATGAGAGTCATTGATGATGGGATGCCTAATGAAGTCATGCTTTTCAGAGCGGCCGGGATTGATGACATTCCGGTTATCAGACAAGTCAGCGGAGATTTCTTTGATGAACCAAGCTATAACTACAGAAATCTGGATGAAAGAATAGAAGCAAAAACCGTTTTTATTCTTGAAAAAGACAGAGAATTCATTGGAGCGGGTCTCTATGAAAAGGGATTCATATGCAGAGATTGTGCGTCCATCGGTATGTTTACGAATCCATTGTTTAGAAAAATGGGAGCTGCAAGGACAATTCTCCTGAATCTGAAGAAGCATGTATACAGTCTTGGACTAAAACCTGTTGCCGGATGCTGGTACTACAATACTTTATCAAGGAAAAGTCTTGAGTCTGCCGGAATGGCTGCGGCATCCCTCGGTTATACGGCAGTCCTTGAGAAGCGGGACAGACCTCCCAAAAGAACCGGTAATCCACCTGGAATCCCTGTAGAGTGATATTGTGTTAAAATGAATATGAAATTTGATTCTTTGCATTTCATGTGAGGTTTGTCATGATTCTGAAAAATAAAAAAATGTTCATAGTGCTTTCCATCTTAATTGCAGTTTTAACAGCTTGTTCTGCAAATAGTACAAACGATGATAATGTTTATTTGACATCCAATGAAAGAATGATAGATATAATAAGTACCATTTCAGCAGAGGATGGCGGAAGGATAGCAGGTTTTGCAGGAGAAGCAAAAACAGCTGAATATATTAAGGGTAAATTTAAAGATATTGGACTTGAAGTTAGTACGCAAAGTTTCCCGGTCATGGCATTTGCATGTGATAATGCTGAACTTAGGATAATATCAGGTAGTGATGATCTGGCCTACGGAGTGAAGGTACTTACCTTCAGTGCACCTACAGCTGATGACGGAGTATCGGCCGAAATCATTCCCATAGGCCTTGGTGCTGTTGATGACTACACAGGATTGGATGTTTCGGGAAAGATTGTCTTGATAATGCGCGGGGGTGAGTACTTCAGGATAAAGGTTGAAAGGGCTTATGAAAAAGGTGCTTTGGCAGCCGTGTTCTATGATCCCAACGGAGATGAAGCTGTATCTGCTACACTCACACAGCTGTCTTCAATTCCAGCCTTGAGTATTTCACGAAGTGATGCCGTTGCAATTGAAAAGGCAGTTGCCGACGGAGTCACTGTAAGTGTACATTTGACTGTCGATAGCATCACCAGGGACTCGACATCATCAAATGTCATTGGTATCTACAAGTCAAAGGATAATCCCGATAACAGGTGTGTCATTGTCAGCGCACATTACGATGGTGTTGATACGCCTGCAGCCAATGACAATGCTTCAGGAGTTGCTGTCATGCTTGAAATTGCCCATACTTTGATCAGTGAAAAAATCACATTGCCATATGATGTCAGATTCATTGCATTCGGAGCAGAGGAAATTGGTCTGGTTGGTTCAACTGCTTATGTTAATAGCCTGAAAAACCGTGAATTAAGAGAACTGGTTGCAGTGCTTAATTATGACATGGTGGGAATCGGAGATTCGTTTGAAATATTAACGGTTGAAGGAACAGAAAATTCAGAGCTGGTTGAGGCAATTGAAGTAAAACTTGGTCAGATGGGATATGTGCCGATAATTTCTAACACAGACAGAAGTGACCATGCCTCATTTTCATATGCGGGAGTCCAGGCTGTTGACATACAGATGAGCCCTGCAGAATATTACCACACAGACATGGATACTCTGGACAAAATTCAACCGGATAATCTGAAGGCAATGGTTGAATTGGGTATAGGATTGCTTAGAGATGGCTTGCCGGGCTTGGTCGATTAGCAGAAGTAAATACTGAAGTGCCTGTATATTGATTTCATGCTTGAAGTGAAGTTTTATGCCAAGGAAAAATTTTATCTGGTTGCATGTTTCAAACCATGAATAAATATGCATTATCGTAATTCTATATCATTGACTTTTGGGAGAAATAGTGTTTAAATTATGTAAAAATTCGGCAGTAATCTTTCTTGTATGTTTTCAGTCAAGAGGTCCTTTTTGCCGGATATTGGATTGGTTTTACTTTAATATCACAAGAAGGACATGGGGTTCATTATTATGGCCAGGAACCTGATAGAACTGAAAAATCTTACAAAGTCATATGATGGCATTAAAGCAGTTGACAGCATTAATATGTCTATAAAGGAAAAGGAGTTTGTGACTCTTCTCGGACCCAGTGGATGTGGTAAAACCACCACTCTCAGGATGATCGGCGGGTTCGAGGATCCGGACGAAGGTCAGATTCTTTTCGAAGGAAAGATTCTGAACAATGAACCACCTTATAAAAGAAATATAAATACGGTATTTCAAAGATATGCTCTGTTTCCGCATCTTAATGTGTACGAAAACATAGCCTTCGGACTTCGCATTAAGAAAATACCAAATGAAGAAGTGCAGCGTAAGGTTGAACGCATGCTGAAACTGGTGGACCTTGATGGGTTTGCCAAGAGGGATGTAGATTCACTGAGCGGAGGTCAGCAGCAGAGGGTTGCAATTGCCCGTGCATTGGTAAATGAGCCCAAGGTGCTGCTCTTGGATGAGCCTCTTGGCGCACTTGACCTAAAACTAAGAAAAGAGATGCAGATTGAGCTTCTGGAAATGCAAAGAAGTGTTGGAATTACTTTTATATATGTTACCCACGACCAGGAAGAGGCACTGACTATGTCGGACACCATAGTGGTCATGAACAAAGGTGTTATTCAGCAAGTCGGTACCCCTCAGGATATTTACAATGAACCTGTAAACAGATTTGTTGCTGATTTTATAGGCGAAAGTAATATAATTGAGGCAAATATGATTGAAGACCTGCATGTCAGGTTTGATGGAATCACCTTTGAGTGCATAGACAAAGGATTCGGAGTAAATGAACCCGTAGATGTAGTCATAAGACCCGAAGATTTGGTGCTGGTTTCCAATCCTGCAGAAGGTCAGATACAGGGAACGGTTTCATCTGTGGTCTTCAAGGGTGTTCATTATGAGATGCTTGTTGCAAATGAACACAGGGAGTACCTGGTTCAAAGCACAACAATGTTTCCGGTAGGAACCGATGTCGGTCTATGTATATCACCGGCAGATATCCAGGTTATGAGAAGGGTAGAGGTAACGGAATGCGAAGAAGAATGAAGCTTCTTGCCTATCCATATACCTTCTGGATGGCGGTTTTTGTAATAGTGCCGTTGATGCTGGTTTTTTTATATAGCATAACAAAAGGGGATATCCATAATTTTTCCAGCCTTGAATTTTCTCTGGATAGCTATAAAAGGGTAGCTGAGCCGTTATATCTCAAGGTTATCGGTAACTCTTTCTTCCTTGCTCTGATATCCACGGTTTTTTGTTTTTTGCTAGGCTATCCGGTTGCTATGATCATTGCAAGAACAGACCAGAAGTTCAGGAACAAACTGCTCATGTTCATCATAATTCCAATGTGGATGAACTTTCTTCTGCGAACATATGCCTGGATGGCAATACTTTCACCCAATGGCGTCCTGAATCGTTTTCTGGCCACCATCGGATTGACACCCCTTGAAATTATGCCCGGGCAGATTGCAGTGCTGATAGGAATGGTTTACAATTTTCTGCCGTTCATGATTCTTCCGATTTATACGGTTCTTGTAAAGATTGATAGAAGTTTGCTTGAAGCGGCAGATGACCTGGGAGCCAATAAAGTAAAGACATTTTTCAGAGTTATTTTCCCTTTGAGCATACCTGGAGTGGTATCAGGGATTACCATGGTTTTTATGCCTGCAGTCAGTACATTTGTTATATCCGGATTACTTGGCGGAGGAAAAACTCCCTTGATAGGTGACCTGATAGAACAGCAGTTCATGTCTGACCGCAACTGGCATTTTGGTTCAAGTCTTTCCATAATTCTTATGGTCATGATACTTATATCAATGGCGGTTATGTCAAGGATGGACAGAAACAGCGACAAGAAAGGAAGTTCAGCATGAAGAAATCCCTGAAAAGAATTTATATGGGTCTGATTTTCCTTTTTCTGTATGCCCCGATAATACTTTTAATTGTATATTCATTCAATAGCTCAAAGTCAAGGGGACAGTGGGGCGGTTTCACCCTGAAGTGGTATGCTGAACTGTTTCAGGACCGCCAGATTAAGGAAGCCTTCATATATACCATTGCCATAGCTGTGCTTGCGACTATTATATCGACAATATTCGGAACCATAGCGGCAATCGGAATAAACAACATGCGGAGGTTTCCGAGAAAACTCACTTTGAACTTCAATAGTCTGCCGGTACTCAATCCTGATATAGTTACCGGTGTTGCCCTGATGACTTTGTTTATATCCATAAATCTGCAGCTTGGATTCATGTCCATGCTCATTGCACATGTGGTATTTTGTACGCCTTTTGTAATTCTTGCTGTATTACCAAAACTTCGCCAGCTCAATCCGCATCTTGCGGAAGCTGCCATGGATCTTGGTGCAAAACCTTCATATGCACTTCGGAAGGTAATAATTCCACAGATACTTCCGGGAATAGTAAGCGGAGCCTTGATTGCATTCACTCTGTCCATCGATGATTTTGTAATCAGTTTCTTTACTGCCGGAACCCAGGTTACTAACCTTTCAATTCTGATATATTCAATGGCGAAAAGGGGGGTCAAACCCTCCATAAATGCACTCAGCACAATAATGTTCCTTACAGTTTTGGTGTTACTGCTGCTGATTAATAAAAAAAGCGACAAAGGGGAGGAATTACTTTTATGAAAAAAATAATTGCAATGTTTGTCTTATGTGCCATTTTGTTTACAGTTATGGCTGGTATGACAGGATGCAGTGACAAGGTTGTACTCAATGTATACAACTGGGGAGAATACATTGATGAAAGCCTTATTGACAAATTCGAGGATGAAACCGGACTTAAGGTCAACTACAAGACATATGATACCAATGAAACCTTGCTGGCCAAATTGGAGTCCGGCGGCGGAAGCTATGATGTCGTTTTCCCATCTGATTATGCAATAGCTGAGATGATAAAACTTGATTTGTTGCAACCGATTAATTTCAATAATGTGCCCAATTTCCAATACATCGATGATAGATTCAAGAACATGGATTATGATCCGGACAATCTGTATTCTGTGCCATATTTCTGGGGAACAATCGGAATTTTGTATAATAAGGATATGGTCAGCGACCCCGTTGATACCTGGGATATTCTCTGGAATGAGGATTATGCTGGAAAAATTCTTATGAAGAAAGATGTCAGGGATGCCATGGGCATAGCTTTGAAAAAACTGGGTTATTCAATGAATTCAACCAATGACGATGAATTGGAAGAAGCCAAGCAGATTTTAGTTGAACAAAAAAGTTTGATAAACGGATATTATGGCGATGAAATCAAGGATATGATTGCAAATGGTGATGCAGCCATGGGAGTAACTTATTCAGGTGACTTCATGGATCTTTACTGGGATGAAGAGGCGGATTACAGCTATATCGGCTACGGCATACCCAAGGAGGGGACCAACCTTTGGTTTGATGCAATGGTTATACCAAAGAACAGCGAACACAAAACGGAAGCTGAGATGTTCATAAATTTTATGCTGGACCCTGATAATGCTTTCCAGAATTCCAATGAAGTAGGGTATACGACACCCAATGTTGTAGCACTTCAAATGATAAGAGAAGATTCTCCGGAAGTATTTGAACTGCCGGCTTACTGGCCTGATGAAGATGCAGTCGCCCTCAGTGAAGTCTATATTGATCTGGGAGAGTACAAGACAATATATAACGAGATATGGATGGAAGTCCGCATAGAGTGATTCTTGAATCTTATATACTTACAAATGCCCCGGGGTTATTTATCAAACATGATTAACAATTCCCGGGGTTTTTTTGTGCAATTATTTTTTAAATATTTACGTCTGGGTAAAATATTTACGTCTGTTCAAAATATTTACGTCTGGGTAAAATATTTACGTCTGGGTAAAATATTTATTTTTTGGGGGAATTATTTCGTATCCATAAGTTATATTGGGAAGGTTTTTGCGGTTTCTATCATAATTCGGTAGTTCTCAGGGTTTACAGATGAATGAATGCTATTGCTGGACGTAAGTATATGGCCGCCGTTTTCGCCGGCAGCTTTTATGCAGTCAACAACCGCCTTTCTAACCTGGTCTTCACTGCCGTTGCAAAGAAGGTCTCCGCAGTCAATGTTTCCCCAGATTGAAATTCTGTCTCCATAAGTCTTTTTGATATATTTAATATCCATTCCTGCCACTGGTTCGATTGGGTTCAATCCATCGATTCCCGTATCAACGATATCATCGAGTATTTTCATTATATTCCCATCAGTATGCTTAATAACCATGGCACCTTCGTCATGTATCGTATCTACCATTTTCTGAAGTCTCGGCAATATGAATGTTCTAAAATCATCCGGTGAAAACAATGTTCCTTTGTTATGTGCATAATCATCCCCAAGGACTATGATATCAGCACCAGCTCTTATGGCCTGCCTGACAATCTGCAAATTTACTTCAAGGACCATATCAAGAACTGCATGGCAAAGATCCGGATTTAAAATAAAATTCATAAGCATATTGTCAATTCCCATAAGATAACAGGACCACATAAAGGCAGCCCGATGGCGGAAAGTTATGGCTTTTTCACCTTTATATTTCCTTACCAATTCATGAAGCTCGCCCAGACGGTCAGGATGATAGGGATCGGGAGGAGTATAGTTTTTCAAGTCATCCATTGAATTTATGCATCCTTTTATAGGGTGGGCGACTTCCTCAGAATTACGCTGATATGTTACCATCCACTCATCAATAAAGGTCCCATCGCTAAACTGCTCAACAACATTGAATCGAGCTCCGCATCCTACAGCATCAAAATCCCACGCTATTTCCAGATCAATCTGGCTCTTTGCCGCAGGGAAAAAGTGCCTGTAGACATTTTTATCAATGAGAAATTCTGCAATTGGTGTTCTGTCAGGCTTTTCAAGGGACATAGCCTTCATAATTCTCTGGTAACCGTTCATAATAAGTCCTTTCATATCAGTCCAAGGCGCTTTAATTCTGACATAAGATTATCCACAGCACTTTTTTCCATGGTTTTTCTGGTTTCAACCGTTGATGAACCCATATGCGGGGAGAGTATTACATTGTCCAAATCCTTAAGCGGACCGGTATAGGGTTCATCGGCAAAGCAATCCAAAGCGGCACCATACAGATGGCGCGTTTGAAGAGCTTCAAATAGTTCTGTTTCATCAATCAGATTTCCGCGGGATACATTTATTAATACTGCATCTTTCTTAAGCAATTTTATTCTTTCTGCTGACAATATATTTTTTGTATCAGGATTCAAAGGAACATGTAAGGTAATGATATCAGATGAGACAAGTAAACTGTCAAGGCTGACCATTTCGATTAAATCATGGCTTTGAACAGCCGGATCAAAACCCTTCATCATACAGCCAAAGGGTTTTATGAGTTCAGCTAGTCTGGACCCAATACGACCGCAGCCAATTATTCCTACGGTTTTTCCTTTTAAAAGCAATCCGA
>JAFGIJ010000054.1 GCA_016929655.1 Clostridia bacterium
AATGAAAGAATTACTATTCTGCTGAACAAAAATCAATTCTATTGAATGACTGTTTTCCTATGTTATAATTCAAGACATGAAAATTAAAGGATATGAAATCAAAAAGATTGATGGTGGTATTACGGCTCCTACAGGCTTTATGGCTTCCGGAGTCAGCGCAGGTATAAAAAAAGACGGCACTTTGGATATTGCACTTCTTTATTCAGAAACTCCCGCCAGTGCTGCAGCTGTTTTTACCCGGAATCGTGTAAAGGGTCATTCTCTTCTTTACAGTATGGAAAATATCAGAAATGGAACTAAGCGCTGTATTTTTATAAACAGCGGAAATGCCAATGCCTGTATCGGCGAACAAGGTATAGAAGATGCAAAAACCATTGCAGATATTTGTTCATCCGAGTTTCTTATAAATAAATCAGATGTTTTGACTGCATCTACCGGTGTCATAGGATTTCCCCTTCCTATGGACAAGGTCATTCCCGGTATAAAGACTGCTGCAAAAAACCTTTCGCGCGAAGGCGGATCCATGGCAGCCAGGGCAATAATGACCACTGACACATATAGTAAAGAATATGCAGTCGAAATAGATATAGATGGTAAAAATGTCAGAATTGGAGGCATGGCAAAGGGTTCTGGAATGATACATCCGAACATGGCTACTATGATAGCTGTTTTAACTACTGATGCAGCTATTGAACCGGATTCGTTGAATAATTTAGTAAGGTATACGGCTGATATATCCTTCAACAGAATTTCCATTGATGGAGATACAAGTGTCTGTGATACCATGATGTGCCTGGCAAATGGAACCAGTGGTTTTTATCTTGATGAAAAAAATTATTCAGGTTATCAGATATTCAAGGAAGCGTTCACAAAAGTTTGTATTGAACTTGCCAAAATGATTGTGCTTGATGGAGAAGGTGCGACCAAGCTGCTTGAAATAAAAGTACTCAATGCACTTGATAAAAATTCTGCTGAAAGGGCTGCCAGAGCCATTGCCAACTCCCCTCTGGTAAAGACTGCCTTTTATGGAGAAGATGCAAACTGGGGCCGGATACTGACTGCGGCGGGTTATTCAGGTGCCAAATTCAACCCATCATTTACCACAATCAAAATTGGAAGTCTTCTGATGTTTAAAAATGGCAGGGCGGCCGGTTTTGATGAAAAGATTGCACTGGAAATTTTAAAGAAAAAAGAAATCGTGATTACCGTGGATTTTGGTGAAGGTCAATTCAATGAGACTATTTGGACTTGTGATCTTTCACATAAATATGTTGATATCAACTCACATTACAGATCATAGGAGAGAAAATTGAATTATAAAGAATTTGGTAAAACAGGAAAAAAGGTATCCGTTATTGGTTTTGGAGGAATGCGCTTTCCCACTGCCGGAAAAGAGGGTGAGTATGATTATGATTATTGCTCAGAAATGATCCATGAAGCAAATCGATTGGGCATTAATTATTTTGATACGGCTCCATTCTACAATAATGATCAAAGTGAAGATATCTTTGGCAATGCAATTCGAAATATGCCCGGTGACTTTTTCATATCAACAAAATGTTCATCATCTGATGCATATGAAATGCGTAAAAGCCTGGAAAGGTCGCTTAGAAGACTGAATGTAGAAAAAATAAACTTTTTCCACATATGGTGTGTTATGGATCTCGACGATTATAACAGGCGTATGGCTTCGGGTGGAGCCTATGATGAATTGGTCAGGGCTAAATCAGAAGGTCTTGTTGAGCACATCTGTATATCTACACATTGCACTGGTGATGAAATCTCTCACATAGCTTCTGAACAAAAATTTGATGGTATAACGCTTGGATATAACATATTGAATTACAAATTCAGACAATTGGGAATAAAGGCTGCCCATGCCAATCATACAGCAGTTGTTACCATGAATCCCCTTGGAGGTGGGCTTCTTACATCCAACTCCTCCCGCTTTAATTACATTATGGATAAAGGAGATGACAGTATCTTTGAATCAGCATTAAAGTTTAATGCATCCCATGAAGAAATTACCGTAGTGCTTACAGGAATGGACTCTATTGAACATGTCAGGAGCAATGCCACAAACTGTGCCGTTATACCGGGATATGCCGAAAAAACAAAGTCACGTCTGCTGGCTTACTCAAATCCTGAGTTTGATTCCTTATGCACAGGCTGCAGATATTGTGAACCCTGCCCCTATGGTGTTCCTGTATCAAAATTCATGCTTGCATTCAACAGAAAAACCCTTGGTGATGACAACATAATGAAAAATAATATTAAAATGCATTGGAGAATTAACCCTGAACTGGTACATAAATGCACGGAATGCGGCGCTTGTGAAAAAAGATGCACCCAGCATCTACCTATAATTGAAAGATTGAAAATCATTGGAACGGTTTATGATTAGCATTTAATAATTTCCCTTTTCAAATAAATTTAACATATTCTTAACATTCATATAATCGGGTGTTAATGTACTGATAATAGAATTTTAATGGAAAAACTACTACGGGTGAATATATTGATGAAAAGAAATTCCATAGTTCGCATAGTACCAGTACATATATTTTCATATATTTATTTATGAAGTCTTCTTATATGCATTGAGTTGTTGGATTTGATTTATGAACCCAAAAAGAATTATACTAAAGCCACTGTCCCCCATTGCAATAAGCAACTCCAGAAAATGTAATGGCACCTGCCTCCCTTTTTCGGGAAAACTACTCAATTACTGGATGCTGAATATTTGACGGGGAGCCAGTTGCTAAAGTTAGATATTATTTAACCAATTTATACGGGTTAACAATGGATTGAGGTAAATTATTATGACAAGATTTTCGTTTGACAAAGCATTGAAGGAACTGGATTTCAATTTAATTAAGATGGGTACTTATGTAGAAGAATCCATTGAAAAAACAATTAAGGCCCTTACAGAAAGAGATGTCGAACTGGCAAAAACCATAATGGCAGATGATGATATCATTGATGACATGGAGCAGAACATTGAAAAAATGTGTGTAACATTGATTGCCAGACAACAGCCGATTGCAAAGGATCTAAGACTGATAACCTCTGTATTGAAAATAATTACAGACCTCGAAAGAATTGCAGATCACTCTTCAGACATTGCAGAACTTACATTGAATTTCAGTAATTCTAAATTTATTAAACCTCTTATTGATATACCTAAAATGGCTGAAATGGCCAGGCAGATGACAGACAAGGCAATTGATTCTTTCATAAAAAAGGATTTTCAGCTTGCCCGTGAAGTTTGTGCAAGTGATGACTATGTTGATGAACTATTTGAAAGGGTTAAAATTGATCTGGCAGAAATAATGAAAAACAAACCTGAACATATTGATCAGATAATTGATTTATTAATGATTGCTAAGTACATTGAAAGAATGGCTGACCATGCAACCAATATTGGTGAGTGGGTAGCCTTTTCAATAACCGGCAATCATGAACATCTGGCTCATATGTACCATAAGGATTCACTGCTTGAAAATCCTTTCAAAAATCTTGATTAAATGGAGGCATTTAAATGACCAAGAAAAGAGTTTATGTTCTTGAGGATGAAATAAACATACAGCATTTGATTAAATACAATCTTGATTCTTCAGGCTTTGCTACAAGTTGTTTTACCACCGGACGCGAATTATTCAACGATCTGCAGGATTGTATCTGTGATCTTTTAATTCTGGACATAATGCTGCCTGATACTGATGGTTATGAAGTTCTTTCAGGACTTAAAAAAAATCCTGATTATTCACAAATACCTGTTATCATGTTGACGGCAAAAAAAGAGGAACTGGACAAAGTACTAAGCTTGGAAATGGGCGCTGATGATTATATAACAAAACCATTCAGTGTGCGGGAGCTTACTTCAAGGGTCAGAGCAGTTCTGAGAAGAACGTCCATGACTGCCAATGATGCTGAACACAGGGATTCCGGAGTTATCAGACATTTTGATATAGAAATAAACAAGGAAAAACATCAGGTTTTAAAATCCGGTCAAATGATCAACCTTTCACTCAAGGAGTATGGATTGCTTGAGCTTATGATGTCTGAACCCGGGAAGGTGTTTTCCCGGGATAAGCTGCTAAACAAAATATGGGGTTATGATTATTATGGAGAAACCAGGACCGTTGATGTTCATATACGCTATCTTAGGAGAAAGCTCAATGACAATGGGCCTGATTTCAAGTATATTGATACCGTAAGAGGTCTTGGTTACAAAGTCAAGGTTTGATAAGGAGCATCATGTTCAAAAAAAAATTATATTCCTACTTCTTCTTTATAATTACAATCTCATTGCTTATTTCCGGATTGATTATATCAAGAATATCTGTTACTAAATACAAGTCCCAGGTTGAGGAAGAACTTCGAAGTCATGCAGGGACTTTGATGTATTACCTGGAAGAAAACGACATTACGGACTTTGATGTATTCGCTACTGAGCTAAATAACAGAATTAATACTTTCACCGATGATGATCATGATATTCGTTTAACTATCATAAGTGAGGATGGCATAGTGCTTGGTGATTCGGCTGCCTCCATTGATGACATGGATAATCACAGCCAAAGACCAGAAATCATTAAAGCCAAAAACGAAGGAATAGGAATTGAAACAAGGCGCAGTGATACTACCGGTATTAATTACATGTATCTGGCGGTAAAAATGGATTCCGGTGGCTTTTTGAGAGTATCTGTAGCCTTGTCTTATATAAATTCAATCACTGGTTCCATATATAAAAGTATCTTCATCACAATTTTAATTTCACTTTTACTTGCGGCTTTCATCGGTGTGCGTTTTACGAGGAAATTTATAAAGCCCATTGAGCTTCTGACCGAACACTCCAATGAAGTTTCAGCTGGCAACCTTTTCCACAGAATACCATTTGAACCCAGGAATGATGAATTGTCAGATCTCGTGGAATCTTTCAACAAAACTACAGAAACCCTGGAAACTGCATTCAATGAAATATCATATAAAAATAATGAGTTGAATACATTACTTAACGCAATAAATGATGGAATTATAGCTGTCAGCTCTGATAATACAATTCTTTTTGCCAATAACAGGATCAATGAATTCCCCGGCTTTGAACTAATAAAGAGTGGCGCGAAAATCAACCTGATAAAAAGTTCCGGAGTATTAAACCTCATCGAAGAAACAATGACCAAAGAAGAATCCGTGCACAGGGATCTTATTTCAAAGAACGCCATTTACTCATGCTTTTCTTCATACTTCACTCTTGAAGACGGAAAAGGTGTCATTATTTCTATGCAGGATATAACCAAGATAAGAAAATTGGAAAAAATCAGATATGATTTTGTGTCAAATGTCACCCATGAGCTTAATACTCCCCTTACATCCATCAAGGGATTCATCGAAACTTTAAAAGAGGGTGCGATAAAGGACACTGATACGGCTATGCAATTTTTAAATATCATAGATATAGAATCGGATAGGCTGTCTAATCTTATAAATGATATTCTTACTTTATCCAGCATAGAAAATGATACTGTGTTGACTGTAAATGAAAGAGTTCAGGTGTGTTCTGTAGCCAATGATGCATTGATTCTGTTGAATAAGAAAATACAAGAGAAAAATATCAATGTTTCAAATGAAATTCCCCCGGGCATCTATTTAAATGCCGACCCGGACCGCATAAAGCAAATGTTCATCAATTTAATTGACAATGCAGTTAAATATAATATTCAAGGTGGTTCCATAGAACTATATTTAAAAAAATCAGATAAATACATTGAGATACATATAAAAGATACGGGAATAGGAATTGCTCGCTCTCATATAGAAAGATTGTTTGAGAGGTTCTATCGTGTTGACAAAGGTAGATCCAGAGAAATGGGTGGCACGGGTTTAGGATTGTCAATCGTAAAGCATATCGCTCTTCTATACAATGGAACTGTATCAATTGAAAGCACACCAGGTGAAGGTTCTGATTTTTGTATTAAGTTACCAATTCAATGAAATGAAAAAAGGCTTTCGAATTTTACGAAAGCCCTGTGTCCTTTATTTGCTGATTTCAGCTTATTTTATATGTAAACTGCCCATCTATGTAATCTACTTTTACAGAATTTCCATCCTTTAATTCTCGCTGGATATATTTTTCTGAAAGGACATCCTCAATGTATTTCTGTACGCCTCTTCTAAGCGGTCTTGCTCCAAATTTCTCGTCATATTCCATATCAAGTATCATGTTGACAGCATCATCGGTTACTTCAAGGGTAATGTGTTTTTCTTTTATTTCCTCAACAAACTGGTTGACCATAAGGTGAATGATTTTTGTAAGATCATCACGACCAAGACTATGGAATACAACTGTTTCATCAACTCTGTTTAAAAACTCAGGTCTGAAAATCTCTTTCAGAGACTGTGTGACACCTTCTTCCAACTTGGAATAGTCATCCTCACCGAATCCAAATGACTTGCCTTTATATGAAGTGCCTGAATTTGATGTCATTATTACAATTGTATTTTCAAAACTTACTACCCTTCCGTGGCTGTCACTGAGACGTCCGTCTTCAAGTATCTGTAGAAGTATATTGAATACATCAGGATGTGCTTTCTCTATTTCATCAAACAATATAACACTGTATGGTGTCCTTCTAACTTTTTCAGTAAGCTGTCCGCCTTCATCATATCCAACATATCCTGGAGGTGAACCAATTAATTTTGCCACGGTATGTCTTTCCATGTATTCACTCATATCGAGTCTTATGATTGCTTCTTCAGATTCAAACAATTCAATTGCCAATGCTTTGACCAACTCTGTTTTTCCTACTCCGGTCGGACCTACAAATACAAATGAAGATGGTCTTTTTCTTGGCCTGATACCTGATCTGTTGCGTCTGATAGCCTTTGAAACTGCTTTGATTGCTTCCTTCTGAGAAATGATTCTTTTGGCAAGTCTTTCTTCAAGATCCAAAAGTTTCTTTGCTTCAATATCTGTAATTCTCTGCACAGGAATCTTGGTCCAGGTTTCAATAACCCGAGCAATGTCTTCAAATACTACATCACGTGGTTTTGCAAGCTCTTCATACTTTTCTATATCCTCAATTATTCTGCATTCCCTTATTTTAAGATCTGCAGCCTTTTTATATTCATCAATTGAATCTTCATTCACTGCATCAGCCTTATCATTTCGGACTTCATCGAGTTCATTCTTCAAAAGCTGAAGTTTTACCAGAATTTCATTGTCTAGATTCACTTTGGCACCGGCTTCATCAATGACATCTATTGCTTTGTCAGGCAGAAATCTGTCATTAATATATCTCTCTGCAAGGACTGCGGATTGTTTGATGATTTCTTCTGAATAACGAACATTGTGATGCTTCTCATAATAAGGTTTTATACCTTCAAGTATCTCTATTGTTTCTGCCACAGATGGTTCATCCACCATGATTGGCTGGAACCTTCTTTCCAGGGCACTGTCCTTTTCAATGAACCTTCGGTACTCCTTGATTGTAGTAGCTCCAATAATCTGGATTTCACCCTTTGATAAAGCAGGTTTAAGTATGTTAGCTGCGTTCATGGCACCTTCGGCTTCTCCTGCACCCACTATATTATGAACCTCATCAATGACAAGGATAACATTCCCCATATCACTTGCTTCTTTAATAATGCCCTTCATCCTGCTTTCAAATTGTCCTCTGAACTGTGTGCCCGCCACAATCCCGGTCATATCAAGCTGATAAACCACATAATTCAAAAGTTTTGCAGGGACCTTTCCTTCTGCAATTCTAAGGGCAAGACCTTCTGCAATTGCGGTTTTACCCACACCGGCTTCTCCAATCAAACATGGATTATTCTTGGTTCTTCTGTTCAATATCTGAACGGTTCTGTTTATTTCTTCATTTCGGCCGATAACTCTGTCAATCTTTCCTTCATTGGCTCTGTCGATGAGATTGGTTCCGAATTTATCAAGATATTTAGGTTTCTTCAGATTATTGTTCTTAAGCCTTGTGTCACGTTTGTTTTTGCTTTCGGAACCATCATCACTTCCGTTTTTTAATTCTCCCCTGCTTTTTTTGAAAGAATTAAACATTTCAGTAAGGGGGTTGGCTTGTTTGTCAATCTCTTCTCCCTCACTGTTTGGAAGAGCCATATCATCCATGTCAACATTATTCATTATTTCCATCATTTGCTGATTGAGGTTATCCATGTCTGCATCTGTCATGCCTGACTGTTTCATTAACTGTGAGAGAGGTTCAATTCCTCTTTTTCTGGCACAATCCATACAGATGGCTTTATTGACTTTTTGTCCATCAATAACTTGTGAAGTATATATAACAGCCACATTCTTATGACATATATCGCATAATTTCATTTCCGTCTCCCGTCTAACTTTATATTTATTTGTTCCCTGTCCTTCAGTCAGGGAAACATTCTTGCCTGTATTTATACAAACAGGAACATCCGCTCTTTCCCTTCGCTTCTGTCCCCTTATTGGAATTATACCACAGATTACTGACTTTATCTGACTTTTGATAAGTTAAAATGTATAATTCACAGAAATTTAATAATTGAATATATCCCCAAAATATTCTGCAAGATACATCAACCTTTTGGTAATCTATCATTTAGGACATTTTTTAGGAATTTCCCGGTATAAGAACCATCTATTGCGGAAATCTCTTCAGGGGTCCCACTGGCAACGATTTCTCCACCTTTTTGTCCCCCTTCAGGTCCAAGGTCTATTACATAATCAGCACATTTAATAACATCAAGGTTATGTTCGATTATAACTACAGAGTTACCGCTGTCAACAAGCCTGTTGATTATATCAAGCAGCTTGTGCACATCAGCAGTATGCAGACCAGTCGTGGGTTCATCTAAAATATAGATTGTATTTCCGGTGCTTCTTTTTGATAATTCG
Organism: Clostridia bacterium; assembly: GCA_016929655.1. GTDB lineage: Bacteria > Bacillota > Clostridia > DUPQ01 > DUPQ01 > JAFGQE01. Next base: position 8,906 of record JAFGIJ010000054.1, read on the forward strand.
GCTGACAGCTTTATTCTCTGGGCTTCGCCACCTGAAAGTGTTGTTGATGGCTGACCGACTTTTATATAACCAAGTCCAACCTCATAAAGAAGATTCAGTTTTCTGTAAATATTCGGGATGTTTTGAAAGAACTCCATGGCTGTCTCAACAGTCATATCGAGAACTTCTGAAATATTTTTCCCCTTATATTTTATTTCAAGGGTTTCTCTGTTATATCTCTTGCCCTTGCAGACTTCACATGGTACATAAACATCCGGAAGGAAATGCATCTCAATCTTTTTTATCCCATCCCCCTTGCAGGACTCACACCTTCCGCCGGGTACATTGAAACTGAAACGACCCTTTTTATATCCTCTGCTTCTGGCATCCCTCGTCAGGGCAAAAACATCCCTGATTTCATCAAATACCTTTGTGTATGTTGCCGGATTGGACCTTGGCGTCCTCCCTATGGGAGACTGGTCAATATCAATGACCTTGTCTATATATTCCAGGCCGTCAATACTCCTATGCTTGCCTGATTTTAGTTTGGCTTTGTTGATTCTGCCTGCCAATTCTTTATAGAGTATTTCTGTAATCAGTGAACTTTTACCTGAACCTGAGACTCCTGTAACACATATGAATATTCCAAGCGGAAAGTCTACATCAATTTTTTTAAGATTATTTTGTTCAGCACCTCTTATGATTAAATGCTTTCCATTTGATTTTCTTCTATTTTCAGGTATTATTATCGCTTTTTTACCTGACATGTACAGTCCAGTCTCGGATTTATCACACATAAGGATATCTTCAGGTGTGCCCTGACAGACAACCTCACCACCATGTACTCCGGCTCCGGGTCCCATATCGATTATATAATCAGCTTCAGAAATGGTTTCATTGTCATGTTCTACTACAATCAGTGTATTGCCGAGATCCCTCATTTTTTTCAATGTTTCAAGAAGCTTCTTGTTATCTCTTTGATGCAATCCGATACTTGGCTCATCAAGTATGTACAAGACTCCCATGAGACCTGATCCAATCTGTGTAGCAAGTCTGATTCTCTGTGCCTCTCCACCTGATAGTGTAGAGGCAGTTCTTGAAAGTGTCAGATAATCAAGACCCACATTAACAAGGAAATTCAATCTTTCCTTTATTTCTTTTATTACGAGGTCAGAAATCATTGTCCTTGTTGCATCAAGTCTAAGATTTTCAAAAAAGTACAGGCAGTCTTCAATAGACATTTTTGAAATATCGTAGATATTCAAATCTCCTACAGTAACGGCAAGTACTTCTGGTTTAAACCTGGAACCTTTGCAGACATTGCATGGATTTGCACTCATGAAACCTTCATAATATCGCTTCATATGATTTGACTTAGTCTGCATGTATCTTCGTTTTACAACATTGACAATCCCTTCGGTTCTTTCGTCAGAACTGTATGATAACCTGGAGTTACTGTACTTTATTTTAAATTTCACATTTCCTGAACCAAAAAGTATTACATTTTTAACTTCATCCGGTAAGTCTTCAAAAGGCTGGTCCATATTTACCTTGTAATGTTTGCCTATTGCATCAAGGAATGACCTGCTCCAACTGTCCTCATTATATGAAAACCCGGCAACCTTGACCGCACCTTTTGTCAATGACAATGATTTATCAGGAATTATAAGGTCAGGGTCCATTTCCAGATGAACACCAAGACCGCTGCATTCAGGACAGGCCCCAAAGGGACTGTTGAATGAAAACATCCTTGGGGATAGTTCTCCTATACTGAAATCATGTTCGGGACATGAGAGATTCTGGGAATAAAGCTTTTCACGGCCATCTTCCTGTACTATCTTAACCAGTCCGTCAGATCGCTTTAGTGCTGTTTCCAGCGAATCTGTAAGTCTGTTTTCAATTCCTTCCTTTACTACAAGCCTGTCTACAATTATTGCAATGTCATGCTTTATTTGTTTTTCCAGTTTAATTTCATCAGTCGTAAGGTCGTAATTCTTTCCGTCTATTATCACCCTGGTGAAACCATCTTTCAGAATCTGTTTAATAAACTTATCATATTCACCTTTTCTTGCTCTTACTACAGGTGATACTATCAGAATCTTTGTGCCATCTTCAAGTTGCATTATTGAATCAGTAATCTGGTCTATGCTTGTGCTTGCGATCTCCCTTCCGCATACCGTACAGTGAGGAATTCCTATTCTTGCGAAAAGGAGCCTCAAATAATCATGTATTTCTGTTACAGTCCCTACTGTAGACCTTGGATTTCGGCTTGTAGTCTTTTGGTCAATTGAAATAGCCGGTGAAAGACCTTCGATGAACTCAACATCAGGTTTGTTCATCTGACCCAGAAACTGTCTGGCATATGCTGAAAGACTTTCAACATAGCGCCTTTGACCTTCGGCATAAATTGTATCAAAGGCAAGGGACGATTTTCCCGACCCACTTATGCCGGTAACAACAACCAGTTTATCTCTTGGAATTTTAACATCTATATTCTTGAGATTGTGTTCCTTGGCCCCTTTAACATGTATGTAATCATTTTTCATATATCACTACTACCCAACATTAATATTGCCGCCCCATTATATCACAAGTGGACGGCAATGTGAACATTTGTTCTTTTTATTTTAGAAGTCAGATTTATCCTTCAATATAACATCATGTGCTCCGCCTTCAACCAGGCTGGTGGATGAAACCAAGGCAATCCTTGATTTTTCACGCAGTTCCTTGATATTTATGGAACCACAACTGCACATAGTAGACTTGATTTTACTCAATGTCTTGCTAAGATTGTCCTTCAATTTTCCTGCATAAGGGACATAACTGTCTACACCTTCCTCGAACTTCAATGTTTTATCTTCGGCATCGTATCTCTGCCAGTTCCTGGCTCTGTTTGATCCTTCGCCCCAATATTCTTTTACATAGTTGTTACCCAGTTTTATTACCTTTGTTGGACTTTCATCAAAACGGGCAAAATATCTGCCCATCATAATAAAGTCAGCTCCCATGGCCAGGGCGAGCACAATGTGATAGTCATGAACGATTCCTCCGTCAGAACATATCGGAACATATATACCGGTTTCTTTATAATAATCATCTCTTGCTTTAGCTACTTCAACAACCGCTGTAGCCTGACCTCTTCCAATTCCCTTTTGTTCCCTGGTAATACATATGGAACCTCCGCCGATGCCTACCTTGACAAAATCAGCTCCTGCATCTGCAAGAAATCTGAAACCTTCTGCATCAACAACATTTCCTGCACCAATTCTGATGCTGTCTCCGTATTCTGCCCTTATCCACCTGACCGTGTCTTCCTGCCATTGTGAGTAGCCATCGGAGGAATCTATGCAAAGTATATCTGCACCAGCTTCAATCAGTGCAGGCACCCTGTCTTTATAATCCCTGGTATTTATCCCTGCCCCAACAAAATATCTTTTTTCATCATCCAGTAGCTCTTCCGGATTGTCCTTGTGGTCATCATAGTCTTTTCTGAATACAAAATAAGCAAGATTACCTGAATCATCAATTATTGGGAGACTGTTAAGTTTATTGTCCCAGATTTTATCATTTGCTTCCTTCAGAGTTATTCCAAGTTTTCCTGTTATAAGCTTATCCAGAGGTGTCATGAATTCAGATACCTTTTTTTTCACATCATCCCTTGAAAGCCTGTAATCCCTGCCTGTGACAACACCCATGAGTTTTCCTGCAGAGGTTCCGTCGGAAGTTACAGCCATCGTGGAATGCCCTGTTTTGTTCTTCATTTCTATCACGGCTTCCAATGTGTCATCCGGTTTTAGATTTGAGTCGCTTATAACAAATCCGGCTTTGAATTTCTTTACCCGGCTTACCATTTCACACTGCGATTCAATGGGTTGGGAACAGAAAATGAAACTGATTCCGCCTGACTTTGCCAGGGCGATTGCAAGAGTGTCGTTTGAGACAGACTGCATTATTGCTGATGCAAAGGGAACATTAAGGCAGAACTCGGGTTCCTCACCTTTTTTATACCTAACCAAAGGAGTTCTGAGCTTGACATTGTCAGTAAAGCAATCCTTTGTCGTGAGATTCGGAATCATAATATATTCGCTGAATGTTCTTGAAACAGATTCATAGAAATACGCCATTTTTAACCCCCATTTCTTTTAAGGAATTATAGTATATGAGTATTTGTGTGTCAATGAGCCTCAACATCAATAGATATATTTAACAGTATAATCATCAGGATCTTTCTCCATATTGTATGCCTTGTTCCAGTTGTAATATGAAGAATCAACTGTTATATCGATCACAATCCAACTGTCAGTGTCAGGATTATATACTTCATTCCAGGCATGATATCCATTAACATATGTTGAGTAACCCTTTACAAGCTTGACTGGAATATCTAGACTCCTGAGCATTCCTGCAAACAACACAGAGTAATCATAGCAAATCAGTTTCTGGGAAGGAAAAATAACTTCAATACTTGGTACATAACCGGGAACCATCCCGGTTACGACAGAAATCTTATCATAATCATATTTGTAATTCTTAACCATATAATCATATAGGTTAACAACCATATCCCATTCATAATTTTCGGTGTTTGTTCTTTCATAAGCAAAGACTATTGCTGCCATTTCCGGTGTCCAGAAAATCTCAGCAATTGAGTTTTTGAATACAACTCTGTCATCAGGAATATCCAGTGCAACATTTTTACTGTAAACAACACTATATTTACCTGTATTGTTTATTTCCTTCACTACCCTGACCTTATAAATTCCGTTTCCAAGCTGTAGTGGGAAATATGTAAGTCTTCTTGGTAAAATGTCATACCAAAGTGCCTGGCTGTCTTTTGTTACATAAATCTTCAATCTGTCAGCTGTATCAAAATTATAGGAAACTCCGAAAACGCCATTGTTTACATTTGATAAATCCACTGATACCTCCTCATCCGGATTGATGATTGATGATGCAGGTGGACTATCCGTTGGTTCAGGTATAGGAATCGGTGTGGGTGCAGGTGAAGCAGTCGGTGTCGGTGTAGGTGATGGTGTCGGTACAGGTGTAGGTGACGGTGTCGGTACAGGTGCAGGTGCAGGTGAAGCAGTCGTTGTAGGTGACGGTGTCGGTGTCGGTACAGGTGTAGGTGACGGTGTCGGTACAGGTGTAGGTGATGCAATCGGTGTTGGTGTAGATGATGCAGTCGGTGTTGGAGTCGGGGTTGGAGTGGGTGTTGGCATAGGAGTTGGTGATACTGTTGGTGTCTGTGTAGGTATTGGTGCAGAGGTTTTCGTTGGCGAAGCTGTTGGTGTAGTTGTTAAAAGTGTTTCTGATACCAAAGGAGAAGCACTGGGATTTTCAGATAGAATAATTTCGTTTTCTTCACAGGAAACAAAGTTAAAAATCAATATCAATACAATCAGAATTGCAAATAATCTTTTCATGATATGATTCTAATATATAATGTATCTGTTAGCAAATTTTTAAGTAGGGGTTCAAAATGTTTGATAAAATTCCAAATCGTCCGAATATAGTGTTCGTTATGGCAGATGACATGGGTTATGGTGATGCTGGTTGCTATGGTTCAGAGAAGATTAGAACTCCGAACATAGATTCACTGGCTTCAAAGGGAATGAGATTTATTGATGCACATTCTTCTTCTGCTGTATGCACACCTTCCAGATACAGCATCATGACCGGAAGGTACTCATGGCGTACCAGATTAAAATGCAATGTACAATGCGGTCACGGACTGCCTCTGATTGAGGATGGAAGAAAAACCGTTGCATCTTTGCTCAGGGATTTTGGCTATGCAACCGGGGCTTTTGGAAAATGGCATCTTGGATTCAGATACCAACTCTCTGACGGCAGTTTTTTTTCAGAACCTCAATCCTTGAATGATTATCCGGATAATGCAGATCAACATTTTCATGAAATAGACTATTCAAAACCACTTTATGGAGGCCCGCTTGATCATGGTTTTGACCACTTCTTTGGTATATCCGGCTCCCTCGACATGCCACCTTATTGTTTCATCAGAAACCGAAATACCGTCGGAATACCATCTGTTGAAAAAGAAATTATAACCCAGCAAAGGGCGGGTCTGGCAGTCAGTGACTGGGATGACACTGAGGTTGATGTCAGGTTTACAGAAGAAACCTGCAGATTCATTGAAAGTTGTGCAAAGGAAAATATACCGTTTTTTGCTTATGTGCCCTTATCATCCCCTCATCGTCCATGTGTTCCGCCTGATTTTATTAGAGGTCAAAGCGATGCTGGTTTAAGAGGTGACTCTGTAATGCTGGCAGACTGGTGCCTGGGACAAATTACTTCCAAGCTTGAAGAACTTGATATAACTGATGAAACCCTCATAATTTTTACGAGTGACAATGGTGCAAATGCGTGTGACTTCTTTGGACGCACATATGGTCATAAGTCCAATGGTGATTTGAGAGGATACAAGGCTGATATTTTTGAAGGTGGTCACAGGGTACCATTCATAGCATCCTGGCCAGGTGTCATTCCAATTGATACAGTTAGTGATTCGTTGGTAGGATTGATTGATTTTATGTCCACAGTAGCTCAAATAGTTGGGTATGAACTGAAATCAGACGAAGCTCCTGATAGTTTTTCCCTTTTGGATATTTTTCGAAATCCACGTGCTACTTCACGGGATACCATCATCAATCACTCGATACATGGAATGTTTGCAATACGTTCAAAGGACTGGAAGCTGATTGATGGTCTTGGTTCAGGTGGATTTTCTTCACCTTCATTTTATGAATCCGAAAGAGAAGGTTTGACCGGACAGCTGTATTCAATGAAAGATGACTATTGGGAACAGGTCAATTCGTTCCTTCGTGAAAAAGAAATTGCAGCAAAAATGATGTCTGAGTTGGAAAATATAAAAAATAAGGACTAATCCCAGTCAATCTTGTCCTTGAATTTGGATTCATCCAGGGAATAAAAGCATCCACAGTATTTTTGCCTGTAAAGATCATTTTGTCTGGCGATATCCTGACCTTTCCTGAACAGTGTTCTGAAATCCTCATAAAAGAATTCAATTCCAAACTTGTCTGCTTCTTTCAAGCAGATTTGCTTGATAAGTTCATGCTTCTGATATGGACTGACAAGCAATGTAGAAGTAAAATGTGTAAAACCTATAGCAGCGGCAGTTTTTGCTGTTTCACTTAATCTGATTCCATAACAATTACTGCATCTATCGTAGCCATTAAGCTGATTGAAATCTCTTTCCCATTTATCCTGCATAAAACTTTCACCAATAATCAGTGCTACACCTATTTTATTTGCATATGAAGAAAGTGTGTCCCTTCGCTTCAAATATTCCTTATAAGGGTGAATATTAGGATTGTAGAAAAAGGCAGAATATTCAATCTCCTTTTCAACAAAATATTCATTGAAAGCAGTCATGCATGGTCCACAGCATGTGTGTAAAAGCAGTTTCATTCCTTCACCTTCGGTTCAAATCCCATATGAAGATATGCAGCTTCGGTAGCACAACGTCCTCTGGGGGTTTTGTTTAGGAAGCCAAGCTGCAGTAAAAAAGGTTCATATACATCTTCTATAGTATCTTTTTCTTCACTGATGGTTGAAGACAGTGTCTCAAGTCCCACAGGCCCTCCTGAAAACTTTGTTATGATTGCATGGAGTAATTTCCTGTCTATTGCATCAAGGCCAATGTGGTCCACCTCAAGAGCTGTCAGACTTTTGTCAGCAATCTCTTTTTCGATGATGTCAAGATCTTCAACCTGCGCAAAATCCCTTACCCTTTTGAGAAGTCTGTTTGCAATCCTCGGTGTTCCTCTGGATCTTCGAGCAATTTCATGAGCCCCTTCGTTTGAAATACTTATATTCAATATACCTGCAGACCTTTTTACTATTGTCTGAAGCTCCTTTATGCTGTACATTTCCAGACGGTTAATGATTCCGAATCTATCTCTTAAAGGTGATGTTAGCATTCCTGCTCTTGTAGTCGCACCAATAAGGGTAAATCTTGGAAGTTCAAGCCTGATGCTTCTTGCACTCGGACCTTTTCCAATTATTATATCAAGTGCAAAATCCTCCATTGCAGGATAAAGTATCTCTTCCACTGTTCTGTTTAATCTATGAATTTCATCAATGAATAAAACTGAATTCTCGGGAAGATTGGTAAGTATGGCTGCAAGATCACCTGCTTTTTCAATGGCGGGACCACTGGTAATCCTGATATTTACATTCATTTCTGAAGCTATTATATTTGCAAGGGTGGTTTTTCCCAATCCGGGAGGTCCATAAAGCAATACATGATCCAACGGTTCTTCCCTTTGCCTTGCTGCTTCAATATAGATTTTAAGATTCTCCTTGACCTTCTTTTGCCCGAAATATTCGTTGAAGCTTTTTGGCCTAAGGGTATTTTCAGTGATATCCTGATTTATAAAACTGCTGTTTGTAATTTTTTCTTCGTCCATTTCCCCTCCGTCAGCTACTCATTTTTTTCAAGCATTTCATAATCAGACCTTCTACAGTCATTCCGTCTTCATAATTTTCATTTGCGGTCAATGAAGCATCTGCAGCCTTGAACCCAAGTACCATCAGGGCAGTCTTTGTCTCTTCTGTTATCTGATTGGTACCCTGTTCTGACTCTGAAAGCATTTCCTCTTTTTCAATAGCCTTGAATTTGTCTTTCAATTCCAGTATTATCCTCATTGCTGTTTTACGTCCGATTCCTTTTGCTTTTGAAAGTTCTGCAGAATTATCAGATGCTATGGCAATTGCCACAGCCTGAGGGGTAAATGTTGAAAGAACGCCCAAAGCAACCTTTGGCCCGATTCCGGAAATACCAATCAGCATTTCAAAGATTGAAAGTTCTTCGCAATCTGTAAAACCGTAAAGCATCATAGCATCTTCCCGTACATGCAAATGTGTATATATTTTAACATTGGCATCACCTGAAATAATCTTTGACATAGTGTTTGCAGATGTATTGATACGGTATCCTATTCCGCTGTTTTCCAGAACCATATATTCTTTTGCTGTCGAAACCACTGTTCCTTTGATAAAATCGTACATCATCATCTCCGTTTTGAATCTTGAAGGTTATTCAAATTATATGAATGACCGTGACAAATGGCAACAGCCAATGCGTCAGCAGTATCATCCGGTTTCGGCACTTCACTCAATCCAAGTATTATCTTAACCATTTGCTGTACTTGATTCTTATCAGCCCGGCCATATCCACAAACTGCCTGTTTCACCTGCAATGGAGTGTATTCAAATACTTCTATGTCATTCAGAGCTCCAGAAAGTAGTATTACTCCCCGACCATGGCTTACCTTCATTGCTGTTTTAGTATTTTTATTAAAAAAAAGTTCTTCAACTGCAACAGCATCAGGTTTGTATTTATCTATTAATTCTTTCATTCCCATATATATTCTTTTAAGTCTAACAGAAAATTCTGTACCGGCCATTGTTTCAATTGAACCATAGTCAAGTATTTGAAAGCTGTTGCCCTCAAATTTTAAAATCCCATATCCTATAATTGCATATCCTGGATCTATACCTAAAATAATCACTTCTTGCACCTTATAATGAATAATTAAAAACTCTATTGTATATTTATACACTTTTATGTATAATACCTATAATTATTTTAACACACCTTGGAGGATATATTAATGGTAGTAAAAGAAAAGTTTCTGTTGGCTTATTCAGGAGGATTGGATACTTCGATAATCATTCCCTGGTTAAAGGAAAACTATGATTGTGACGTAGTTGCCATGGCAGCTGATGTCGGTCAGGGCGAAGAGCTTGCCCCCCTTTACGATAAGGCAATAAAATCAGGAGCTTTGAAGCTATATATTGAAGACCTTCGTGAGGAATTTATAAACGAATATGTATTCCCCACCCTCAAAGCCGGGGCTGTTTATGAAAAAAAATACCTTTTGGGAACTTCCTTTGCACGACCTATCATTGCAAAACGCCTTGTTGAAATAGCACAAAATGAAAACTGTACTGCCATAGTCCATGGTTGCACCGGAAAAGGAAATGACCAGGTTCGTTTTGAACTTACCATCAAAGCCTTGGCTCCTCATATGAAAATAATCGCTCCATGGAGAATTTGGAACATTAAATCAAGGAATGATGCAATAGATTTTGCAATAGAAAGAAATATTCCGATACCTGTTACAAAGAAAGACAATTACAGCAGGGACCGAAACATCTGGCACCTTAGTCATGAAGGTGCAGATCTTGAAAGCCCTGCAGATGCTCCTGATTATGATAAGATTCTTAAACTAAGTACAACTCCTCAAAGGGCAACTGACATTCCGGAATATGTTGAAATTGGTTTTGAAAAAGGTATTCCTGTTTCTTTGAATGGTAAAACAATGAATGGCCTTTCACTTCTTGAAGCATTGAATTTAATCGGTGGCAGACATGGCATCGGTATCATAGATATAACTGAAAACAGATTGGTTGGCATGAAATCAAGGGGTGTATATGAAACACCCGGTGGTTCAATACTTTATGCTGCCCATAACGAGCTGGAATACCTTTGTCTTGACAGGGAAACATTCCATTACAAGGAGCTTGTCGCAAACAAATTTGCAGAACTTGTTTACAATGGCCAATGGTTCACTCCTCTTCGTGAGTCTCTTTCTGCTTTTGTTGATAAGACTCAGGAAAATGTTACCGGAACAGTTAAGCTTCAGCTTTACAAAGGTAATATCATACCTGCCGGTACTAAGTCCCCCTACTCCCTTCATGATGAAGATTTATCGACATTTGGTGAGGATGAGATATATAATCAGAGTGATGCCGAGGGTTTTATTAATTTATTTGGTCTCCCTCTTAGGGTCAAAGCATTGATGGAAGAAAAGAACAAGGAGTAACCAATGAAAATGTGGTCCGGTCGTTTTTCGAAGGATACAGATGATTCAGCAAATGATTTCAATTCTTCGCTGAGCTTTGATATTCGATTCTATAAATATGATATAAGCGGTAGTATAGCCCATGCAAAAATGCTTCATAAAATAGGCATGCTAGATGTCAGAGAATTGAATTTAATCGTCGAAGGACTTTCGGATATATTTAAGGAATTAGAAAATGGAACACTGGAACTAAACCGTAATTCAGAAGACATACATATGGCAATCGAAGATCAGCTTACAAAACGCATTGGTGATGCCGGTAAAAAGCTTCACACTGCAAGAAGCAGGAATGACCAGGTTTCCCTTGATACAAGAATGTATTTGCGTGATGAATGTCATAACTTCACAAAACTTCTTATTACCCTCTGTGAAACGCTTCTTGACACTTCATTGAATCATCTGGAAACAATAATGCCAGGCTTTACACATATGCAGCCTGCACAACCCATTACCCTGGCCCATCATCTGATGGCCTATTTTGAAATGTTCTGCCGTGATTTATACAGGCTGTCTGACTCATATAAAAGAATAAATATTCT
>JAFGIJ010000221.1 GCA_016929655.1 Clostridia bacterium
AAATCCACCCCGGCAATACGAGCCATTAATCAATTACCTCCATAATTTTTCGTAACTCACGATTGTTATATAATCACTCCGGGCATAGTCCTCTATGCAGCCGCCCCGGAAGTGTGCAATATAATCTTATCCCTGAACCTGCTTATGTCTGGGATTTTCACAAATTACCATTACTTTGCCTTTTCTTTTTATTATTTTGCACTTGTCGCAAATTTTCTTTACTGATGGTTTAACTTTCATTGCTTACTCCTTTTATCTGCCTCTCCAGGTTATTCTTCCTTTAGTAAGGTCATAAGGGGACATTTCAACCTTGACCTTGTCACCGGGTAAGATTCTGATGTAGTGCATCCGCAGCTTACCTGATATGTGTGCCATTATGACATGCTTGTTTGTAAGCTCTACCCTAAACAGTGCATTGGGTAATGCTTCTTTAACAACGCCTTCTACTTCAATAACATCTTTTGCCAAAGTATATCCTCCTTATTTTATTTCTTCAGTCTCCAACAATTTTATTTCCTTGACGATCTCGGGATTCTGCAGTGGTTTGCCTTCTTTTATCTTTTCAGCAATCTTACTGCTTGTTATTCCGGTCACCTCAAGATGTTTCAATTTCTTTTTCTTGGGATTTTCAACTCTCCTGAGTTTTCCATCCACAATGTGTGCATAGCCGCTTTCTTTATCTACGGCAGTTATTATGAACTTTTTCCCTTTATCCCTTCCTGCTTTCGAAAGTACCAATTGTCCGGGATTCGCGTCCACTACTTTCACCTCCGGGTACCATAACCTGATTCTTCGAGAAACTTTTCTATCAGTTCTGTCACCTTGTCAGGCATGGGTGTTCCGTCTATTCTAACAAGTAATCCCTTACCATTGTAGTAATCAATGATGGGAGCTGTTTTTCGGTAATACTCCCTCAATCGTTCGATTACCGTCTCAGGCTTGTCATCATCCCTTTGGTAAAGTTCCTTGCCACATTTGTTGCATATTCCTTCAACCTCCGGCTTTTTGTAAGCCGTGTGATATGTTTCACCGCACCTGCACATAAATCTACCGGAAAGCCGCTCAACCACCTGCTCATCAGGAACATCAATGTTCAATACCGCATCAATTGATTTTCCCATTTTGCCAAGGTATGTTTCAAGAACCTGTGCCTGGTCGGTTGTCCTTGGATATCCATCCAGTATGAACCCTTCCCCGCAGTCGTTCTCAAGTATCCTGGATTCCACAATTCCGTTTGTAACCTCATCGGGAACCAGTAACCCTTTGTCAATGTACTCTTTTGCCTTGCGGCCGAGTTGTGTCCCTTCCTTGATATTCTTTCTGAAAATGTCTCCGGTTGAAATATGGGGGATACCATACCTTTCGGATATAACCCCTGCCTGTGTACCTTTTCCGCTACCGGGTGCTCCAAGCAATATCAATATCATACTCTCACCTTTCATCAATCAGGCTCTTAATCAAGGAAACCTTTATAATGCCTCATGAGCATCTGTGATTCTACCTGTTTGATCGTATCAAGTGCAACCCCGACCACGATAAGCAATGCTGTTCCACCAAACCAGATGTTGATTCCGAAAACGGATCCAAGTATCTGTGGGAATACTGCAACGGCTGCAAGGAAGAATCCACCGAACCATGTTATTCTGTTCAGTACCTTGGCTATATAGTCTGCGGTTGGTTTACCCGGTCTTATACCTGGTATGAAACCGCCGTTCTTTTTCATATTGTTTGCAACTTCAACAGGATTGAACTGAATTATTGTATAGAAGAAAGCAAAGAATATAATCAATATTGCCATAATTGTCATATGTGCAATGCCACCCTGCTGCTGCAGTGCCAGAAGGAACCTATTGGTTGTATTCGGTGCAGCAAGACCAATGATTATGGATGGCAGTGTTGTTATTGATGTAGCAAAGATGATAGGTATAACACCTGCCATGTTGACTTTCATAGGAAGATGTGTGCTCTGTCCGCCGTACATCTTTCTACCAACAACTCTTTTAGCATATTGTACCGGTATCTTTCTCTCAGCCTGTGTTACATATATAACCCCGACGATTGAAACAACAAACACAGCTACAATTGCAACCATTGCAAGTATTGCAAGAATGCCTGTTCCAAAGAATCCGCCCTGGTAATATGTCCATATCTGTGCTACGCCCTGTGGCGCCCTTGCAAGAATTCCTGCAAAGATTATCAGTGATATGCCGTTTCCGATTCCATACTCTGTAATATTTTCACCAAGCCACATTATAAATGCAGTGCCTGCTGTAAATGAAAGAGTAATAATGAAGAAAGAAACAACCGATCCTCCGTCATAAATTACATTGTTGTTTGCAAGGCTTATATAAAGCATAGCTGCCTGGAAAAATCCAAGTGCAACTGCCAGATACCTTACTATCTGCTGTATCTTCTTCCTTCCTTCGGTTCCTTCCTTCTGCATTCTTTCGAGTGCAGGGATGGCAACTGTAAGAAGGTTCATGATAATCGATGCATTGATATACGGGGTAATGTTCATTGCGAAAAGTGAAGCCCTGCTGAACGCACCTCCCGAGAAGGTGTCCATGAAACCAAAAAGCTGGTTGCCTTCAGTCATTGCTTCAAACGCTTCGCTTATAAGACCCGGAACAGGAAGATGGCTTCCCAATCTGTAGATGAGGAGCAATCCCACTGTTACAAGCAGTTTCTTTTTTAGATCCCCTATCTTCCAAGCGTTCTTGATGGTCTCAAACATCTATACTACCTCTGCCTTTCCTCCGGCTGCTTCGATCTTTTCTACTGCGGATTTAGAGAACTTAGCTGCTTTTACAGTAAGTTTTTTTGTTAATTCGCCGTCTCCAAGAACAACAACACCTTTAAGCGTCTTTTTTATGATTCCAGCTTCAAGAAGTTTTTCTTCATCAACGGTAGAACCACTTCTAAATGAATTAAGTGTTTCAACGTTTACTTCAGCATATTCTTTCTTGAACCTTGCATTGGTAAATCCTCTTTTGGGTATTCTTCTGTACAATGGCATCTGTCCGCCTTCGAACCCTATGCGAACCCCGCCACCTGCACGTGAATTCTGCCCATCACGGCCTCTGCCTGCAAACTTTCCGTTTCCGGTAGCATGACCACGACCTTTTCTTTTTGCTGTTTTTCTAGAGCCGGCAGCCGGCTTTAGTTCATTAAGTTTCATTCTGCCGTCCTCCTGTTATTCTTCTACTGACAACAGATGTGAAATCTTGGCAATCATCCCTCTTGTCTGGGGATTGTCCTGTTTTTCCACAGTCTGTCCGATTTTTCTGAGTCCGAGGGCTTCAACAGTAGCCTTATGGACTGCGAGTGCACCAATAGTGCTCTTCCTGAGTGTTATTTTCAATGTCTTAACTTTTGCTTTAGCCATTTGCTTAACCCTCCTGTCCTGTTACTGCTTCAACAGAGAGTCCTCTGTCCTTCGCAACTTCTTCCACTGTACGCATTTCACTAAGTCCGGCTATAGTAGCCTTTACAACGTTTATTGCGCTGCTGGATCCGATACACTTGGCTCTTACATTCTTAACGCCTGCAAGTTCCATGACAGCCCTGACTGCGCCGCCTGCTATAACACCGGTACCGGCTGCTGCTGGTTTAATCAAAACCCTTGCTGAACCAAATTCACCAATTATTTCATGGGGAAGTGTTGAGTTCACGAGCGGTACTCTGATCATGTTCTTTTTCGCGTCATCAATTCCTTTTCTAATAGCATCAGGAATTTCAACTGCTTTTCCGAGGCCTACACCGACTTTTCCTTCTTCATCTCCAACAACAACAAGTGCGCTGAATCTAAAGTTCCTTCCGCCTTTTACAACCTTGGTAACACGACCGATCTTGACTACTTTTTCTTTTAATTCTACTGAATTATTATCCCTACGCTGCAAAATCATATCCTCCCTTATTAAAACTCAAGCCCAGCTTCCCTGGCTGCATCAGCCAGTTCCTTTACCCTACCGTGGTAAATGTAGCCGCCCCTGTCAAAAACTACCAGTTTGACTCCTTTTTCAACAGCTCTCTGGGCAATCAGTTTTCCAACTTCCTTCGCAGCTTCCTTGTTTCCGCCGTAATTAACATTATTCTTCAATGCGGCTTCAACTGTAGAAGCAGATACGAGGGTTACTCCACTTACATCGTCAATTATCTGAGCATAAATATTCTTATTGCTCCTGTAAACATTGAGTCTTGGTCTTTCCATAGTACCGGAAATTTTATTTCTTATTCTCAAATGTTTCTTTTTTCTAAGTTTGTTTTTATCATCTTTATTAATCATAACTTACACCCTTAAACCGATCCGGTTTTTCCTTCCTTGCGTCTGATCTTTTCGTCAGCATACTTGACGCCTTTTCCAAGATACGGCTCAGGTTTCCTCTTTGCTCTTATTTCAGCGGCAAATTCGCCTACAGCCTGCTTGTCATATCCTTTGACAATTATCTGTGTCTGGGCAGGAACTTCAACGGTTATACCCTTCGGAGGTATCATTTCAATTGGATGTGAGTAACCAAGACTCAGTAAGAGATTTGTTCCCTGGAGCTGAGCTCTGTATCCAACACCATTGATTTCAAGTTTCTTTTCGAAACCTTCGCTGACGCCTACCACCATATTGTTCAAAAGACTTCTTGTAAGACCATGGAAAGCCTTGTGTCTTTTCAAATCACTTGGTCTCTCAATTATGACTTGATTTTCTTCAATTTTAATCAGCATGTCGGAACTGAAAGTCTGTTCCATTGTACCCTTGGGGCCTTTAACAGTGACTTTGTTTCCTTCTTCAATTTTTACATCAACGCCCTTTGGTATATCTATGGGCATCTTCCCTATACGTGACATTACGTCCTCCTTCTTGTCCTTGACATTATGAGCCATGGCCCTTTTCAGAAACTAAAAAGTGCAATTTACCAAACAAACGCCATTACTTCACCGCCAACACCCTGTGATCTTGCTTCCTTGTCGGTTACAATGCCCTTTGATGTTGATATTATTGCCGTTCCCAATCCACCGAGAACCTTGGGAATATCTTCTTTTCCTGCATATACCCTGAGTCCAGGTTTGCTGATTCTCTTGATTCCCTTGATGGCATTCCTTTTATCAGAAGTATATTTAAGTGTTATTCTAATAACTCCCTGAACGCCGCCTTCGAGAACCTTCACATCGCTTACATAACCTTCTCTCAGAAGAATATCCGCAATGGATTTCTTGAGGTTTGAAGCAGGAATATCAACTGTTTCGTGCCTGGCTGAACCCGCGTTTCTTATTCTTGTTAACATATCAGCAATTACATCTGAAATCTGCATATAGTTATCTCCTTCCCAAACCTTACCAGCTTGCTTTTCTTACGCCGGGTATCTGGCCCTTGTAAGCCAATTCCCTGAAACAGATTCTGCATACACCATATTTTCTCATATATGCATGTGGTCTGCCGCATATCTTGCATCTGTTGTATTCACGGGTTTTATATTTCTGCTCCCGCTGCTGCTTTAAAATCATTGCCTTTTTAGCCACAATAAATCCTCCTCGTTACGACTTTTTGAGGGGCATGCCCATCAAGTCGAGCAGTTCCCTGGCTTCTTCGTCACTTTTGGCCGTGGTAACAAAACAAACATTCATTCCCCTGATACTATCAACTTCATCGTAGACTATTTCAGGGAATATGAGTTGTTCTTTTACTCCAACCGAATAATTTCCCCTGCCATCGAAGGAATCAGCGGAAACACCCCTGAAGTCCCTGACTCTTGGAAGGGCAATATTCATGAACCTGTCGGCGAATTCATACATTCTTTCGCCTCGTAGGGTTACCTTGCAACCTATTTTCATTCCAGCCCTAAGCTTGAAATTTGCAACTGATTTTTTAGCAATTGTTACAACTGGTTTCTGTCCGGTTATAATGGTCATGTCCTTGACAGCTGAATCAATTGCCTTTGGGTTATCCTTGGCTTCACCAACACCCATGTTGACAACGATCTTCTCAAGCCTGGGAACCTGGTTTATGTTCGAATAACTGAACTTATCCATCATGGCCGGTATAACTTTTTCTTTATATGCATCTTTTAATCTTGCCATTTGTTTAAACCTCCCTCCGGCTTATTTCGCCGCTTCTTTTATTACATCAATGGTCTGTCCACATTTCTTGCACAAGCGGACTCTACGACCGTTTTCTTCAACTTTTCTTTCAGTTCTGGACGGTTTTTTGCATTTACTGCATACAAGCATAACGTTTGAAGCATCAATATGGGTTTCCTGATGAATTATTCCACCCTGCTGGTCCATTCTCTTTGGTTTGACATGTTTCGTAGCCATGCCTATGCCTTCAACCAGAACTGTACCTTTGTTGGGATTCACTTCAATGACTTTGCCTGATTTTCCTTTGTCCTTGCCGCTCAACACAATAATGTTGTCTCCGGCTTTTACATGCATTTTCCTTGCCATGTTCGTTCCTTCCTTCCTAAAGTACTTCAGGCGCCAGGGATACAATCTTCATATAATTCTTATCCCTGAGTTCCCTGGCCACAGGTCCGAATATACGGGTTCCCTGCGGTTCCTGGTCTTCTTTTATTATTACAGCAGCATTTTCGTCAAATCTGATATATGACCCGTCTGGTCTTCTGATACCTTTTTTTGATCTGACTATAACGCATTTCACGACTTCACCTTTTTTTGCAGATCCGCCGGGTGCTGCACTTCTTACGCTGCAAACGATGACATCACCGATGTTTGCATATTTTCTCTTTGATCCGCCGAGAACTTTTATGCACATTAGCTCTTTTGCTCCTGTGTTGTCAGCAGATTTCAGTATTGTTTGCATCTGAATCATTATAATTCCTCCTCCCGATGTTACTGCGCCTTGTTGGTAATCTGTACCAAACGCCATCTTTTATCTTTGCTTATTGGCCTGGTTTCCATTACTTTTACTGTATCACCTATACGGCACTCGTTATTTTCATCGTGAGCCTTCAATTTATAAGTTCTCTTTATAATCTTCTTATAAAGAGGGTGCTTAACACTTGTTTCAACGGCAACAACGATTGTCTTATCCATTTTGTCGCTAACGACCTTGCCGGTCCTGGTTTTTCTGAGATTTCTTGTATTATCCATACCGTTCATTCCTCCATCTGCAGCCATCAGCTACCGCTGCCTGCCAATAATTCACGTTCCCTTATAACTGTCTTGACTCTTGCGATGTCCTTTTTAACAGCTTTAAGTTTCATGGGGTTTTCAAGCTGACTTGTTGCAAACTGAAATCTAAGGTTAAAAAGTTCTGATTTCAATTCGTTAAGTTCTTTAGCGAGTTCTTCAGTTGATAATTTTCTTATATCATTAGCTCTCATCTGCTTCACCAACCTTCTCTTCCTCATCTCTGATCATAACCCTGCATTTTATAGGAAGTTTATGCATTCCTCTTTTCAATGCTTCAACAGCCATTTCTCTCGAGACTCCGCCCACTTCAAACATGATGCGACCGGGTTTAACTACGGCTACCCAATACTCTGGGCTACCTTTTCCGCTTCCCATCCTGGTTTCCGCCGGTTTTTGTGTAACAGGCTTATGTGGGAATATTTTTATCCAAAGCTTACCATTCCTGTGAAGATAATGGTTTATAGCAACACGGGCTGCCTCTATCTGATTGCTCTTAATCCAAGCGGGTTCCATTGCCACCAGGCCGAAATCACCATGGATAAGTTTGTTGCCCCTGCTGGCTTTGCCCTTCATTTTACCTCTGTGTACTCTTCTGAATTTAACCCTTTTAGGCATTAACATCAGTCCAGTCCTCCTTCCGTTTTGACTTTCTTCTCCGGAAGAATTTCTCCCTTGTATATCCAGGTTTTTACACCAATCTTACCATAAGTAGTATTTGCTTCAGCAAATCCATAATCAATGTCCGCTCTCAGCGTCTGAAGAGGAATTGTACCTTCGTGGTAATGTTCGCTTCTTGCTATTTCTGCGCCGCCGAGTCTGCCTGCACACATAGTTTTAATTCCTAAAGCTCCTGCTTTCATTGCCCTGGACATGGCCTGTTTCATAGCTCTTCTGAAAGAAATTCTCTTTTCAAGCTGCTGAGCTATACCTTCAGCAACCAACTGGGCGTCTGCGTCAATATTTTTTATTTCTGTAATATTGACCAATACACTTTTTGCTGTCAGTTCTTCAACTTCTTTTCTGAGCTGTTCAATTCCGGCTCCGCCTTTTCCAATGATGAGTCCGGGTTTACCAGCATGGATATTAAGTTTAATCTTGCTTGCAGCACGTTCTATTTCAATTCGGGATATTCCTGCAATATATAGTTTCTTCTTTATATATTTTCTAACCTTATCGTCTTCTACAAGGTATTTGCTGAAATCACGCTTGTTAGCATACCATTTGGTATCCCAGTCTTTTATAATTCCGACTCTCAAACCATGGGGATTAACTTTTTGTCCCATTACTTATCCTCCTATGCTCTTTCCTTCAAAACCAATGTTACATGACTGGTCCTTTTGTGAATTCTGGATGCGCTTCCACGTGCATTTGCCATAATTCTTTTCAGGGTTGTTCCCTGTCCAGCATATACCTCAGCTACATAAAGCTTTTCTTTGTCAAGCTCAAAATTATTTACTGCATTTGATTCTGCAGACTTGAGAAGCTTCAATATATATGGACTGACTGCCCTTGGGGTATGCTTTACAATTGCGTAAGCTTCCTCGAGCCCCTTGCCCCTGATGAGATCAATAACCAGTTTAACCTTGGTAGCAGGAATGCTTATATACTTGACGCTGGCTCTTCCTTCGTCTTTTCCAATTCCAAGAGCTTTCTTTTCCTTTTTTGTGAGCAGGGGAGCTTTCTGGAATTTCCTTCTGGCTTTATTTAATTCTTTTTTTACTTCTTCTTTATTATCAAGAAGTTCTTCTGTAGAAACTTGTTTCTTAGCCATTTTTTTCTCCTTTCACTGCCTTATGACACAGAGCTGGACTTGTCGCCCTTGTTGCCATGACCCTTGAATGTCCGTGTGGGGACAAATTCGCCTAATTTATGTCCAACCATATCTTCTGTAATATATACAGGCACATGCTTCTTACCATTATGTACAGCTATCGTATGTCCGACCATCTGAGGAAATATCGTTGATGCCCTTGACCAGGTCTTCAAAACCTTTTTTTCGTTCCTGCTGTTCATTTCCTCTATCTTCTGAAGAAGCCTGGGAAATACATACGGTCCCTTTTTTACTGATCTGCTCATTCTGAAGTACTCCTTTTACTATCCGTTCCTTTTTCTGACGATTAGCTTGTCAGAAGGCTTGTTTTTCTTCCTTGTCTTGGCTCCAAGTGCAGGTTTGCCCCATGGAGTTGAAGGACCGGGTCTTCCTATAGGCGACTTGCCTTCTCCACCACCATGCGGATGGTCATTCGGATTCATTACTGATCCCCTTACTGTAGGTCTGATACCCATCCACCTTTTTCTACCGGCCTTACCCAATGATATATTTTCAATATCTATGTTGCCGACCTGGCCAATGGTTGCCCTGCACAATAGACTTACCATTCTTACTTCACCCGAAGGAAGTCTGACCTGTGCAAATTTACCTTCTTTTGCCATGAGCTGTGCAGAGTTTCCGGCTGACCGGACCAACTGACCGCCTTTTCCTGGTTTAAGTTCAATGTTATGTATAACCGAACCTACCGGCATTTTTTCAATGGGAAGTGCATTACCAACCCTGATATCTGCCTGAGGTCCTGATTCAACCACATCACCCACCTTAAGGGTATGCGGTGCCAGAATATATCTTTTTTCACCATCAGCGTAGAAAAGCAATGCAATATTGGCACTTCTGTTTGGATCATACTCAATTGCTGCAACTTTTCCTGGAACGCCGTCTTTATCTCTCTTGAAATCAATCAATCTATATTTTGGGCTGGTTCCACCACCCTGATGCCTTACGGTTATTCTTCCATAGGAATTTCTACCGGCATTTTTTGTCTTTTTAGCCAAAAGCTTCTTCTCCGGGGTGGTCTTGGTTATATCTTCAAATGTTGAAACCGTCATAAACCTTCTTGCCGGTGAAGTAGGACGAAATTTTTTAGTTGGCATTTTTCACTCCTTTTCCGAATCCGCAGGCTTACTGGCCTACACCGAATTCCTCTATACTAGTTTTGTATTTCTTGTTTATTGCTTTTTCTTTTCCACCTTTTTCAAGGTAGACAATAGGCTTGGGATCCATGTCAATCTTAACGATTGCTTTTTTAAACTTTGCAGTTCTACCCTGATGTACGCCCATTCTTTTAATTTTCCCCTGATAATTGGCAGTGTTCACCTTAAGGACCTTTACGTTGAAAAGTTTTTCAACAGCATCCTTGACTTCAGTCTTTGATGAATCGGGATGTACAAGAAATGTATACTTTCCTTCAGCCATATCATCGCTGCTTCTTTCAGTTATATATGGCCTGATGATAATATCTTCATATCTCATTATACGTATACCTCCTCAACTTTAGCCACGGCATCTTTGGTCATAATGCATTTGTCATACTTAAGTATGTCATAAACATTAAGTGTGCTGACAATCGTTGTCTTGACGCCCGGAATGTTGTTTATGGATTTTATTATAGTTTGATTGCTTTCAGGCATTACCAAAAGGGTTGTTCCATCTGCATTCAAATTTCCAATAATTTCAGCAGCAACCTTAGTTTTGATTTCAGCCAGTTCAAGCTTGTCAAGAACCATAAAGTTACCATCATTAACCTTGGACGTAAGAGCTGATTTCATTGCAAGTCTTTTGAGTTTTTTAGGTACGGAAATACGATAGCTTCGCGGCTTTGGTGCAAAAGCGACTCCACCGCCCGTCCACTGCGGCTGTACTGTTCCACCATGTCTGGCTCTTCCGGTTCCTTTTTGTCTCCAGGGTCTTTTTTTGCCACCCCTGACTTCCGCCCTTGTTTTAGCGGATTGTGTGCCCTGTCTCGCATTGGAAAGCTGCGCAACAACCGCACTGTGCATTGCTGTTTCACTAACTTCAATTCCAAAAATATCTTTGCTCAGCTCCATGCTGTCAACTACTTTTCCACTAATGTCATAAACATTTACTTTAGGCATTGCACTTCCTCCTTCCATTATGCTTTGACTGCTTCTTTAATAACGAGGACTCCGCCCTTAGGGCCTGGAACCGCGCCTTTGACCAGCAGTAAGTTCTTATCTTCATATACTTTAACAATTACCAGATTCTGTACGGTCACTTTTTCAGATCCCATATGTCCTGGAAGCCTTTTCCCCTTGAAAACCCTGCCAGGATCAGTAGCTGAACCCATTGATCCAGGTGCCCTGTGGTAATGTGAACCATGGGTTTCGGGTCCTCTGGATGTTTTGTATCTTTTAACTGTTCCGGCAAATCCTTTTCCCTTGGAAACTCCGGTTACATCAACCACGTCTCCTTCTGAAAACATTTCGCCGACATTGATGTCCTTGCCTACTTCAAATCCTTCGGAATCTTCCAGTCTGATTTCTTTCAGATATCTTTTAGGTGTTACACCAGACTTATCAAAACTTCCCTTCATGGGTTTGTTTGTCTTTGACTCCTTGATATCTTCATATCCAACCTTGACAGCACAATATCCGTCCTGTTCGTCAGTCTTGACCTGCAGCACGGAAACGGGACCTGCCTGAACGGCTGTAACCGGGATTGACAATCCTTCCTCGGTAAATATCTGTGTCATTCCGATCTTTTTTCCTAGTATGAATTTCTTCACCTTTCGGTACCTCCTTGGTTATTGGTTCGCCTTGGCGAACTTGACCTATAGCCTACAATTTAATTTCTATGTCTACACCCGCCGGTAAGTCCAGCCTCATCAACGCATCGATGGTTTTGGGTGTCGGTGACAGAATATCGATTAACCTTTTGTGAGTTCTCATTTCGAACTGCTCCCTTGCGTCTTTATATTTATGGGGAGCTCTCAATATAGTTACGATTTCTTTCCTGGTTGGAAGGGGCACCGGCCCTGAAATCTTTGCGCCCGACCTTTTTGCTGTCTCAACTATTTTGTTGGCTGACTGGTCGATCAACTGATGGTCATAAGCTTTAAGTCTGATTCTGATTTTCTGTTTTCCTGCCATTTGTTCCTCCTTAATTCTTTACCAACAAGATTCCTGTACACTTTGCCGGGTGTTTCCTGCAAGTCGTATTTTAAACCCGGTCATGCCGGGTGTAATACTTTACATCTCGTACAGTGACTTGTCGCCCGCTTTCTTGAACCGGACATTCTCCTCCGAAGTGACCTGCCTTCCATATGGCAGCAATCTCCGGATTCTACGTATGCCTTGTCACAGCAAGAGTCATTATAAACCAGCCAAAAACAAAATGCAACAACTTTTTTTAATAAAAAAGCTATAAAATTTGTCTTTCAAGCCAGCTGAATAATAGTATACCCTTAAAAAGCATTTGTCAAGCTACGCCCCCGGGTGTACATAGACTTTCCATTAGTAGACTAAAGGGAAAGTCTTTGGTGCTTGGGAGCATTAAATTCAAGGTTCGATAGTGACTTGCATACAGGTTTTACAGGCAAGTCATGATAGAACACAGAAGTATGCTCTTTGCACAATCAGAGGCTTGCGAAAAGTCGGGGGTGCTTGGGAGCATTAAATTCAAGGTTCGATAGTGACTTGCATACATGTTTTAAAGGCAAGTCATGAGAGAACATATAGGAATGCTCTTTGCACAATCCAAAGCCTCAAGAGTATTCA
>JAFGIJ010000055.1 GCA_016929655.1 Clostridia bacterium
CCGCTTCTTCAATTGATTCCATGGGATATCCGTCTTCACTGAACCCTATGTTATATGCAATTGTGTCTGAAAAAAGGAAATTGTCCTGAGGCACATAACCTATGTTTTCTCTAAGGGTTTTAAGGGATATGTCTGTTATGTCATAACCGTCGATTTCTATCATCCCCTGTCTTTCCACATCGAATATTCTCATTAGAAGATTTGCAATGGTTGTCTTTCCGCTGCCGACTTCACCTACAATTGCTACTGTCTGACCTGCCTTGATCTCAGTGCTGATTCCTTTGAAAAGAACCTCATCGCTGTTATCATATTTGAACTGTAGATTTTTTATGCTGATATTTCCACGCAGTCGTTCAGGAATGTCTTTCCTTTCCCCATTGAATTTTCCATCGAAGATATCAGGTTTTTCAAAAATCAATTCACTTATTCTGGCCAGTGAAACCCTTCCTCTTTGCAGATGTCCGATAAGCATACCGATGAATCTTATCGGCCCTAGAAGCATACCGATGAATGAATTGGCCGCTATGAACTCTCCTAGTGATATGTTCCCTTTCATGGCAAATATTCCACCAACCATAAGTACTATTAAATATGCCATGGTAGACATGAATGTCAGCGACGGATGAAATATGGCATTTATCTTAGCCAGATTGATGTTCGCTTCATAATTCTTTGTATTATATTCTGCAAAATTTTCTTTTTCATGTTCTTCCTGAACAAATGATTTTATTATCCTTATACCTGATATGTTTTCTTCAGTCTTTGCATTCAAGTCAGAGAAAGTCTCCTGTACCCTTTTGAATCTTGAATGTATGAAAACACTGAACTTAGTTATCATCAGTATAATAACAGGAAATGGAATCAAAAGTGCTATTGTAAGAGGCAGACTTATCTTGACAGTCAGATAAATAAATCCGGATGCTAGTAAAACCAGTGAGTTGGCGGTTATCATTATTCCCCTGCCGATTGCCATTCTCAGTGAGCTCAGGTCGTTAGTCGATAAAGCCATGATTTCACCGGCAGACTTCCTGTTGAAGTAATTCAGGGACAGGTCAAGCAGCTTATTGAAAATTTTCTTTCGCATTGAGTATTCCATCAAAAGGCTGGCCCCAAGAATAAAATACCTTACTAAGAATGTTGAAACCAGGCTACCCACTGCAACCGCAACAAGAACCAGGCACAGTATCTGCAGTCTGCCGATAACAGCGGCCTCTCCGCCTGCCGTACTGACATTTATCATATCAACGATATCTGCAATTATAATAGGTGTTACTATTGCAAGCAGATTTACTATTACAGTTGCGGCGATTCCACCGATATATCTGAACTTTCTGTCCTTCATGAAGTCAGTAAAAAGACTCCATCCCTTTTTCATCAACTTCCTTTGTTCAATGGCAGCAGAAATAAGGGTCTCATCCTCAGAACCTTTAAGGTTATCTGGTACAATCCCTTTGCGTACAATTTTAAGATACCTTCTTCTCGTTTTCTTATCCCGGTCTGCGAACGGCTTGCTGATATCACTCTTATTGCGTTTACTCATCATTCCCCCTGTATCTGCTCAAGAATTGAATTGACGGTTTCAAGTGCAGTTTCGATGTCTTTGTCATTTACATTTTCAAGACTTTTATTAATTTTCTTTTCAAATTCAGCAATGAATTTATTTTTGATTCTGTCTCCTTCTTCAGTAAGGAACAGCATCTTTACCCTTTTATCAGGCTCTGACTGCTTCTTATATATATATCCTCTTTCAATCAGAGAACCAACAACCTTATTGAGATTGCTCATCTGCATGGACCATCTTCCGGCAATC
Organism: Clostridia bacterium; assembly: GCA_016929655.1. Classification (GTDB taxonomy): domain Bacteria; phylum Bacillota; class Clostridia; order DUPQ01; family DUPQ01; genus JAFGQE01. The sequence goes on from JAFGIJ010000055.1 coordinate 1,811, forward strand.
TTACCCATGGATGTTCCCTCATCAAGATTTATAAAGAGCAGCACACGGAATTCAGCATGACTGATTTCTTTACCATACATTTCCTTCATCTCATCAATGCTTTTCCTTTTGATGGAATGTACGAGATTTTTCATGCGTCTGTACAATTCAACTTTGTTATTATTGCTCATCGTCCCCACCATTACTTATATTTTATAACCATTATACACAATATTTGCCTTAAGTTAAGAGAAAATTTGCTGTTTTTATCGTAAAACCACAATAGTTATTAATAGTAAACTAATTTAGCCTCATTAAACTTTAAAGTGAAATAATTTGTCCATAGTGTATTCACACTTTTTGCATACACTATATGTAGTAGTTTCGGCACTATTTTCAGCATTTGTAAATTTAGCATCAGTAAAAATTTTTATGTACAAATTATTTGTTGTGATATAATGTTCGTAGATAAATTTTCTATAGGGGGAAATATAATGAAAAAGTTATTGGCAGTATTATTGGCAGTTGCTATGGTGGCAACACTGTTCGTTGGATGCGACGGTGGAGAATCACTTAAGGCTGAGGTTGGTATGGTAACCGATGCCGGAACAATTGATGACAAATCCTTCAACCAGGGAACATGGGAAGGCGTTGTTGAAGCCTGTGCTGATTTTGGCTACGAGCCCAAATACCTCAAACCAGCCGGAACAACCGATGCTGATTACATGACGGAAATAACCAACTTAGTTGACTCTGGCTACAAGCTGATTGTATGTCCGGGATTCAAATTCGAAGCTACGATATTCGCTGCACAGGACAAATATCCTGATGTAAAATTCGTACTCATCGACGGAACTCCTCATTCAGCTGACTATTCTGAATTCAGACAGGAAGCAAATGTAGTATCAATATTCTTCGCAGAAGAACAGTCAGGTTTCCTAGCAGGTGTTGCAGCTGCAGTTGAAAAACCGGATGCAGAATTCGGATTCATCGGTGGAATGGAAATTCCTGCAGTTCAGAAGTTCAACTGGGGATTCCAGCAGGGTCTCGAATATGCAAATGCAAACCTTGGTACCAACACCACAATAAATGCAGAGAACGTAGTATATCAGGGATCATTCGACAATGTTTCAGCAGGAACAGCTCTTGCTGCACAGATGTATGACAAAGGCGTTGATGTAATATTTGCAGCAGCAGGCGGAGTTGGTGTAGGCGTTATAACCGAAGCCAAGAACCGTGCAGTTTCAGGCGAAGATGTATGGGTTGTCGGCGTAGACGTTGACCAGTATCCGGATGGAGTATATGAGGGAAGTAAATCAGTCATCCTGACATCAGCAATGAAATCCATCGGCGTAGCAGCATATGACATGGTCAAAGCTTACAACGAAGGAACATTCCCAGGCGGCGAAACACTGATATTTGATGCTTCAAACAATGGCGTTCAGATTCCTGATGAAAATCCTAATCTTTCACAGGCAGCAGTTGATGCCTATAAAGCAGCATTCAACAGTCTTGTTGATGGATCAATCGTCGTTGCTAAAGTTCAAGGCGATTTGATAAAATAATTGATTTAATCGAACAGGCAAAGGGCGGAGTAACTTCCGTCCTTTGTTTTTTATCTTAGGAGTAAGCTATGGAATACATTGTGGAAATGCTAGGCGTAAGAAAAGAATTCCCCGGTGTTCTTGCGAATGATAATGTGACAGTGCAGCTTAGAAAGGGAGAAATCCTTGCTTTGCTGGGTGAAAACGGTGCCGGTAAGTCTACCTTGATGAGTATTCTTTTCGGCCTTTTTCATATGGACAAAGGCCTGATAAAGGTTCGGGGCAAGGAAGTCAGGATAAATAATCCCAATGATGCCAACGCCCTTGGAATAGGAATGGTACATCAGCACTTCCAATTGGTGGAGACTTTCACTGTTACAGAGAATATAATTATGGGTGTGGAAGATGGGTTTGTTCTTAACAGAAAAAAAGCCGGCAGCCGCATCAAGGAATTATCCGAACAGTATGGTCTCAATATCAATCCGAATGAAATAATTGAAGATATTTCAGTTGGTATGCAGCAAAGGGTGGAAATCCTGAAGATGCTTTACAGGAATGCAGAGGTTCTGATATTTGATGAACCAACGGCGGTGCTGACCCCGCAGGAAATACATGAACTCATGGGAATCATGCGTAATCTTATCAATGAGGGAAAATCAATAATTCTGATTACCCACAAGCTGAAAGAAATTAAGGAGATTGCTGATCGCTGTACGGTTATTCGACGTGGAAAAGTAATCGGAACAGTTGATGTCAGTGAAACTTCAACACAGCAGATGGCCGATATGATGGTTGGTCGCGAGGTTTCCTTCACTGTTGATAAAAAAGACAAAGAAGCTGGAGAAGTCGTCCTTGACATTAATGCCTTGAATGTACTCAGCAACAGAAAAACCCTTGGTCTCAAGGATTTTTCTCTTCAAGTTAGACGAGGAGAAATCGTTGGAGTTGCAGGTGTTGAAGGCAATGGACAGACTGAGCTGGTTGAGGCAATAACAGGCCTTAGAAAAATTGAAACCGGTTCTGTTTCGATTCTTGGGCAGGACACTGCAAAATATTCTGTTAGGAAAAAGAATGAGACAGGTATTGCCCACATCCCGGAAGATCGGCAGAAATTCGGGCTGATAATGGAATATACCCTGGCTGAAAATTTTATTCTGAAATCATACTACCGTCCCCCGTTTTCAAAGAACAAACTGCTGAACAAGGCTGTCATGAACAAACATGCTGATAAGCTGATCAAGGATTTCGACGTCAGGGCCGGCCAGGGAGGTAAATCTCCGGCAAAGGCACTTTCCGGAGGTAACCAGCAAAAGGCTATCCTTGGCCGGGAAATAGACCTGGATACGGATCTCCTTATAGCAGTACAACCCACCCGTGGTCTTGACGTGGGAGCCATTGAGTATATCCATAAAAGGCTTGTTGAACAAAGAGATTCAGGCAAGGCTGTGTTACTTGTGTCATTGGAACTTGATGAAATCATGGATCTTTCAGACAGAATTGCAGTCATAAACAGCGGTGAGCTCATAGATTTGGTAATCAATGACGATTCAGTCGATGAGTATGACATCGGTCTTATGATGGCAGGCGTGAAAAGGGGTGATGAGCAATGAAAAAAGATTTGACGGGAATTTATAAATCACTTGGTGCCGTTATCCTTGGTCTGATAGCCGGAGGTATCCTGATGGCCGCCATAGGAGCAAACCCTTTCAAGGGATTCTTTTATTTGTTCAGAGGTGGAATACAGAGTATTGAAAGAATCGGCAATGTGTTTGCAATAGCTACCACGCTTATCCTGACCGGACTTTCCGTTGCATTTGCATTCAGAACCGGATTATTTAATATCGGAGCAGCCGGTCAGATGCTCATAGGGGGGCTTTGCGCTACGATTGTTGGTCTTTCATTCAACAGCCTTCCCAGGGTCATTCTGCTTGCTGCAATGTTTCTTGCAGCCTTGCTCGGTGGGGCCATATGGGGTATCATACCCGGCTTTCTTAAGGCAAAGTTCAATGTTCATGAAGTTGTTGCAACAATAATGATGAACTGGATAGCCTACTGGGTAGTATATTATGTTATCAGGAATAATTTCACCGCAGGACTGGAGACTGAAAGTGCTTCAATTCCTGCTGTTGCACAGCTTCGCATGCCATGGTTGACAAACCTCTTGAATGGTTCATATCTTAACCTTGGGATAGTCATTGCCATCGTCTCTGTCATAACTATAAAATTTATTCTGGACAGGACAACCCTTGGTTTTGAGCTGAAGGCAGTTGGTTACAATCGCCATGCTTCGAGATTCGCTGGAATTAAGGTAAATAGAAGTATTATAATTTCGATGATGATTGCCGGTGGACTTGCAGGGCTTGCAGGGTTGACCTACTACACAGGTTATTCCATCAACATTCAAATCGGCCTGCTGCCGACCCAGGGTTTCGATGGAATTGCTGTCGCACTTTTGGGGGCTACCTCTCCATGGGGTGTATTCTTCTCTGCTGCATTCTTTGGACTTCTTCATGCCGGAAAAGGATTTATGAGTGCCAACACCTCGGTCCCACCTCAGATTTCTGATACTATAATAGCAATAATCATTTATTTTACAGCTACAAGTCTTTTCATAGAAAATATGGTCAAGAAGCTGAGAACCCGACGGGCGGACAGGAAGGCGATGAAGGCTGGTGCTGTGCAGTCCTCCCCTCCATTGGATGAATCCGGACCAGAAAATAATTCAAAAACCGGAGGTGATGAACAATGAAGGAAATGATAGATATCATCGTAAATATTTTTCCATATGCAATAGCCTTTACGGTACCCTTGCTCATAACCTCTCTTGGCGGGCTGTACAGTGAAAGGAGCGGTGTAGTAAACATAGGTCTGGAAGGACTCATGGTGGTTGGTTTCTTTGCTGGTGCGGTTACAATCAAATATCTTCAGGACATCTTACCGGGTACATCCATTATTATTGGTCTTGCTGCCGGAGTAGTTGCAGGTATTCTTTTTTCACTGCTTCATGCCTTTGCAAGCATCAACCTAAAGGCGGACCAGGTAATAAGCGGCACTGCAATAAACATGCTGGCCGGTGCGCTGACAGTATTTCTGGCAAGAACAATCACAGGAAGCGGCAATATAGGAATCGACCTTGGAATCGTAAGGCAGGATGTATTCCTCTTATCAAAGATTCCCGTTATCGGCCCTCTTTTCTTCAGTAACACTTATTATACAACTTGGATTGTTTTGGGTATCTGGGCACTGTCATGGTTCCTTCTGTATAAAACATCATTTGGACTAAGGTTAAGGGCCTGTGGTGAGCATCCACACGCAGCAGCTTCAGCAGGCGTCAATGTTGTGAGAATGAGGTATATAGGAGTAATGTTCTCCGGAGGTCTTGCAGGCCTTGGAGGAGCGGTAATGATTGCAACATATGCAGGAGAATTCAATGGAACCGTAGCCGGTCTTGGTTTCCTGGCATTGGCTGCTCTTATCTTCGGTCAGTGGAAACCACTTGGGATCCTTGGTGCAGCATTCTTCTTTGGTCTGGCAAGAACCATTGCAGACGCCTCACAGGTTATCCCCCAGTTCTCAGGCTTTCCACCTCTGTTACTTAAGATATTCCCCTATGTCATTACATTGCTGGCCCTTGTACTGTTTTCAAAGACATCCAAGGCTCCAAAAGCTGCAGGACAGCCCTTCGACCTCAGTGGGAAATAGACTAATCGCAAACCAAAAGCGGACTGTAATACAGCCCGCTTTTTTTTATGCTTATTCTTATTTTGTCGTTAAGTTACATTTCGTCAGCTAATAATTACGACAGGCGTAAATATTTACGCCTGTCGTAATTATTAGGGTTATTTTTAAGTATTGTTATGTTGAATAAATGTTAATTTTATGTTAAATTTTAACCGTTGCAATTGTGCATACAAATATTATCTCAGGAGAATTTATGAGTACTACTACAGAAATGTTATTTGGCTTGTTCGGCGGACTGGCTATCTTTATTTTTGGAATGAATGAAATGAGCTCAGGGCTCAAGAAAATTGCCGGAGACCGCTTGAGAAAAATACTTAAGGTACTCACCGGGAATCCTATAATGGGTGTTTTAGTCGGCGCTCTGGTGACTGCTCTAATGCAATCCAGTTCTGCTACTACCGTAATGGTAATAGGATTTGTAGCCGCAAGGCTTATGACTCTTCCCCAGGCAATTGCAGTTATTCTAGGGGCAAATATTGGTACTACAATTACTGCTCAATTGGTTGCATTTAAAATTGGGGCCTATGCATATCCCATAACAGCCATAGGATTTATAATGATGTTCTTTGTTAAAAAAACATCTATTAAGAATCTCGGCCAAACTATATTTGCGTTCGGTCTTCTATTCGTAGGTTTGAATCTAATGGGTGATGTCCTGAAACCCTTGGCCCAATCAGAGGGTTTTGCAAATCTAATGATAAAAATACATGATGTTCCGGTCCTTGGACTTCTCGTCAGTACAGGTATGACACTGATTGTGCAAAGTAGCTCCGCCACAATTGCTGTGCTGCAGAAACTTGCAATAGCAGAAGGACCTGACGGAACCACGTTGATTCCACTGATCCTTGCCCTCCCATTCCTTTATGGTAGTAATATAGGTACAACCATAACAGCAATCTTTGCATCTATCGGTGCAGGTGTTAGTGCAAGGAGAGCAGCCTTTGCACATGCAATTTTCAATATCATTGGTGCTGTTATTTTCATGTTTCTCCTGACACCTTATTCAAAGCTTATAGCATGGCTGACACCGGCGGGCTCTGATGTTGCTCGTCAGATAGCAAATGCACATACATTATTCAATGTGATAAATGCTGTTGCATGGCTTCCTTTTATAAAATATCTTGGTAAATTCGTTACTTTTGTAATACCCGGCAAGGATAGTGTAATTGAAGGCCGTCCTTTGTACCTTGATCCAAAGATGCTGACAAGCCCATCCATTGCAATGAACCTTGCAACCCAGGAACTTGTAAGAATGGCTGATCTTTCAAATCAGATGATGGATATGGCTGAAAAATCTTTTATAAACTCTGACCGAATTGCAATCAAGAAGGTTCGTGAAATTGAAGATGTAATGGATATGCTTCAGCATGAAATTGTTCATTACCTGTCAAAACTTCTGGCGTCATCTTCCCTCTCGGAAAACCAATCCCTTAGGCTGACCGGACTGCTTCATGTTGTCAGTGACCTTGAGCGAATCGGTGATTACTGTGACAATATCGCTGACAGTGCAGAAGTTAAAATCGACAAGAAGCTTCCATTTACCGATGAAGGCATGAAGGAATTGACTGATGCATTTGTTCTTGTAACCGACATGGTGGCCCTTGCTTCCCAGACATTACAGGAATACAGCCATGAAAAAGCTCAGAAAATTCTTTCAGATGAGTACAGGGTTGATGAAATGGAAAGAACCCTCAGGGATGCCCATGTTGAACGTCTTAACCTTGGTCAGTGTCATCCCCATTCAGGCCTCATTTTTGTTGAGCTTATCCATAACCTTGAAAGAATCGGTGATCACTGCACGAATGTTGCAGAAGCCGTATTGGAAGATATCGAGACTGTTTCGATGAATTTGTCAGAAACTGCCTCTTTATAAGGAGTTTAAATTATGACAGTAAGACTTGGAGTTTTAGGTGCAAGAAGAGGCCTTTCTTTTGCCCACAGTGCAAAGGAAGGAAAATCAGCTGACCTCACATTGGTCAGCATCTGTGATTTTTCCGGGAAAAAACTTGATGCAGCTGCAAAAAACTATAATGTTAAGTTTCATTCAGATTTCAAGGAAATGCTTGCGTCAGACATCGATGCAGTTGTTCTTGCCAATTATTTTCATGAGCATGCTCCATATGCAATCCAGGCTATGGAAGCAGGCAAACATGTATTGAGTGAAACTATACCTGCCGGGACCATGGCTGAGGCTGTTATGCTTTGTGAGGCTGTTGAAAAAACCGGCATGACTTATATGTTTGCAGAAAACTACCCCTTTACTAAAATCGGTCTGGCAATGCGGAATGAGTACAAAAAGGATAAAATCGGAAAAGTCATATATGCCGAGGGCGAATATATACACCCGATTGAAGCCACAATGTTGAATACACTTTCTCCCGGCATCAACCATTGGAGAAACTGGATGCCGTCAACGTACTACTGTACTCATGCCCTGGCACCTCTGATGTTCATTACTGATTGCAAACCTGTTCGGGTAAACGCCCTTTCGATAGCCAATGACAATGTAGCAAAAGGTACAACCAGACGAAGCGACCCTATGGCAGTCATGCTGGTAACCATGAATGACGGTAGTGTTTTTCGTATTACCGGCTGGGTAACTGCAGGTGGACATGGTTCGAGATTCCGAATCATAGGTGAATATGGCACCTTGGAATCTCCCATGCCCCATGAAGGTGGATTCTTCGGAAACGGTCGATTGACCATATCACAAAATGAACTTAGAAAAAGGGAACTGGATACCTACTCATTCTCATATTCACCTGAATGGCCTGAAGATGCAAAAGATGCAGAAAAATCCGGTCATGGTGGTGGTGATTACTTTATGACTAAATTATTTGTTGAAGCTATAAATTCGCAAAAAGCCCCTGCATATTTTGATGTGTATGACGGTGCAGCTATGTCGGCGGTCGCAATACTTGGCTGGCGAAGTGCCCTTGAAAAAGGAAAGCCATACGATATTCCGGATTTCAGGGATGAGAATGCCAGAAATGCTTATCGAAACGACTTTGCAACACCATTCCGGGGCACACATAATCACCCATTATTGCAACCATCAGTTAATGGTGAACGTGTACCTTCTGAAGAAGATATAAAAGTTTCAGAAAAAATCTGGTCTGAGTTATAATTATCATATAAGGTCTATCGATTATTATCTTGACCTGGCAATTGGAAGGGATTATACATGAAAGCAGCCATTCTTTATAAAAAGCATAACCTGGAGATTGCAGAAATCCCTCTCCCCTGTCCTGATCCAGACCAGGTGCTTGTCAAGGTTGCCTATTGCGGAATCTGCGGTACAGATGTTCATCTATACGAAGGTGATGAAGGTTCCGTAAAACTCGTCCCTGGGACTGTTCCAGGTCATGAGCTGTCAGGAACCATTGCAGGAACTGACAAGAAAGTTGTAGTCGATCCCAATTATTATTGTGGCAAATGTGGAAAGTGCCTCGAAGGAAAATACCATTATTGCGAAAACATTTTTAACACAGGTGTCACCGTTAACGGTGGCTTTGCTGAATATGTACTTGCACATAAAACCCAGGTGCATAGTGTTCCTTCTCATGTTTCGTTGGCAGAGGCATCTTTTGCCGAACCCGTTTCATGCTGCATTCACGGAGCAAGGCTTGCTGATGTAACTGAAGGTGACCGGGTTTTGATAACCGGTGCAGGCACCATAGGTCTTTTGATACTGCAGATTTGCAGGGATTTGGGTGCATCCTACATTGCTGTTTCAGAACCTGTTGATAGCAAAAGGAAAAAAGCACTTGGGTTGGGTGCTGACTCTGTTTTCGACTCAAACACAGTGAGTGATAATATTTTGCATAAATGCAATTTCAACAAGGTCATTGAATGTTCCGGGAACCACAGGGCTGTTATAACTGCCTTGGCATCATGCGCTGACTGCGGTACTGTTATGCTTTTTGGACTTACCAAGCCCGATTTCGAGATGGCAATAAAGCCTTTTGAACTTTTTAAAAGAGAACTCACCATCAAGGCATCCTATATCAACCCTGGAACCATGAAAGATGCCATCACCATGATATCCAATGGAAGAATCAAAGTAAGCAATCTGATTTCTTCAATCATTGGGCTTGCCCAACTTCCGGCTGTTATGGCAGATGCAGAAAAACAGCTTAAAGACGGAAAGGTACTTGTTAAGTTATTCTAATCTATTTGTATTCATCCCTTGCCGGAGAAAATGTTTCTATAACTTCTGAATCCTCAAGAACATCTGC
>JAFGIJ010000222.1 GCA_016929655.1 Clostridia bacterium
GAAGAGAATGATTTCATTCAAATGGTTCTGCATGAAAACAGATTCAAAGATTATAATTTTTTCTTCATCAGCAAATTGTTTTGAGAAAGTCATCCATCTGTCAAGATTGATTTTTAAAAAATTATCAATTGAGTATTTCCCGTTGAAGATTTCCCGGCTTTCCAGAAAATCCCAAAGGTTTTTATGTTCTGCCTTAATCCCAATGGACAAGTATGGAACAATATGCATGCTTGATTCAACAAAGGAAATTTCCTTTATTTTTTCACTGTAATCAGGAAAATCCTTAAGCAATCCAATATATTCACCATCTGTAAGAACGGCACACCAGGCCAGGTCTGCGGGATGGTTTTCACCTTCAAGATAGCATTTTGCACGCAAGCCGTTTTCTGTGAAATATTCTTCAAGCCTTCGGGCATAGGTTGTTTTTCCCGAACCGGGTATTCCTTCGAGTAATATAAGTCTATTCATGACACCTCCTGGATTCATTGTCAATTATTCCATAAATTGGATTATATGAAAAGTGAACTTGTAAATATGTTTGGTAAAAAGTAAACTTGTATTCAGAGGATATGCATATGAATGAAAAAAATGAAAAATTGATGCTGAAAACCTTTCCATTCATCAACGAAATGAAAATCAGTGAATATAACTACCTTAAATCCGGAATATATTTCAGCAGGATTGCAAAAGGTGAATACATAATGGGTACCCACGACAGGTGCGAGAGCATACCCATGGTAATCTCCGGGGCACTGAGACTTTACAGAACCTCTGAAGAAGGAAGGGAAATGACTGGATACTACGTTGAGAGGGGAAACATATGCATACTTGCGGCAATTTGTATACTCGGCAGCATTGAATATGATTTCACGACACAGGCAGAGGAAGATACCCTGGTGGCAATGATTCCACCGGAAAATTTCAGGCATCTGATGGATATAAGCATTGAATTCAAGAATTATATATTTGCCGAAATGGCTGAAAAACTGGTGTCGGCACTTACTTTGATGGAGGAGCTTAAATTCACCAGTATTGAAGGCAGAATCATATCATATCTGCGCTTAAATTCAGACAGTGAAGGCATGGTCAAAATAACCCAGGAAAACCTGGCAGTAAACATTGGTTCTGTGAGGGAAGTAGTAAGCCGCACGCTCAAGAAGCTGGCAGATGATGGAAGCATTGTTCACAGCCGGGGGAAAATAAAATTGTTAAAAAGGTGACTAAGTCACATACCAAAGTCCAAATTCTATATAAAATTATTTCATACTTTAGTTTTGAAAGGATTTTTAAGATGAGCGAAAAAGTAAAAAGCACAACAGTGGTAGTAACAAAGGACAATTTCAACAGTATAGTTGAAAGTAATAAACCGATTCTCCTGGATTTCTGGGCTGAATGGTGTATGCCATGCAGGATGCTTGGTCCAATAGTTGAAAAACTTGCAGAGAAATATGGTGATGATGTTGTTATTGGAAAAGTCAATGTTGACGTAGAACAGGAACTCGGTGGATATTTCCAGGTCAGAAGCATTCCCAATGTAATGATAATCAAGGATAAAAAGGTTCTGCATAACATGGTAGGAGTTCGTCCCGAAGGCGACTATACTGAAATTCTTGATTCACTTATCAGTGAAAACAACTGAACTGTTGTATAATGGTATGGGTTTGTTTTCAGAAAGATGGAGCAGACCCATATCAATGGACAGTTACCATGTCAGTTGATGCGAAAAAATATATGGCAGGTGAATTATGGTTTATGACGTTATTATAGTGGGCGGCGGACCCGCCGGTTTTACAGCAGCATTGTACAGTGCCAGGGCTAACTTGAAAACCCTATTGATCGAAAGGATGTTTTCAGGTGGGCAGATGGCCACTACAGAGGTTATGGAAAACTATCCTGGTTTTGAGGATCCTATAAACGGTATAGAACTTGCAATGCGGATGGAAAATCAAGCCAAGAAGTTCGGTGCAGAAGTCCTTTATGATGAAGTAGTTGAACTTGAACTTAAAGAAAGTATAAAAACTGTTACAACACGAAAAACTGTGTTTAGTACAAAATCGGTTATTCTTGCAATGGGCGGGTCCTACAGAAGACTTGGCCTTGACCAGGAAAACAGACTGATGGGCAGAGGTGTTTCCTACTGTGCTACATGTGACGGTTCTTTTTATAGAGATATGACTGTTGCGGTTATAGGCGGTGGAGATACTGCTGTTGAGGATGCCAACTATCTTTCCAGGATGTGCAAGAAGGTTTATCTTGTTCACAGAAGAGATGCCCTGAGAGCAGTCAAATCCCTTCAGGATGAAGTCTTCCATAATAAAAAGGTAGAAATAATATGGGATTCAGTTGTCGAAGATATTGAGGGAGTTGAAGCTGTAGAAGCCATTAGGATCAAGAATGTTAAAACTGAAAAGTTGAGTACTTTAAAAATTGACGGTGTCTTTGTTGCCATAGGTATAAATCCGAATACCAAACTGGTAGAGGGAGTCATTGAACTAAGTGAGTCTGGACACATATTGACTGATGAAAACATGAATACAAAAATCCCAAGGGTTATGGCCTGTGGGGATATACGGGAGAAAAACCTGAGGCAGGTTATAACTGCAGCTGCAGACGGAGCCATAGCGGCTTACTCGGCAGAACGTCAGGTGGACTCTTGTGATTGCTGATATAAAGCGGAGGTAATTATGCCGACTGTGAGACAGGAAGGCTGTTCAGGATGTGGTGTCTGTATGTTCTATTGTCCTGAAGAGGCCATAAGTATGAACGATAACAGGGTTGCTGAAATAGACCAAAACATATGTATAGATTGCGGAAAGTGCATTGAAATATGTCCAAGAGGCGTAATATTCAGAGCAGGTGAGTGATGATGCTTGAAGAAAAAATGCTTGAAAAGAAAACCTGGGCTGTTGTAGGTGCCAACACGGATCCAGAAAAATATGGGAATATGATATACAGGAAGTTGAAATCCAGGGGATACAGGGTTTATGCTGTAAATCCGGTATATAAGGAAATCGACGGTGATGAATGCTACAGCAATTTATCTTCTCTTCC
>JAFGIJ010000223.1 GCA_016929655.1 Clostridia bacterium
AAATAAGTGTAATAGGGAATGTAGGTCAGTATCTCAGCGATTATCAGATAATGATAAGCGGGGAAGATGATATTATAAGATGAGCATTACAAATGAAATAATAAAAAAAATTGAAGAATATGATTCAATTGTCATATTTACACATAAGAGTCCGGACTTCGATGCCATAGGAGCCCAGTTCGGTCTTGCATACAGCCTGAGGGGGACATACCCCCATAAGAGAATATATACAACAGGTGAGACGGCAGACAGGTATGAAGGCCTCGTGGTCCTGGATGATCCTCCCGATGATGTCATCCAAGGATCGCTTGGGATTGCGGTTGACTCTGCGGCAACACATCTCCTGAGTGACCAAAGGTTCGTAATGAGCCCTTTCCTTATAAAAATAGACCATCATATAGACAGGGAACCCTTCGGAGACATCTCATATGTCGATACAACCATGTCAGCAGCCTGCGAGATGATTGCAGACATGATTTTCACCCATGGGATGCATATGGACCGTCCTGCGGCTGAAATGCTTATGTACGGCCTTGTGACCGATTCCGGACGGTTTCTCTACTCGACAGTTTCAGGGAGAAGCTTCAGAACGGCTGAAAGACTCATGTCATATGACATTGACCTTCAGTCCATATATGACAGTCTTTATGAGGAAGATATTTCAGTCAAACGGCTGAGGGGCAGATTCATGACGGACTTCAGGGTAACTGGGAACGGCGTTGCATATATGAAGAATGACGCTGAATTCGTCAGGACTTCAGGCATGGATGCATTTACAATCTCCAGGGGTATGGTAAACACGATGAAGGACATCAAGGGAATTCCGATATGGGTCAACTTTACGCAGGACATCGATGGAATAATTGTGGATATAAGGTCAAAGGGTCATCCGGTGAATGAAATAGCTTCAAAATACGGCGGGGGAGGACATCGCCAGGCAGCAGGAGCAATGCTTGATTCCTGGGAACAAGTGGACCTGATGCTTGCTGACCTCGATGCCATGGCGGTCACATCATCCGACGGATAACGTGACCGCTTGCTCATAGAGTAAGTTCTTCAAGTGTCTCTCCGAGTTCCTTATATGATTTTGTAATACCCTTGTATACTTTTTCATTATATGAAAGATCGACTATTGTATATACAATTCCTCCATCCGCAATTTCTGTAAGAACCACATACCTTATTTCCGAAGGATCTTCCGTGTACCAGGCATAATCATCAAAGTTGTACCTGTTATATTCATCAAGGGGAATTATATAATCAGTGTTTTCCTCAAGGATCAGGACCTTTCCTGTTATTACAAATGAAGCCGGGAATGGATTTGCATCTCCAGGGACCGGTTCATTCAGGTACTTCTTTTCGGCTGACAAAGCCCTGGTTGCAAAGTCACTCACAATCTGATCGTTGAAATCAACCAGATCAATAACGGTACATGAGCAAATAAAAGAAAGAATGGGGATCAGCAGAAGCAAAGATGTCAATTTGCCGGTCTTGATCAACATCATGATCACCTCCACCTCCATTATACATCAAAGCGGTCACATCATCCGACGGATAACGTGACCGCTTTTATAGTCTCTTAATGAAATATCAGGAAATCTTTTTAGTGTATATGCGGCGGCGGCGATGCTGACGTCGTTCCATGTATTTCCACATGGTCTGGACTGCAGTGTTGTTTTCAAGTTCAGGTCCTGTTTCTGCAAATTTCATATTGTGCCTGTGTGCGGCATTGAGAACACTTTCTATCAGCATGGCACTTGCTCCGGTACCCTGGTAATCAGGGTGTATTGCAACAAGGTAGAGGTCCAGTGTGTCATTTTTCTTTATTGCTCTAAGAAGGTGTATGAAACCGAAAGGAAACAACCTGCCCTTTGCCTTTTGCATGGCCTTTGACAGGGAAGGGAAGGTAATGCCGAATCCGATGACCTCATCATTCTTATTGACAATTATCTTTATGAAGTCGGGATTGACGAATCCAAAGAAACTGTCTATATACATCTTTATCTGCTTGTCGGAAAGTTCCGAGGTGCCGTAAAGCGGGGCATATGCAGTATTATAAAGCTCAAAGACCTTGTCGGCCCATTTGAGTATGTCCTTTTTCTTTGTAAATTCAATTACCTTGTAACCAAACTTCCTTTTTGCGATGTTTGCAATCCTTGAATACTTGTCCACCGGTTCCTCCGGCACAGGTATCTGGTATTCGACCCAGTCAATCTCAGGTTCAAAACCAAGTCTTTCAAGATGTTCCTTGTAATAGGGGGCATTGTATATGGTTATGAACATATCCAGTTCCTCAAAGCCCTCGACCATCAGCCCTTGATGGTCAATATCGGTAAGACCGAGGGGTCCATGGATTACATCATAACCATGTTCCTTGGCCCAACCGATGACGGTTTCCATGAGTTTCTCTGAAACTTCATGATCATCTATGAAATCAAAATGAGTGAAACGGGCACTGTTCTGGCCCCATTTTTCATTTGCCCTATGGTTGACCATAACACCGATTCTACCGACGATTTCCTTGCCGCGGTAGGCAAGATAGAAGACAGCTTCTGAGAACTCATAGGCAGGATTCTTGTCTTTTCTCAGTGTATTGACTTCATCAACGACAAGGTCGGGCACGAAATATTTGTTGTCCTTGTGCAGTTCATTGACATAGGCAACGAACTTCCTTAGATCTTTGTTATTCTTCACTTCTACTATTTCTACCATCAGCCACCTCAGAATGTTATGTGCATTTTGATGCAATTTTACTATAAATATCCCTGTTTGGCAAAGAATTTATGAGTTGATGATAATACTTGTTAATAACGACTTTGTTAAAACAATCCTTTTGATTCTGACAATGAAAACCCAATAGTGTATAATGGTTTGGAATGATAAGAAAATTCATCCTGGATTATTCACCAAGCTCCTCTAAATACTCAATAAATGCCTGTATTAAGCCGTTTTAAGAACATCGTGCTTTGCACCCAATGGGTGCAAAAATTTAATAAAAAAGAGCCCGATTTTGTGTTAAAGTTGTAGTGACAAAAAAACAAATTATACATAAAAAGGAGCTCCTTCAATGAAAAGTTTACAGCATAACAAAGTTAACTTCAACAACAAAATTACATTTGATTTCAGCGGTGGTAATCTATCCTCCGATTCAGGTCTGTTGCTGGTCAGGTCATTTCTCGAAAAACTTGGACTAAGGGATGTTCTGAAAGACTGCTTTGATTCACATAATTGCAGAACACATCCTGTTTCATCTGTGATTGAGCAGCTGATATACACTAACATTGCCGGCTACCATCAGGATGATGCATCTGACGAACTAAGACATGATCCAGTATTCACCTCAATCTTGGGCAAAGAAGCGCTTGCTTCCCAACCGACAGTCTCAAGAATGTTGAATTCACTTGACGAAGCTGATATTAAAAAATTCAATGATATTCTCAAAGCGCTCTTTTGTATGGGTAATTCCCCTAAGGATACAAAGTACATTGTACTTGATATTGATTCTACTAATATACAGACCTATGGAAACCAGGAAAACAGCGAATATATCTACCACTATTCTTCAAATGGGTATCATCCTCTGGTATTGTATAACGGATTCAACGGAGATTTAATAAAATTCGAACTGAGAAAAGGCAGTGTGTACACTTCCAATGGAGTCAGGGAATTCCTTGAACCAGTACTTGAATGGCTTGAAAAAGAATATCCGGGAGCAGACATATTAATCAGGGGAGACAGTGGTTTTGCCACACCTGAACTGTACAGACTCTCGGAAGAATATGAAGTTAACTTTCTCGTCAGAATGAAATCCAATGCGACTCTTAATAAGTTTGCTGATGAATTCAATAGAACCTTCCAAGAGTTATACGGGAATGATTTTTCGCACCATCACGTTGTACATGATGAATTTAATTACAAGGCCGGTTCATGGGAAAAGGAACGCAGAGTAATTTGCCGTACGGAAAGGAATGCAGGAGAGCTTCTGACAAGGAGCACTTTCATTGTTACATCCCTTAAAGCTGAGCCTAAGAAGATTGTCAGCACATATAACAAAAGAGGAATGATGGAAAACTTCATAAAGGAGACCAAGCTGGACTTTGGAATGACAACACTGAGTCATTCATCCTTCAAAGCTAATTGTGTAAAAGGCATGATTCTTGCTATCGCATATAGCATAATGAATATCATGAAAAGGTTAATAATGCCAAAGGAACTAAAAAACAACCGAATGCTTTCAATAAGGTCATTATTCATTAAGATTGCATGCAGGGCGGTAAAGTCTGCCAGGAAAACGATTCTCAAATTTTGCAGCAGTTTTCCATACAAAGACAAGTTTCTTGAATCCATGTCGCGTATTGACTCGCTGCATTTTGCATAACTCACTGAATAATTAAATTTTTAGAAACGCCAAGGGACAAGTCTGTCAAAGAAATTGGATTTGCACCAAAAATCTTACGTTTTGGGTAAGCCTATGATAAAATTATGCCGGAAGCAAAGTTTTATTGAATGGAAACTCGGAAAATTTACTGAAATAAGCCATTTGATGGAACAAATTGAGGCTTTGTGAATAATTTGGG
>JAFGIJ010000056.1 GCA_016929655.1 Clostridia bacterium
CATATCTGAAATTTATAATGACTTCCCTCAATATAACAGTACTTGCCTTCGGTGTCTTCTTTGTTATATATTTCCTTTCCAAAGGAATCTTTAGCTTTACCGTGTTCCTTTTGGTAGTTTATCTTTTATCATTAAGTTATATTGTAAGACCATGCTATTTCACGATTATATATTTTCTGGTTTTTGCAGCACTGCTTACCCATATCTTCTCAAGTTATGAGTCGTCTTCCATTCTTATTAGTGAAATATTAATCTCAGGTGTATTTCTTCTTTTAATGGCTGCAGGAAGTTCACTCAGTTATTCAAGATACTGGAAGCTTTTCCGCCAGGAAAAAGAAATAGAAGAAATCAATCGGAAGTTAGAATTGGTTTCTCAAACAGACGAGCTCACCGGCTTATTCAACCGAAGAAGAATGATGGATGAAATTGAAAAACAAATTGCTTATTCACAGAGATATAAAAACATCTTTTCAATAGCGATGCTTGATATTGATTATTTCAAGAATATAAATGATACATATGGACATGATATAGGTGATGTAGTCCTCAGGGAATTTTCAGGATTACTGAGTTCCAAGCTCCGCTTATCAGATTTCTTTGGAAGGTGGGGTGGCGAAGAATTTGTGCTGCTGTTACCTGGCACCACACCTGATGATTCATTTATACTTTTGACACGACTTCAAAATGATATAGGTAATCATATTTTCCCCAATGGTATAAAGGTTGCTTTTTCAGCAGGAATATGCGGTTATCAAACCGGCGCTAACATGAATAACCTTATACAATGTGCTGACCAGGCACTGTACTCTGCCAAGGCCAATGGGCGTAATCGAACAGAAATATATTCAATCGCAAAAGAGTGACACACATTATCGCTTACATTAGTGCATTTTCACATCACTCTTTCGTAAGCTGTCAGAAAAATATAAAATCAATTTACTACATTCTGTGGTTTTCCATCAATCCATGCCTTAAGATTTGCTGCTGCTGTTTTCAACAGACGTTCCCTGGCTTCTCTTGGAGCCCAGGCTATATGAGGTGTGATTAATGTATTCGGTGCTGATAGTAAGGGGTTGCCCATTTCTATGGGTTCAGTGGATACAACATCGGCAGCAAAATTTGACACTTTTCCACTTTCAAGAGCAGCTTTCATGTCTTTTTCAACAACAAGTCCTCCCCGGGAAGTATTGATGATTATTACTCCGTCCTTGCATTTGGCTATACTGTCTTTATTTATAATTCCCTCCGTATCCGGGAAAAGCGGGCAATGCAGACTGATGACATCTGATTTTTCAAGCAGTTCATCAAGTTCTGCATATTTCATGGAATCACAAACCAGCCCGGTGTTCTGAAACTTATCAAAAGCCAGAACATTCATACCGAAAGACTGTGCCAATGCTCCTGTTGCCTGGCCGATTCTTCCGTAACCGATTATACCCATTGTCTTCCCGGCAAGTTCAAACAAAGGATAATTCCAGAAACAGAAATCCCTGCTGTTTGTCCAGTCTCCTCTTTTTACTGCAAGGTTGTGATCAAAGACATGATGTGCTATTTCCAGCAGCATAGCAAATACAAACTGAGCCACTGCAGTAGTTCCATAAGTCGGAACATTGCATACAGGAATATTTTTATCACTGGCTGCTGCAACATCAACCACATTATATCCCGTTGCAAAGACCCCAATATATTTTATGGACGGACATGAATCCAGTATTTCTCGTGTAATAGCTACTTTATTAACAAAAATGATTTCTGCATCACCGATACGGCTTATAACATCTTCTTTGGATGTCCTGTCATATAATACAACATCACCTAAAGCTTTCAAACCATCCCAGCTTAAATCTCCGGGATTCAGCGTGTAACCATCCAGTATAACAATTTTCATGTATCACTCCTTGTTCTTGTTTGCATTTTACAATATGTATTAATCGTCCGTTACAATAATTATATTACATTTACCAGGTATGATTCAGTGAAATTCCATCCAATCGCATTTTGCTATAACACTTAGTTCATCATATATTGGTGACCAATGTTTATATATGGTAAAATTATTTTACAAAATGCAAAGGATTATAAAATGGCTGTAATTTTAGTTGTTGGTGGTGCAAGGAGCGGTAAAAGTTCGTTCGCTGAAAAACTCTGCAGGGACTCAGGGGAAAGCGTTTGTTATATAGCAACATCAAAGATCACTGATGATGATATGGCGGACAGAGTCGCAAAACACAGGGCTCAGAGGCCTGCTGCGTGGCATACTATTGAAAGGTATGATGACTTCCAATCCCTTGTAAATGTTGATGTATTTAAAAACTACAATGTGTTTTTGCTCGATTGTATAACTATTATGATAACCAATATTATGTTTGACCAGAGCGTGGATTATGATACCTGTTCTGCCCAAACCCTTGATGTCATTGAGTCCACCATTTTTTCTGAAATTAAAAACCTTCTGGATGTAATGATTAAGAACAACAAGACTCTTATCATGGTTTCAAATGAGGTCGGTATGGGCATAGTTCCCTCATACAGACTTGGTTCCATCTTCCGTGATATATCAGGACGGGTCAATCAATTCCTTGCAGGTGAAGCTGATGAAGTATATAACATCATCTGTGGATTACCCCAGAAACTAAAATAGGAGACATCAATGAAACCTTTTATCCTTATGCTCACATTCCTAACAAGAATTCCGTTGAAAGTATCCTTTCGGTTCAACGATGAGGACTTTAGGAAGGGTATATGGTACATTCCGGTCATTGGTCTTTTCATAGGACTAGTTCTCTATGGAACATACAACTTTTTAGATGGCCTTATGCCCCCAATGGTAATTTCTTTCATATTGGTAGTGCTGTATCTTCTTATAACTGGCGGGATTCATATTGACGGACTTGCAGACACCCTTGATGCAACTGCAAGCAACAGGAGCCGGGAAAG
This sequence comes from Clostridia bacterium, assembly GCA_016929655.1. Lineage (GTDB taxonomy): Bacteria > Bacillota > Clostridia > DUPQ01 > DUPQ01 > JAFGQE01. The sequence continues at coordinate 2,938 of JAFGIJ010000056.1, forward strand.
AATGCTTGAAATAATGAAGGACAGCCATATAGGCACCTTTGGAGTCCTGGGTATTATTGTTTGGTTCGCTGGAATGGTAATTCTTCTTGGCGTAGCACCATGGGTTTGTATTGTTATACCGGTTGCCGGAAGAAGCCTGGCTTTGTTTTCCTCATCAATAAGCAACTATGCCCGGGAAAATGGCATGGGAAAAACAATAGTGGACGGTACTCATACTGTTCACGTAATATTTTCATTTTTCATTACTGCGTTGTCAGTTTTTCTTCTATATTTGTTTACTTTAGATTTTTCAATTGTATTATCTGTATCTGTGGCTTTTGTAATTGTTTTTTTTGAAATATGGCTGCACACTGTATGTCTTTCCAAAAAACTTTCGGGTATCACAGGTGATGTTATTGGTTATATCATTGAACTTTCCGGCTTTCTTATACTGCTTTTTTCATTTTTAATCAAATTGGTATTGGAGTAATCTGATGAAGATTTATTTTGTCAGACATGGTGAAACAACAGACAACGTTGAGCAACGGTACAGCAGCAGTGGTGGTTCCCCACTAACTGAAGAAGGAATCAAACAGGTTGAACTGCTTGTCGATAGTTTTCCTATTGAAAATATTACCAGAATCTATACAAGCCCCTTGGACAGGTGTATTTCAATGGCTGATAAGCTGGGACAAAAATCAGGGATTGAACCTATCACAGATGAAAGAATCAGTGAATTTAAATTTGGCATTTTTGATAAATTAACATGGAAACAAGCGAAAAGCAATTATCCTGTTGAATTCAATCAGTTCTGTGAAAGCCCTGGAAATTATAAAATCCCCGAAGGAGAATCACAGATAGAATTCAATGAGCGTGTGAGCAGGTTTTTGAAAGATATTATGAAGAATGAATCAGATACTGCTATAATAACCCATGCCGGAGTCTTAAGATCTGCTCTTTCAGAAATTCTGGATTTGGAAGAAGACCAGAAATGGATTTTTAAAATTATGAATGCTTCAGTTACCTTGGTTGAAATTTGTGAAGGTCATGCCTGTTTGGTTCTTCAGGAGGCAAAATGATAAAGAAATTCAGAGATGTTTCCATTATTGATTTCAATGACAGTTATATATCCATTGCATGCGATTCTTGCTCCGGAGTAGGAGAGCTTACCTCTGACATAATACAATCAGATGGTTTTTATACCGGTTATAGAACCGCCTTTGTTCCTCTTGCCGAGACCCTGGCACTTGGGGCAGTTCCCCTTACTGTAATAAATACTCTGTCTGTATCATTTGATGGGTATGGAAAACAATTGATTGAAGGTATAATGACTGCTGCAAAAGAAGCCGGATTATCCGGAAATGATGTAATTACCGGTAGCACTGAAGAAAATTTCATATTACCTGTGACATCCATTGGTATAACTGTTATTGGTGAACTCAAACGGGAACTGCCTGAACCACTGAAAAATGAGTGTCATATTTATCTTGTTGGATTACCTTTCATAGGTGAAGAAGTACTGATGCATAAAAATGATATTCTTGACTTTAAAACAATTCATATTTTGCTTGAATCAAAAGACACCTATGATATTCTTCCGGTTGGCAGTAAGGGAATATATCATGAAATAAATGAAATGGCAGGAACACTAAAAGGTGTTTACATTGATATCACTGACCATGGTATTGATTTAAAAAAATCAGCAGGTCCTGCTACATGCGCAATTGTTGCTTTCAATTCATCTGTAAACTTTCCCGATTTGAAAATACCTGTAATAAAATTGGGCTCATTGTTCCCAAAATAATATTGGCAAATTGTTTTTCAGATGCTATAATTTCCTCGTAATACATTGGAAACGGTGCTCCTCGTGAGAGAATAGGGAATGAAGTGAAAAACTTCAACGGTCCCACCGCTGTGAGTGCTGGACACGGAAATATGCCACTGGGTAACCGGGAAGGCTTTCGTTGTTGCCATCAGCATGAGTCAGAAGACCTGCCTTTTCCAAATAGCACCTAAGGATAATGGTAAAGTCCTTATGATTGTTTTTTATGCAGTCATAGGACTTTTTTAATTGGAGGATTTATATGAAAAACAAACTTACACTGAGAAACATGACTTTGTGTGCAATGTTCATAGCATTGTCAGTAGCCGGGGCATTTATCAAACCATTTGGTAATTCCATAGCCTTTGATTCATTGCC
>JAFGIJ010000057.1 GCA_016929655.1 Clostridia bacterium
ATTTTATCATAAAAACACTCTATGTCAACAAATTTATGTATTGACATTCCAATTCCTTGTGTTAATATTGTTTAGGTTGTTAAACTAAATAAATGAAAGAGGTGTCAACAATTAAGGAAAACAAAAATATAAATGCTGAAAAACTTATGAATGCTTTCTCTCAGTTCAGAAAAATACACTGGAGACCAAAGCATGTATCTGAACTCAAACCGAGCGAGTTTATGGTATTGCATACTGTAAAACACACATATATGGAAAAAGGAACGGGTTTGAAGATATCAGAAATTAGTGACGAGTTATGTGTTGCCGTTCCAACAGTCACACAACTTGTAAAAAGCCTTGAACGAAAAGGCTATGTTGAAAAAATACCTGATGAAGATGACAAAAGGGTAATACGGGTCATTCTATCTGGAAAAGGCAGGGATCTGGCACGAAAAGGCTATGAGGACTTTTACAGACGTTTTGCCGGCCTGGCTGATTATCTCGGGGATAGCAAAAGCGGTGAGCTTGCCTCCTTGCTTCAGGATGTAATAGAATACTTCACCACAGTTAAGACAGAAAAGTGATTTGAAAGGATTATTATGATTAAACTACTGAAAAAACTGAAACCTTTTACGGTTCCCATAATATTTGTCACGGTGCTTGTTTTCCTGCAGGCCATTGCGGAACTGTACCTACCCAATATTATGTCTGATATCGTTGACGTAGGCATCGTAAATGCTGATACAGACTATATAGTAAAAAGAGGGCTTCTGATGCTTGCAATTGCAGGTGCAGCGGGTGCATTCACAATTGCAGCCAGTTATATCGGAGCAAAGGTTGCTGTAGGTTATGGCAAGAATCTAAGAAAAGGTGTGTTTTCCCGTGTAGAAAGCTATTCTTTGCATGAATTCAATAAAATAGGAACCGCTTCACTGATAACAAGGACAACAAACGACATCAACCAGATGCAGAATGTGGTTGTAATCATGCTCAGACTTATGATATATGCTCCCTTGATGTTCATCGGAGGCATAATAATGTCAATAGATAAAGATCCAAAGCTGGCTACCATACTCCTTTATGTTCTTCCGGTTATACTTCTTGTAATTTTCTGGCTGGTCAAAAAAGGCATGCCTTTGTTTAAATCCCTGCAGAAGAAACTTGATAAGGTAAACCTGGTGTTCAGGGAACGTCTTACCGGTATAAGAGTCATCCGCGCATTCAACAGAATAGACAGGGAAAGCAAAAGATTCGACGAAGCAAGCCTTGACCTGACTGAAACAGGTATTAAGGTCAACAGGATAATGGCTTTTCTGATGCCGGCGCTCATGCTGATAATCAATATCGCAACAATAGCAGTTGTCTGGTTCGGCGGTCACAGGATAGACAGCGGAGCAATGCAGGTAGGAGATCTGATGGCATTCATCCAATACATAATGAGAATAATGTTTTCATTAATGATGCTTTCAATGATGTTCATTATGGTTCCCAGGGCATCTGCTTCTGCTGAAAGAATAAACGAAGTCTTTGATATGTATCCGGAGATAAATGACCCGGAAAACCCAGTTGAAACCTCTGATAAAAAGGGATATATAGAATTTCGAAATGTCTGTTATAAATATCCCGGAGCTGAGGAATGCGCAATAAAGGATATATCCTTCAGCGCAAATCCCGGGGAGACGACGGCAATCATAGGTGGAACAGGTTCAGGTAAAACAACTCTGGTGAGTATGATTCCTCGTTTTTATGATGCAGAGAGCGGAGAGATACTGATAGATGGTGTTCCCATAAAAAATATGACACAGGAACATCTCAGAAAGAAAATCGGTTATGTTCCGCAGCAAGCCGTCCTTTTCACGGGCAGTGTTGCAGACAACATAAGATATGGTAAATCAGATGCAACCATGGAAGAAGTCGAAAAAGCAGCTGTAACCTCACAGGCCATGGAATTCATTGATGAGCGTGAAGGTAAGTTCGATTCAATTATTTCACAGGGAGGAACCAATATTTCCGGTGGGCAAAAGCAGAGGCTTTCCATTGCCCGGGCATTGGTAAGACGACCTGAAATCTATATATTTGATGACAGTTTCTCTGCACTCGACTTTAAAACAGATGCAAAGCTGAGAAAAGCACTTAAATCAGAAACATCGGAATCTACGGTTATCATAGTTGCCCAAAGAGTTAGTACAATAATGAATTCTGATAGAATAATTGTCCTGGATAATGGCAGGATCAGTGGAATGGGCAAACACAGGGAGCTTCTGAAAAGCAATGATATATACCGCGAGATAGTTACTTCACAGTTGTCAGAGGAGGAATTGGCATGAGCAAAATGAATAAGGACAATAATATGAACAGTGAAAATATGCCAATGGACAAAAATGAACCCATGAAGGGTTTCGGCGGGCCAAAGAAGCCTGAGATGGGCGGAATGAGAATGGGCCCCGGAATGAGAGGCCCGGCAGAAAAGGCAAAGGATTTCAAGGGTACGCTAAGACGGCTGATACAATATCTAAAACCATTCAAGGTTAGTCTGGTCATAGTTGTAATAATGTCTGTTCTTGGAACCACTTCAGCAATTGTTGGTCCTAAGATCCTCGGAAATGCTACAACTGAAATGTTCAGGGGCCTTATGCTGAAAATGCAGGGAGTTCCAGGAGCAGCCATAGACTTTGATAAAATTGCTGTAATAATGGCATGGCTGATTGGACTTTACCTGATTAGTTCAGTCTTCACTTATGTAAATATGTATATAATGGCAGCTGTGGCACAAAGGTCAGTATACAATATGAGGAAAGAACTCAATGACAAGCTGCAGCGCCTCCCCCTCAAGTTCTTTGATGACAAAGCCCATGGCGATGTTCTCAGCAGGGTTACCAATGATATGGATAACATCAGCAGTACCATGCAGCAGAGTCTGACACAGCTGATATCTTCCATAATAACAATGCTTGGAATAATAATAATGATGCTGACCATAAGCCCATGGATGACATTGATTACTCTTGTTACTCTGCCACTTAGTGCGTTTGCAACCAAATTCATTGCAACAAAGTCACAAAAGCAATTCAAGATACAGCAAAAGACCCTTGGCCAGCTCAACGGCCATGTTGAGGAAATGTATACCGGACATAAAATTGTAAAGGCATACGGTAAGGAAGAGGATTCAATAAAAGAGTTTGACCAGATTAACGAGGAGTTATACGAGGCAGGCTGGAAAGCCCAGTTTATCTCCGGAATAATAATGCCGGCCATGGGTTTTATCAACAACATCGGGTATGTAATAGTAACTGTTGCCGGAAGTATATTTGTTACCAAAGGTACAATTGCCATAGGTGATGTACAGGCTTTCATTCAGTATTCAAGGCAGTTTACCCAACCCATAGCACAGACAGCAAACATTGCAAATGTAATCCAATCCACCATTGCATCTGCAGAAAGGGTATTTGAAATACTTGATGAAAAAGAAGAAATTAAGGAAGTTGAGAATCCGGTCAAGCTTGAAAACCCAAGAGGTGATGTGACCGTTGAGCATGTTTCTTTCGGTTACAGTGAAAATAATATTCTCATGAAGGACATGACCCTTGATGTAAAACAAGGCAGTACAATTGCCATTGTCGGACCTACGGGTGCAGGTAAAACAACACTTGTCAATCTACTCATGAGATTCTATGAAGTTAATGGTGGTAGGATTACCATCGACGGAGTCAACATCAATGATATGCGTCGCGGAGACCTGCGCAGTATTTTCGGTATGGTTCTTCAGGACACATGGCTCTTCAATGGAACAATCAGGGACAACATTGCATATGGTCTGGAAAACGCCACGGATGAACAGATAATAGAGGCAGCCAAGGCAGCCCACGCTGATCACTTCATAAGGACCCTACCCGATGGTTATGACACAGTATTGAACGAAGAAGCATCAAACATCTCACAGGGTCAGAAGCAGCTTTTGACCATTGCTAGGGCAATACTTGCAAATCCTGCCGTTCTTATCCTTGATGAAGCAACAAGCAGCGTTGATACCAGGACGGAAGCATATATTCAGCATGCTATGCTTGAGATGATGAAGGTCCGCACAAGCTTTGTCATAGCCCACAGACTTTCAACCATCCGGGATGCAGATACAATCCTTGTAATGAATGAAGGAGACATCATTGAAACGGGCAACCATGAAGAATTGATGCAAAAGAACGGTTTTTATGCCGAACTTTACAACAGCCAGTTCATGGGCCGGGAAATATAGTGTTTAATGTCACTTCTCCCGGGTAATATATAGCCAAGTACTTTAGTTTTAATCACTCCCCCCAGTGATGAAGATACAAAGGAGATGCGAGAGCATCTCCTTTATCGTTGCTTTTTTGCAAATCACCTCAGAGGTAAAATGACGAAAATCAGCAAATCACCTCAGAGGTAAAATGGCGAAAACCATAAAAAACCGGATTGCAGTTTGCAATTCCGGTTTTTTGATTGTTTGTTTTTCTATTTACCAATGCCTTTGAAGCAGGTATCTATGTGCTTCTGGTCATATTTGTGCTTTGTTGCAGCCGCAACAATTATTGTAACTAGGATTGAAGCTGTCAGTGAAATTACAATTGGATCAACGACATTTATCATTCCTTCAACAATTGTTACCTTTCCGAAAATCAACTCAGATATCTTGAGCACACTGGACTCTTTGGTATGGAAGAACATCATCCAGAGCATACTGACGGTAAATCCCGAAATCATTCCGGATATTGCAGCAACCTTTGAAATCTTTTTACTGAACAATGCACCAAAATACATCGGAAGGAATGCTGCTCCGCAAAGACCAAAGAACAAGCCTGTGCTTATAGCTATCGCATCGTTCCAAACGGTTGGAAGCCAGTAAGAAAGGAATATGGTTACAACAATTGCTACAAGAACTCCAAGTCTGGAAATCAGCATACCCTTTTTGTCATCCTTGCCTTCGGTATTGAAAAGGTCCCTGCCCACTGCTGTACCAATTGCATGGAGCTGTGAACTGATTGTTGACATACCTGCCGCCAGCAGGACAACAAGGAATATTGACACAAACCACTCAGGCATAAAATTATTCAAAACCAAAGGAATTATTCCATCTGTGCCTCCCGCTGCAGCAACAGCTATTTTCCCTTCTGCCTCGAAGAACATTACATTTGAAAGTGCTCCTACAATGAAGGCAACACCGGTCATCATAAGAATGAATATTCCGCCGATTGGAATGGCACGGTTGATTTCCCTATCACTTTTAACTGTCATGAATCTGACTGCAAGCTGTGGTTGTGCCAGAACACCTATTCCAACACCCATTACTATTGATGAAACTACTGTCCACCAATAATTGGAAAACAGTTTTGGCATGGCTGTCCATCCCATGAAGCCTTTTGTCTGCATTCCGGCTATCTGTTCTGCAATGGCAGGATTTGTAAATAAATCCGTCAGTTTCTGATGTGCCGCTGCAACACCTCCCAGCTTGGAATATATTGCAACTATTAGAATGGACATTCCAACAAACATAATGGTTCCCTGGAATGCGTCAGAGTACATGACTCCCTTCAGCCCTCCGAAGAAAACATATGCTGAAACAATAATTGCAAAAACAAACAATGCAATATTGTAATCAATGTTCAGACTACCCTCAATGAATTTAGACGCACCGATCATGACCGCAGATGTATAAACCGGCATAAACAGGAAAATAACAATTCCTGCAAACTTTTGGATGAACTTTGAATTGTATCTTTTACCCAAAAATTCAGGAAATGTATGGGCTTCAATGTTATGTCCCATTTTCCTGGTTCTTTTGCCAAACACTACGAAGGCTATGAAAACACCCAGGAATATATTCAGGAATGTAAGCCATAAGAGGCTGAATCCAAATACTCCGGCTGTTCCGCCAAAGCCGACGATAGCAGATGTACTTATGAAAGTAGCGCCATAAGACAATGCCATAATGGCAGGATGAATCTTCCTGCCTCCTATAAGATAATCCTTTGTGGTTTTTGTGTTCCTGTATCCAAGGAATCCAAGATAACCTACGACCCCAAGATAAAGAACAACCATAATTATTTTTACAACCAATTGAATCCCCCCTTAAAGTTTTTCTTCGATGACATTCTCTTTTTCCTGCCATCTGATTTCTTCTTCAATTTCCTCAATTTCATCCCTGCCCCCACCTTTGTTCCACATTACTATGCCGTAAATCAAACAAAGCAACGCAGAGCCTACGCAAAGAGCATATGCAAGAAAAATTGATACATCAGGTATCCCTAACATCAGATTCACCCCCTATTAAATTTTGTGATGGAGTCAGTTGTCAAAATACTGAACTACCATACTGCCATTCTGCTTTAGAAAATTAATAATTTTCCGTTTTTCCGTGCTACTAGCAGAAATTATATCAATGCATTGATAAGCTGTCAAACTGTATAATCTGGACAAATTATTATGATTTATCCGCTTGCAAATCAATTGGGTATTCCGTTCTGAAAAAGAGCCTCAGTTATCTGATGTTTTCAGGGGATTTATTGATTCCGTCAATATGTACGCAAAGCCTCATGTGTTTCTCTTCTTCGGTTGATGAAATACAGTATTATATCAGCCAATACCATAAGCCCGTTCAGAATATATAAGACCATTACCAGGTCCGTGCTGAACATTAACTTATGTACTGTTCCGGATATATATCCCGTTTCTATTATGAAAAGGAAAAATAGTGATTTCCCCTTGGTAGAGCGGGATTTAATCGATCTTATAATCGAAAACGGCCATGCCAGACCAAAACACAGAAGCATGATGGCTTCAAATATACTTAGATCCATGTTCTTGGTTCCTCCGGTTCTTTATAATAATTCGGCAGACACGGGCATACCCGGATCTGCCTTGACTGCATATTGCTTCATTCATTTTATCCCTGCCATATTTTCCCGGCAAGGACTCCGAATCTGTTAAGTACATCAACAATACTGAGTTCAGGGACACCATTCATATATGTTCTGACTGTATCATTGAAAGGAGAATACCAGTGTTCGGGCACTCCTTCTTTCCCAACGATTGCACCTACGATACTTCCCGCTGTTGCCGCTGTACAGTCATTGTCCAATCCCATGGCAACCAGATTGGAGATGACTCCG
>JAFGIJ010000224.1 GCA_016929655.1 Clostridia bacterium
ACTAAAAAACCATATTGTCAAAATACTGGAAAAATTGAGTAAGGGGAATTGATTCCCAGGGTATCCAATTGTCATTTGGCCTTCGGCCGTCATTGGCGCTTCGCGCGTCATTTAGCCTTCGGCCGTCAGACAATTGTCATTGGGCCCCGCGGGCCGTCATTCATTGATAAACAATTGATAAACAATTGAATGACTATCTAATTACTATTGAATGACCATTGAATGACAACCGCAAGACCCTGCACGCAAGAGCCAGTTCACAACATATCATTCTCCTCAAGCCATTTCCTAACCCTTTCGTGATCATACTGGTATTTTGAGTTAATTTTCATGACTATTTTCTGAAAATCTGTATCATTCCTCATGTTATCAAACACCGGATCGTCTTTTAAAACCTGTACATAGATTATCTTATCGGCTACAACAACTAATTCCTGCTGTTGCCAGAAAAATTCAAGGTTTTTCAACGCTTTGTCTCTATCACCCTTGACTGCATATATGGCAGCAAGTTCATAGTATGCACCGGTATTTCCGAAGGAACGTCCCAAACTTATCGCTTTATTACAATATTCGATTTCTTTGCTGAAACACTCTTCAGCCTCTTCTTTATTTCCGGATTGCCAGTTGGCAAATCCAAGATCTTCCAGGTCGACGAGATTTAGCTGCCCTGCGGCTTGTTGACACTCAATATATTTTTTAAAGTAAAAAAGGGCTTCATCATAATTGCGCAGAAACATTTGAGTATGACCCAACAGATGCAGTCCGGTCAGATTGGTTGAGTCCATTGAATATGCCTTATTAGCATTTTCAAGACCTTTTAAATAGTTACCGCTCCATGTTTCTATCCAACCTGAATTAAGGTAAAACTTCAATGAATCACCATCAAGCCTGAAAGCCTCCCGGGCATAGTATCTAGCCTTTTCAATAAATCCGGCGTTCAGATACAGATCGCTCAGGGCTCTTAAATAACCGGGTGATTCTGATCCCCGGTTAAGAGAATATACTTTATGGTAATTTTCAATTCCCGCAAGGAGATCACCACCTGGATTTTGCGCTTTAATCAGGTAAGATGACCAATCATTGGGGTTCAATTTAATGGCTTTGTCAATCTCTTTCGCGGCCAGCTCTGGTTTCCCGATGTCACTATAATATTTTCCTCTGATAGTATATGCTTCAGCCAGTTGACTGTCAAAGGAAATCGCCTTGTTTGCAAGAAATAAAACTGAATCCAGATATGTATCTGAAAAATATTCACTCCAATAATGCTTATACCAATATACTTTTGCAAAACCAACATATACTTGTGCAAATGTGGAATCAAATTCCAATGCTTTCTTATACATCCTTTCAGCTCTGTCAAGCGCTCCTCTCGTTAATAGATTACCCGAAGAATACTGGTTAAGTTCCTGATTACCTCTCAGGTAAAATTCATGCGCCATGAGACTCGAAGTAGTTTTCTTTTCGATCAGCTGTTTCTCAGAAGGTGTTAATACTGTTTTCAACTCTGCTGCTATTGCCTGTGCAATTTGACTTGGTATCTCTATATAGTCACTGACTTCCCTGATTTCCTTTTTATATGTATCTCCCCACTCATGATCCTCTTTCCTCTTTGCCTTTATTAATTGTACCCTTAAGATGAAAGTTTTACCATACATCTGGCCACTGCCTTCAACAATATAATTTACACCTAGTTTCCTGGCTATCTCAGGAATAGTTGGCCTGTCGTGATCTTTATACTGATCAGTTGAAGTACGTGATACCACTCTGAATTCTTTGATAGCCTGCAAATTATTAAGGACTTCTTCCATTATACCGTTGATAAAGTATTTATTACTGTCAACCGGACTTTCATTTATAAATGGCAATACAGCAATGGATTTCTCAAGTGGTTTAAAAAGCCTGGGGACAAAGAGAATTCCAAGAATCATCAAGGCTAAAGCCATGGCTGATCCTATAATAACGCTCTTTTTATGATTTTTTCGGAGCGGTGATACTGGTTTTTTGACTTCATGTGATTCTTCCTCCTTATGTTCCGGATTATACTGTTTAATTGCAGAAATTATATCTTTTACTGCATGTGCTACCTTGACTATCTGGATTCCGTATTTTGTGCTATTTAAATTTTTGTTTTCGTCGTCATCAGGCGCAAGTGGCTTATCAATACCTGCTTCTCTGTAAATGAATTCTATTCCTCGCAGGTGTCCTCCAAGTTCATTCTCAACCATTTTCCTGTCATCAGCATCAAGATCATGTATCTGAACCGGCAGTACCCTGTTGGCTACATTACCTCCCGGCAGCTTCACCTTTAAGCCATATTGATCTTTTGATGCCTGTTCAATAAAAGCTTTGAATTCATGCACCCAGGCAAATGACTTTGGATCACAGTAAGTACGGGATATTATAGGGATAAAAACAAGACACTTCAGCTTCTCTTTAAGGGATTCATCAACATCATGTGTTTCCAATAGACCGTCATGGGGATTGATATCAAAGTAAACGCTTATTTCTTCCTTGAAGGTTGATTCGAGTTCAGTCTTCAATGCTTCAACGAATTCACTGACCCACCTGTCTCCTTTATTGTCTTTTTGACGATAGGAGATGAAGATGTCGTAATTATATCCGGGGATGATACTGGACATGGTACAGATTAATTCTCATAAAATTAAGAAAATCAGGAAAAAAAATCAAATTAATATTTAGGCGATCAAAGGTCATGCCATGGC
>JAFGIJ010000225.1 GCA_016929655.1 Clostridia bacterium
CCTACATGATTACATTTTTATTACATAATATTTTAAGGTAGTTTTTGGGGTAAATTGACTCCAAATAACGTTTTTAGTTTACTGTACATTTCTTCGGTGTATTTGGCCACAACAGCAGTCCCTATCAGATAAAACACCGGCAAAAAGTACTCCTGGGCTAGATATGCTGGTATTGCTAGTATCAGCATTCCTCCAAGGTAAGGCAGTACTCCGGTCTTGAAGAACTGCGGAAGCTTCTTCCATTCAAAGGTCTTGTCCTTCAGTGATTGAAGTCTTCCGAGGATAGCATCAACCACAATCACTATTACCACTATGAGCAATGTTGCCCACAATCCACTTGGTAGAGTTACATTCATATTTCATTTACCTCCATAAATTTTATATATGCATATCAGCACGAACAGCTTTAATGGCATCCATAAGCTTGACATCCGGTATTCCCGGGAATCTTCCTGCAGCATCCCATTTGTATTGCCAGTCTCTGGTTATTACCAACCCATAATCCGTGCCTCTGCAATGCACTGTACAATTAAGACCAACATGGATACCTACATGAACCGCGCGGTATCCCTGAAGCCGGAATACCAGGTCACCAGGACTTGCTTCTTTAACTGATTCACAGGTTTTCATGATCATATCTGCAGTCATATCGTTAGAACGGAATGGGCTGACAGGTGTCCGAATGTTTCCGGAACGCTGTCCGGATGTTTCCGGTTTGGGTGTCCGGATGTGCCGGAATACGCAAATAGTTATAGACATAGCGACAGGAGCCGATGGTCCTGGCAATTTGCACTTTTTGTTCTTTTTATGCGTTGCTATTTTCTTTTTATCAATATTTCAGGCAATAAAAAGAGTGAATTCATCCCATGACTGAAGTCACGGGTGTTCTTCACTTAAGAATAAAGATATCAATTTCTATCGGAGTCTTTTCTTCATTTCTATCGGAGTCTTTTGGTAATTACTATCGGAGTCTTTTGTGATTTTAAAATTCCTAGCCCCTAATAATTTTGGTAAGATAACAATGGATGGGAACATAATGTGGTTACAATTTTATTACCCGCATTATATCTTCTATTGAATACCTGCGAATTTCCTCCTGACTCATTCAGAGTCCAAGTTTTTGTTCGCATCTCCTTATAATTCGTTTGCAGAATTATTAAAAATATATCTGCCTCAAAGCACATCTGAATTTTGATTTGGCAGTATGATTTTCCTTCCAAGATCAATGTCATATGATTCAGGAGACCATCTTTCCAGTCCACTGTAATGGTATAGGGTTAATTCACCGAAGTAGATTCTGTCTCCGATTAAATATGTATCCACCCTGACTTGTATAAAAAGCTTTGAAATTTCCTGCACCATTTCGACAAGCTTGTCAAAATTTGCGGGTTTAACAATTTCTTTGTCGTATCGCTTATATCCATATATCGGCAGCATATTGAAATCCATGTCGAAATGATCGTTTGTTCTTGTTGCTCCGTACCCGGTTGAAACAAGGAACATATGCGCTTTGCCATGAAAGCAGAAGAACTTGTAATTTCTTGGATGACCATGTTCCTCATCCTGCATATATTCTTCAATCATAAGTTTACGGTCAATGTCTTTGTACTGCGATTCCCTGTGCACCATATAATAATCACTTTTCAACCATTTTTCTGTTATTTTCCTTAGTTTTCTGTGATCTATTTTTGATTTATCTTCGCACATGTATATATCCCCTGATGTATGGTTGGGTTTTAACACAAACTTATTCGGAAGATTTTCAAAATCAATTTCGTCATAATTGTCATAAACTCCATACAGAGGAAACAGGTATTCTTCTCCGAACATTTCCTTGATATGATTCCTGACCAGAATTTTATCTGTCAATTCAGTATATATTGGTTTTCTGTCATACAGCTTCAGCCATTGTAATTTTTCGTTATATGTAATTGGGTTGGAAAAATCAGGTTTCTTCCCAAATACCATTTGATAGTCAAGGCTTATCAATTCCTTGTCAGACAGATGTTTTCCTACAATACTTCTTATGTAAGAAGATACCGGTATCCGGATTTTCTTGAATTTGGAAACTATCTGAAAAGCCTCCCCATCACAAACCGATAAAAAAATGGTCGCAATAAACAGCAGGCTTCTGAATCTAGATATTATGACAGTTCCTGGAGCAAAAGATTCCTGAGCAGACAGATATGAAAAAAGAATGAATAGCACTATGAATGTTCCCGGCAAGAACCGCTTTTCCTTGTTTGTCCTTACATACATTACCGGAAGTGCTGTCATGAACAACAAATAAAAGGCTGTATCAAAGATAAATACCAGAACATCATTTGTATTTTCCCAGGTCCAGGGCACAGGCGAGAACAAATAGGCAATATATCGTAAAAATGCTTTGACAACTGCATTGAATGGTGACTGCCCTATTATTTTTGTAGTAATTATCAAAACAAACAAAACCGCAGCAACCACAGTTCCACCTATTATATGTGATGGTTTTAACCAGTTTTTTAGCTTCTTCTTTCTTCTGTCATAGAAAAAAATGACAAATAGTATTACAGGCAATAAGAAAACAATCCTTGGAAAAACCACCGTTGCTGGAAGGAACAGTAACAGTGAAACCAGGATTGTCCATTTTTCCCCGCCCAAAAACCATCTTATGAAGAAATATATGATCAAGGATATAAAAAATATCAGTAAAGAATCCCCGGAAAGTACTATTGAAAATGGTATGGATGAAGGAAGAAAGCATAATATGAACATAGGGAAGATCATTTTATCTTCCTTGTATTGCAATATTTCAGATATTCCCAGAAAAATCACCAGCGTCACGGATACAATCACTAAGTTGATATACCTGGCCAAAAACCCATTTACTCCTGTAAACCTATATAATGCTGACAGAAGAAGAGGATAGATTCCAGTGTCAAAGTCTAAAGTTTCAATTGTTCCACCTGATAAATTTACTGCTGCATCCCCTGATATCATCAGCTTTATCTGATTGCTGAACAAAA
>JAFGIJ010000009.1 GCA_016929655.1 Clostridia bacterium
CTGATGTACAATACATCAACACCATCGATTTTCTTTGGAACTACAACATCGGTACCACCATCTATGTTATAGCCAAGGATTGTTCCCGTATCCGGATCGAACCCGAAGAATTCTGCAGGAGTTTCGATAATCTCCGGTTTCGGAGGTGATGAAAGAAGCTTCATACCCGGTCCGGGATTTACCACTGCATAATCATATACGATGATCAGGGAGTTTTCACCGATGACCTCTCCACCCCCGATTCTTGCACGTGCTGCATTTACAGTTACATCTTTCGCAAGAACCGTTATGATTCCGAAGAATCCGTCAAGGATTACATCATTCCTGCCGTCCACGATTACATCGCCCATTATGGTATCGTTGCTTCCGTCTATCCTCAGTTCCCCGTTGACTCTCTTGATTACTATGTCATTGAGGTAGGATTCACCCTTTATGAGGATGGAGTTCCTTCCTCCGCCCCTTATCAGGGTTCTTCCGAGTACTTCTATGTCTTCCATATAGACTTCGCCGTCACCGACTCCATCGCCTATCATCAGGTCACCGTCGATAGAAAGGTTCAGGAGTCTTGCTCCCTCCACCCTTATCATTACGTTGCCTTCATAGTCCTCGGTGTAGTCACCGGCTTCGTCTATATAGGTCTTTACTAGATTGTCCATTACCACTGCAAATTCAGCCCTGGTTATGTTTCCCTTTGGATTCAGCATGCCATCATATCCCTGCACATATCCGTTTCCCACGAGAGATGCAAAGGCATTCAAAGCCCATTCACTTATCTCATCAGAATCGGTATATGCTTCAAGCACGGATACATCACCATAGTAGAATCCGAAGGCATCAGAAAGTGCTGTGAATACCTGTTCCCTTGTAACCACTTCACCGGGATACAGATAACCGTCTTGATCCGGGTCTACTGTACCCATCATGACTGCCTTGGCCATATCCTCATAAAACCAGTCATCAGCGGTTACATCGGGACATGCGCTGATGTCAGCCATGTCTGCTGCTCCGAAGGCCCTGTTTATAATGGTTGCCATCTGGGCCTTTGTGAGGTTGTCACCGGGCATCAGATCCCCGTTCCAACCGATCATCAGACCGTTTTCCACGGCCTTGTCCATTGCATCTTCAAACCATACCTCAGGCCCCGCGCTTATTAGCGTGGGAACTGCTTCTGTTTCTGCAAACACAGCAACAGGAAGCATGCTGATAAGAAAAGCAACTGTCAGCAATAGTGCAATAATCCTTGTTTTCATCAAGTGTCCCCCTATTATGTTTTAGTGTTAATTTTAACCCTTGTATAAATAATATCATAAAAGCATCGGGAATTGACAAGTAATAAGGATTATAAGGAAAACTAATGCTGCATAAGATATTGGAATGGCTGCTTGGTACTGTTATTAATTCTCCGTTCTGTATTATCTGCCTTGTGAAGGGTCAATTATACTGATCCATGGTGTGCGATAGTATTTATGTAATCCCAGGGATGATGAGCACCTTTAAATCCACTTGCTTGTATCTATCCCATATTTTTGCCTTAGTATTTCATTGCTTTCCTTATAGAATTCAGACAGCATTTCCTTTGATTCAACATCAAGAACAGCTTCATTTACTTTAGCTCTTTTATTAGCAATGAACTTTTTCCTAAGAAACTCAGTAAGAACAGGGCTTATGTCATAGAACTTTCTTCTGAACCCAAAAGGAACCTTATAGTATAAGCCGGCTATTCCCCGTGGTCTTGAATCAGGTGTGGTATTTTGTTCAACTTCAGTTTCGATATCTTCATAATCAATGTTCAGAAAACTAAAAATATTTTCAAGTGTCTCATGGGTTCTGGTGGTGATATCCTCGAATCTTATGATTTGAATATTTTCTTTTTTAAAGAGCTTGAAAACTCTATCCAATTGCTCACTGTAAAGACCACGGCCTGTAATACTTCTGAGTTTTTTCTCATTCGCCAGTTCTTCTTTTATCAGTCTGTTGAATGATCTTCTTTCATTTCGCTTGCTGCATTTCATCCCGTATTGTGAAAAAGCCCGTTCCACAGGATCCCTGAGCATTACCATAGAATTATATATACAAATAACCTCTTATGAAAGATGCAATTCGTCCAAAGAAGCAAAAAATTCAATGTTTTCGGAATCAGTTATTACTAATTTTTATTACTGCGGATTTCGAGGCTATGAATTATGTATCCCCCGGGCAGGCCTCCGGGATCAATTCTAATACTGTCGATGCTGTTTTGGTAATCAATAGGTATATAGATAGTGTTCCTGCCGGGCAAAACATCCATACGCTCCATTTTACCAGCAGAAAAATTCTGGTTTGCCGAGCAATAAAAAACATCAAGAACCGTTAATCCCGGAACTGTTATATCCAACATGATCATATAAGAAGTTTTACCACCTTCAAACCCTCCGATTGTGAAATACGGATCTTTTCCGGTACTTTGAAAATGTATGCCATCATTCTCGGAGTTTATCCCATCTATATCCAGGACTTTGATAATATCCCCTGCTTTCAACACATATCCTGCAGGCATTTCCAGAAAATCTTCTTTCTCCTTGAAATTCTCCTTAGGCAGCTTTTCCAGCATATATTCGAACTGTCTCTCAGCAGCCTGAAGCAAGAGAATGTCCGGTTGTAAACTCTGAACCAGTTCATCGATGGAATGATTACCATTGAATATATGATCATAGTGGACACTATAAACATCTGTAAATGTATTTGCCAAAAAAGGAATTTCGCCTTCTATAGACGAATCTCTGATAATAAGAATGCTTTTATCATTAAGAGCCATTTCGTTTTCAAAATGTATGAGTGACATCCAGAATTCTGTTCCATCCATATAGGTTGTTGAATACGGATTGCTTGGTTCCACATACAGTTCTGTGCTGAAATCCTCAAGTACTTTTTTAATACCAAGCAACAGTTTCAAATCATATGAATCGTGGAATTTTACACTGTAGCCAAAAAACTCAACTTTCTCCAATGAATTGTCTACATTAATAAAAGATTCCATAGTCTTCGAGTATCCCTGATATGCTCCCAAGGCTGACCAATGGGTATCGGTCCTTGTAAACAGGTCGTCACCATAAGTTTTCTTTGACATAATAAGTGTTTCAGTTAAATCCAGGAATATGCTGCTGTCCAGATTTTCTGCCATTTTACGGGCAAGCTTGTTGTAATATGGTTTTCCGTTCTTGGTAGTGTACCAGTCGGGCAGATACTCCGGATAAACAGTAGCCTTTTCTGGAGGCATTACGAAAAGAAAACCAATGCCCGCTTCATTACAGTATTCTTTTAAAGTTATAATTTTTTCGGACAATTTATCAACGTCATTATTTAATTTATACAACCCTCTGTGTTTTTCTACTGTTTTATTATAATCATTGCCTATGAAAAGCCAGTTGTCTTTTCCCAAAATAACAACCTTCGGGTTTATTGAAACATTTACACTTTTTAAAAAAAGTGCCCATCCGGATATAATATCCTGCTTGAAAGGCAAGCGATCGGTAAACCACCTTGTCATCACATTGGTTTTGTCTGCATTTTCCACAAAAATATCACTTAACGAGGTTGGATTCCTTTTATCAAATAACAGTAAATCGGAAACATTTCTTTTTGCAAAAAAGGGCATGAGCAACAGTGGTGCCGTAATTATGACTACAAATACAATTATATAGATTTTCTTATTCAGTTCCCTCATTCAAACATCCTTAAAACCTAAAATAGATGAAAGGATTGTAAGCCCCTCCATACAGATTAACTATACTGAGTAAAAATGCCAGTATTACTCCTGCTGTAAATATATTCTGCCATAAGGCACCCTTTTTATCACACTTTTTCCTAAAGGCAGCAAAAACTCCGATGCTTGACATAATGCCAAGTACCATTGCAACAATTACATCATTTTGCAGAAATTCTCCTGGTACTCTTCTTAGAAAATCCTGAGCATTTGTTCCGAAAAAAAGTACTTTTATATATGAAAAAGCGTATTTAATATTGGCACCTCTGAAAAAAACAAGTCCAATCATAAAAACCAGCATTGTGTAAATGTGCCTGAACACCCTTGGTATTTTTTTTAGTATATTGCCCAGGAAAGCTTTTTCAAGCATAAGGAAGAACCCTGTTATAATTCCCCAAAAAATAAAAGTCCATGCTGCCCCATGCCAAAGGCCGCAAATCACGTAAACAACTAAAAGATTCAAGTATGTACGGACCTTTCCCTTCCTGTTACCTCCGAGAGGTATATATAGGTAGTCTCTAAGCCATGATGAAAGAGATATATGCCAGCGTTTCCAAAATTCCCTGACCGATTGCGAAATATATGGAAGATTAAAGTTTTCCAGCAGGTCAAATCCCAGCATCTTTGCAAGACCAATAGCCATATCGGAATATGCAGAAAAATCAAGATACATCTGCAGTGTATATGCTATGAGCCCTATCCATGCAAGAGATGCGTGAAGTTCTGATACAGGCAGAATAAAAATTCCGTCAGCTGCCTTTGCAACAATGTTTGCAAGCAGAACTTTTTTAGACATGCCCATCATAAATCGCATTATGCCTTCGTATATATGTCCTGTACCTGAAACTCTGTTTTTCAGCTGCGTATGAATGTCTTTGTAACGAACTATTGGGCCTGCTATAAGCTGCGGGAAAAATGATACATAAAGCGAAAAATCAAGTAAGTTCTTTGTAGGCTCCACATTTTCCCAATAGACATCAATGGTGTAGCTAAGTGCCTGGAATGTATAAAAACTTATACCAAGAGGTAAAATCACATTTTTTAGAAATACCGGAACAGTCCAACTTATATTAAATAGACCCAGAACCCGGGTAGCATTATAGCTGAAGAATCCTGCATATTTAAAGTATGCGAGAATTACAATACTTAAAACAATGGCAATAATCAGAACTATTTTTTTATATGATTTCCCGCTCCATTTTTTACTGTTGAGGAATAAACCGGCAATATAGTTGATTAAGATAACTGCTATCAGAACAATTGTGTCTTTACCGCTTCCCCAGAAGATGAATATGAAACTGCCCACCAGCAGAACCAGGTTGCCTGCTCTTAGTCCAATTAATTTTTTTGCAACAGCATATGACCCCAGAAGCAACGGTAGAAATGCAAATAAAAATATGAGTGATGAAAAAACCATTAATGCCCCTTATGTTTTTCTAAAAATCAAGTTCAATATCCCTCATAAATGGCAGAGAACGGTCTTTTTCTGACAATTCCGGTGCCGAGATACCAAATTCCCCCAGCTTCCAGTCTATCCCTATGTCCGGATCATCCCACCGTATGCCCCCATCAAATTCAGGAGCATAATAATCCGTACACTTATATGAAAATACAGCTTCTTCTGTAAGCACCAGGAACCCGTGGGCAAATCCCCTGGGTATATACAAAATGTTTTTTCTGTCACTGTCTAAAATCACTGATTCCCACCGGCCGTAAAAAGGAGAATCTTTTCTAAGATCCACCGCTACATCAAGAACCTTTCCGAATACGCAACGTACCAATTTGCCCTGGGTCTGCTTTTTTTGAAAATGAAGTCCCCTCAGAACACCCTTTTTTGACCTGGACTCGTTATCCTGTACGAATGTTTCGTCAATGCCACACTCTTTCATGTCACGCAGATTATATGTTTCAAGAAAATATCCCCGGCTGTCACCATAAAGCTTTGGTTCCAGGTGAATCAGTCCCTTTATGTTTGTTTTAATTGTATTAAATGACATTATTCAGTCCCCCATTGCAATTATATTCTATCTTAACTATATATCTCCAGTGACAGAATTTTATATATTCCCTTTCTATTGGATGGATCTATTCTTATTCCTGTGATTTTCTGTTTAGCCTTTATAGCAAATATGTGTTTGCTTATACCTGCATCAACAAACTTGGTAATCTGAAATTCCTCGGAGTAATTTGATTCTTCGAATCTATAAAAAACCTGAAGAATGGAATCCATTGGATAATCAATCTCCATTGTGACGTATATGTTTCCAGTATCCATTGATAATCCGGGCAATTCAAACCACGGGTCAGAACCAATGGATTTTATAGACAGTCTGCCATCTGCAAAGGAAAGAGTCTCGATATCTTTTGAATGGTGAATGGGTTCTTCTACCAGACTGTAAATTTTGCTGCCGGTAATATTTGAAAACTCATTCACCTCTTCAATTTTATTATCAATAATAGTATCCATTACTCCATTTACCACGAACTGACTGATCATTTCATTATAATCTCCGGGAATATGTGATTTCCTGAGTATATATTCAGCCAACTCAACCGTCCCTTGAATCCCCGGTAATGCAGATTCTTTTGAACCTGCAGGAATGTCATTGTAAAATAAAATACCGTTTTTTCTGTTAAGAAGTTTTTTTGCAATTTTTTTGTATTTATCCATACAGGGCTCTAATAATTTCTGCCTTTGTTCGCCATTCAGATAACTGCCATCTTCAAACGCTGATCCTCCGCCGTTCTCTACAGTATATTCGGCCAAAACTCCATTAAGCTTGGTTTTTGTCGGTATTATATGCTTATCCTTGCCTGTTATATTTGCCATTCTTCTGAATTCCAGAGCTTTGGGATTTAGAGATGGATTTACAATTTTTCCGGGCAATATAAATTCATCAGAAAACCCAAGCCCTATGGTTTCAAGAAAATCACTGTATATATTATTGTCTTTAAACTGTTGTTTTTCATAAGGTCTTACAATTAATTGTGATTTATGTATTTTTTTCGCAATCTCCAGTATCATTTGTGCAAAATCACGGATTTTCCCACTTAAAATATAATTTTCTATATGCCCTGTAAAATCATGGTTCTTGACTATTTGGTTATACTGACTTTGTATAAAATCATCAAATCGTCTTAGATATACCACTATTTTGAAATTGTAGCCCTTAAGAGTGTCAAAAAATTCTTTTCGTGAATCTTCATTATAAAGAATCAAAGAAAATTGCTCACTTGAAATTACAACATCCATTCCCTGTTCCAGCCACTTGTCAAGCAAACTTCTTATTTCATTCTTAAATCCACCGCTTAAAATCAAATTGCACAGTTCGTTCCCGTTTCCTGATGAAGTCTGGTATACCTGAAAGAAGTTCTGTGGTTCAGGATAAAAACAGCCCCGTTTTTTAAGTGCTTCATGGTTCAGTGCCAAAAATGCCTGTATGGCACTGCTCCCGGTTTTTGGGTGCCCTATATGTATGTAAATTGTTTTTTTGCTTATACTGTTCACTTCATTTCTTCCCTTTGAATACATTATACAGTTTCTTAAAAAAGTCATGCCTTAAAGAATCCAGGGGCATGATGCAGTCAATTACTTTTCTTACTCCGGCATTATCAATCAGTCGTCTCTCTTCTTTTGGAAACAAGTCCCTGTAAGTTCTTCTGACCCAGTTATGGTAGCAAATATCACTTGAGGTATCGAATGGATTGGGGAAATGCTCCTGTATGTCTGTTCTTATAAGCAATATCTTTCTTTCAAAGTTTCTTATGGATTTACCGTTGTCATATTTTGCATAAGTATAGCAAAGGTCACCGAATCTCTCCTGGTCTGCTTCTGACAGTTTGTCTGTGTAAGTTTTTGAAATATCAATGACTGCAAAATTTGTGGGATTTGCAGCAATATTTCTGTTAAGTTCATTTATATGTCCGCCGCTGTCATATCCTGAAAAATGGAAGAAAACCAGTGGTCTGCCGTTTACCATATATTTTCCATGGTTTGCTGCTACATTTCTGCTGTTCATGTTCCATGTGCACATGTTATAGCCGGGATCCTTAAGTATATGATAGTTGTCGAAGTATGATGGAACTAAATCAATCCATTTCTGATCAGTGAAAAGTCCAAGCAGTCCGTCTATTGACAACATATCCATCAGTTCATAGTTGTCATCAAAACAATAATCTTGGAGTCTTTCTGCCCACCAGTTGAGAAATCTTATGCCTTCCTCATCATTACGGACTCCAAAAAAACCAAGATTCATGGTGCCGCGCTTCAAAAAGAGTATCTCGTTTGATTTTATGAAGCTAGTCTCTTTTTCAAATGATGTCTGATGAGGTGTAAATACCATGCTTTTGGTCTCAAGTATCTCTTCAACTTTTTCAAATGAACCAAAAACCATTATGTCAGGATCAAGGTATACCACTCTATCGGTGTCATAGTCTTCTATTATCTGTTTTGCAGCAAAGGGCTTCAATGCAGTACAAAGCTCAGTTACATTATATTTAAATTTAAAAATCCAGGGGTCTTTGATGCCTCTTATTTCATCCATGCTCAGTATATGGTCGAACATATCATCTGATGGTTCTATATTTTCAGGTATATCACCTGCCACGACCAAAACAAACCGTGCATCATGATTATATTGTTTAAGTGTACTGCACAGTACCTTGGCTTTTGCCATGTAATTTGTTGTTATACTTGTAAAATAGTACATAGTTCTCCTTTTCAGTAAATATATTTACTCAGGTTAGGATTGCTGTATCTGTCGGGTTTTTCAAAGTATTCAAACCATTTGTTTTTAAAAAATTCAGCTTCCTTTAAATATCGGTCCTTGTTACCTGCTGTAAGATCACTTCCTCGGGTTACCCCTTCATAATGATAAAGTTCTGCATGAGGAGTGAATACATTCAGCTTTCCTGAATCTATAAGCCTCAGACACAGGTCCATGTCATTCAATGCAACTTTCAAATTCTCCTGATCCATTCCTCCCACAGACAGATAATCTTCCCTTGAAACCATCAGGCAGGCAGCCGTAAGTCCTGTATAGTTCTGTACATATTTCAAGCGATTTATATAACCATAGCTTCCCCTTGGTTTGAGATGTTCATAATGTGAGGCAACCCATCCATTGAGACCAATTTCCAGACCGCAGTGCTGTATTCGGTTGTCAGGATAATACAGCATGCATCCAACAGCACCTACATCATCCCGCTGGGCAAACATCAACATTTCCTCAATCCAGCTTTCTGTAATTACCTCTGTGTCGTTATTCAGCATCAGCAGATAATCCTCACCAAGCTTTTCAACGGTCCTGTTGTGAATTGCAGAGTAATTGAATCCTTTTTCAGAATAATTCATTACAGATACCCGGGCATTTTCTTTGAGTTTGCTATATGTTACGAATGTTTCCTGGTCTTCACTGTTATTCTCAATGATGTATATTCTGTAGTTTCCATATGTGCTCTTATCCAGGATTGAAGCAATGCATCTTTTCAACACATCTGAATGATCTTTATTGGGTATTATAATTGCAACGGACGGATTTCCTTTTATTTCATAATTTAGTTTGTATGAGCGTGTTTCAGGCAGAAATATTGCATTTGCCGGGTAGCCTATTCTGACTGTATGCTCTTCCAATGCCCTTGCCCCTGCTTCGTATGCATAAGGTTTGGCTTCACCTCCGCCTGAAATTGAATCTTTGTGAGCACGGCAGTAGTACAGGATTCTTGGAATGTGTAAAACCCTGTCAGTTTTTTCAATCACCCGCAATTCAAGGTCGTAGTCCTGAGCGCCTTCAAAACCCTCTCTTTCAAAACCGACTTCATCAATTATTCTTTTTGAAAAAACACTGATATGGCTTGTATAGTTATAGCTTCGCAGAAGGTCAGGTGAGTATCCGGGGAAAAAATGCAGCCAAAGCATTCTAGTCTTTTTTTCATCAACTATCGCTCTATCAGAAAATATAAAGTCGGTCCCCGGATTGTCATTTATGGCTTTTACTACCTCAAACAAAGCTTCAGGCGCAAGAAAATCATCATGGTCTAGAAACACTATATAATCCCCTTCAGCCATTTTATATGCCTCCAGGGTATTCCCGGTAATGCCTTTGTTCTCTTCAAGCCTCTTATATTTTATTTTTGCACTTTGATTTGCCTCTATATATTTGTTTACAACACTTTCCGTGCTTCCGTCTGCTATGCAAAGCTCCCAGTTGCTATATGTCTGGGATTTTACACTGTGCAATAGATCAGTAATAAACTCAGGTTTTGTATTGTAGGCAGGCACTAGGATGCTGATAAGAGGCTTGTAAGAAAAAGTATACGATTTTTGTCTCTTATATTCTCCCTTGCTGATTCCATATAGTCTGGTCCACTGTCTGAAAGAATAGTTTTTATATTTTCTACGATAGTTGATTATACGTTTAACAGTTTTTACAAAACCATTGAATCTGTAGTAATGAAATGCCATGACAATTTTACTTTTTTCATTTAGACCATTTTTTTCAGGGAAGGCTCTCATCTCGTACATTCCATATTTCAGATAATGTATAAATGGATTTATGCCGTCTTCTTTAACATCTGCATTTTCATTCAAATAGTGATTTGTATCAAATTTCTCATTGGGGTTATATCCTTGCATGTATCCTTGTTTTAAATAGTGGATGATAGCTTGGTTTTTATCTTTGGGAGAATCCTTATATCCTTTATAAAAAGAAAAATCAAACTGGCCGGATTTCTTAATTGTTCTGTAATCCAGCTTGATCGTAAGCAAATGATGTAAGTTGATTTCATTGATATCTGTTTTTGGTAAATTCCCATGAAAAATATTATATTCTGAGTCTAATTGTCCAAAGCGCTTTACCAACCTGTATTTTTTTATATATTTCAATATTTTAATCGGATGAAACAAGAACTCTTTACAGATCTGCGGAAATATTATCCTGTCTTTCTTTTTAATTGAATCCTTGTTTTTCATTTTAATTTTATCCTCTGTTATATAGTTCCAGACCCTCATTCACATCACCGTCAAATATTATCCTGCCCTCAGTTATAACTATAACTCTGTTGCAGAATTTTTTTATCTGGGCATCATTATGGGACGCAAAAAGTATGGATTTGCCTGATTTAAACATTTCGCTGGTTTTTTCGAATGATTTTTTCTGAAAATCTTTGTCACCTACAGCAAAAACTTCATCCACAATCAATATGTCGGGATCTGAGAATACTGCCAGTGAAAATCCAAGTCTTGCAGCCATTCCTGATGAATAGGTCTTGAGCGGGAGGTCAAAATACTGCCCTATATCAGCAAACTCAATGATGTCATTGATAATTGAATCAATCTGCTTTTCCTTCATCCCCATGATTTTACCTTTGTAATATATGTTTTGGCGCCCTGTGTAGTCAGGAAAGAAACCTGCACTCAGGTTAATAAGTGAACCCACCTTGCCGTTGACAGAAACCTGCCCTTCGGTTGGGAATGTTATACCCGCGACAATTTTCATGAGGGTTGATTTGCCTGCACCATTTTTACCTATGATTCCAACAACTTCTCCATGACCGACTGTCAGGGTTACATCCTCCAGTGCTTTCTTTATTGAGACATATCCTTTTTTTGTAAAAAGCCAGGGTATAATTTTATAGTCCTTCTTAAAGAGCCAATAATATTTTTTTAAGTTTTTAATTTCTATTGCGTTCAAATCAATCCCCTATATAAAATCTGAATAATACTTTCTTAGTCTGTACTGTATCATACTGCCTGCTGCAAACATTATCAGGCATAAAACCCAAAAATAAACGGTGTATTGAAGATCCGGTGCATTCCCCAGAACAAATGCATCCCTGAATCCCGATATGATATATACCATTGGATTCAGTTTAAGTATATAAATTGCCCATGGCAAACCTGTAATTGTCTCAAAACTCCATATAATAGGCATTGAAAAGAATATAACCCTGACTATTGATAGATACAGCTGATTAAAATCATCTGATATAGCGACAAATGCCGATATTATCAAGTTAAATAAAATCATGAGAATAAGCATTGAAAAGAAATAGTATAGGAAAAGAAGTGGTCTGAAGCTTGAAAGATAGCCAAACCCTATACTTATTCCGAAGGCGACCAAAAGGGTAAAAAGCCTTTTTAAAAAAATGGCCATCACCTCTATAGTGGGTATGACCGTTATTGGGAATTTTATGCTGCTGATGATAGCCTGATTCATTTTTATGGCATTGGACCCGTTGTTTATAACTTCACTCATAAAAAACCATGGAACCAGACCGGTTATAAGAAACACTATGAAATTCATACCTTCAACCTGTGCACTGCCTGCCATCAGGTACCTGAATATTGTAAATACCGCAAAATATATAAGGTCATGTATAAAAATCCAGCCAATACCAAGAGATGTCCGTATGGTCTGTTTCTGCATGTGGTATTTGCCCAATTGCCAGATTCTGTACAGGTTTTCCTTGTGTTCATTGAAGACAAAGGATATGGCCCTGATCATAGGCTCTGTTCCTCCACTATGGTCATAAGGTATCTGCCGTAGCTGCTGTTCTTCATTTCATCTGAAAGTTTCCTGAGCTGTTCAATGCCAATGAATCCCATCTTAAAGGCAATCTCTTCGATGCAGGATACATACTGATCCTGCCTTTGCTGTATTGCATGGACATAGTTGGATGCATCAAGGAGGCTGTCGTGGGTTCCCGTATCCAGCCAGGCGATTCCCCTGCCCAGGATTTCCACCTGCAGCTTTTTCTTTTTAAGGTAATGATTGTTTATGTCCGTTATTTCAAGCTCACCTCTTTTTGAAGGAGCCAGCCCCTTTGCTATGGAGATTACATCGTTGTCATAGAAATACAGGCCGGGTACTGCATACCTGCTCTTTGGTTTCGTCGGTTTTTCCTCTATGCTGACTGCTTTCATATCATTGTCGAATTCCACCACTCCGTATCTCTCGGGTTCCTTCACCCTATAGCCGAAGATGGTTGCACCGCTCCTTTTTACGGCAGCCTTCCTGAGGATTGCAGGAAACCCCTGGCCGTAGAAGACATTGTCGCCCAGAATCAGGCACACATTCCTGTCACCAATAAATTCTTCCCCTATTATAAATGCCTCCGCCAATCCCCTTGGTTCATCCTGTATTGCATATGAAAACCCAAGTCCCAGTCGGCTTCCGTCTCCGAAAAGTTCTTTGTAAAGAGGCAGGTCCCGGGGTGTTGATATAATGAGTATCTCCCTTATGCCTGCAAGCATAAGCACGGAAAGCGGATAATATATCATGGGCTTGTCGTATATTGGTATCAGTTGCTTCGATATTGATGTGGTTGCCGGGTGAAGTCTTGTTCCGGCTCCGCCGGCCAGTATGATTCCCTTCAAGGTGTTTGCCCTCCATACATCCGTCTGTAATAGTCACGGTATTCACCGCTTGTTACATTTTCGAGCCAATTCCGGTTGTCCATGTACCAGGATACAGTTACTTCTATTCCTTCTTCAAAGGAGGTTTCAGGAAGCCACCCCAGTTCACCTGTTATTTTACCCGGGTCTATTGCATATCGCCTGTCATGGCCCGGCCGGTCCGTTACATGTTTTATAAGTTCTTCTGATATTGTATCATCTTTGGTCATTGTCCTTAATGTTTTTATAATGGTCCTGACCATTTCGATGTTTTTCTTTTCATTGTGACCGCCGATGTTGTAGGTTTCCCCCGGTTTTGCCTTGCAGGCCACCAGATCGATGGCACGGCTGTGGTCCCTTACATAGAGCCAGTCCCGCACCTGCCTGCCATCACCGTATACCGGCAGTCCTCGGTGGCAGAGGGCATTGTTTATCATAAGGGGGATAAGCTTTTCGGGGAACTGGCAGGGTCCGTAGTTGTTGGAACAGCGGGTGATGTTTACAGGCAATCCATAAGTATGGTAATAGGCTTTTACAAGCATATCCGCCGAGGCCTTGCTTGCCGAATAGGGGCTCCTCGGGTCCGGTGGTGTTTCCTCTGTAAAAAATCCTTCACTACCGAGGGTGCCATAGACCTCATCAGTGGAAACCTGGATGAATCTTCTGCCCTCCTTTGTTCCGGCCTTTGTTATCCAGCAGTTCCTGGCAGCATCAAGCAGCACCTGCGTACCAAGAATATTGGTCCGTACGAAGGCTTCGGGATCCATTATGCTTCTGTCAACATGACTTTCGGCGGCAAAATTCACCACGAAGTCTATGTCTTCGGACTCGAAAACACCATAAACCGCTTCCCTGTCGCAGATGTCAGCCTTTATGAATCTGTAGTTTTCCCTGGTTTCTACGGATTTAAGGTTTTCGAGGTTGCCTGCATATGTAAGCTTATCGAAGTTGATGACCTTGATATCATCACCGTATCTTTCAAAGAGGTATCTTATGAAGTCAGATCCTATGAAACCTGCTCCTCCCGTTACCAGATATGTGTCCATCAGGATTCTCCTTTCAGATATTCCCTCAGTGCCTCCTGCCAGCTGAGAAAGCGGTAGCCCAGGCGTTCCCTGAAGTTCCTGTTGTCGAGGACGGAGTTCTTCGGCCTCACAGCCTTCTGGGGGAATTCGTCAGAGGTACACCTTTCCAAAGTGACATCCATGCCTGCTGTTCTGAATATTTCCTGTGCAAATTCGTACCAGGTACAGCTGCCTTCACAGGTGCCGTGATATATTCCATATTCCTCTGTGTCCATGAGCCGTATGATTGCACGTGCCAGTTCAGTTGTGCTTGTGGGTGATCCCCGCTGGTCGTCGACTACCTTTATTGTGTTTCCTTTTTCCGCAAGCTGCAGCATGGTG
The DNA here is from genome assembly GCA_016929655.1 of Clostridia bacterium. GTDB lineage: Bacteria > Bacillota > Clostridia > DUPQ01 > DUPQ01 > JAFGQE01. Next base: position 14,543 of record JAFGIJ010000009.1, read on the forward strand.
CCCACAAAGTTCCTGCCGTCTCCATACAGCCAGGCGGTTCTTATGACAAAGTGTCTCGGGTTTCCTGACATTACTTCCTTTTCGCCTTCGAGCTTGGTGATTCCATATATGTTCAGCGGATTTGTTTCGTCATCCTCCGTATAGGGTTCCTTCCTGGTTCCGTCGAATACATAGTCGGTGGATATGTGGATGATTGCAGCATTGTTCCTGTGGGACGCTTCCGCCAGATTGCTTGCTCCCTTTGTGTTAATATTCCTGGCACTTTCCCGGTCCTCTTCACACAGGTCCACCTGGGTTTGGGCTGCGCAGTTGATTACCATATCCGGGGCAATCCTGCGGATGGTTTCGTCGACGGCTGTGGCATCGGTTATATCCAGTTCATCGATGTCCGCCATGACCAGCTCCATGCCTGTTCGGTTCTTCAGCTGCCTTGCAAGTTCCCTTCCAAGCTGCCCCTTTGAACCTGTTATAAGTATCTTCATCGAATCATCCTTTCGATTGCCATGTCAAAACAATTCAGGATGAGCATGGCTTGAATGTATATGTAGTTGGGCAGATTCCTTGTCCTGAATTTTGTTTTCTTAAGTTTACCAAGATTCTTCACTGCAGCAAAGCTGTTCTTGAAATATGTCCATGCAAGTCCGTGTCCGGCAAAGAAAATACTTTTGATGATGACTCCGGCAAGCAGGAAAGGCAGGTTCAGTAGAAGCTGGATCCACGGCATGTTCTTGTATATGAGATATGTATTGTTCCTGGCTGACAGCATTGTCTTGAATTCAGATTTTTCGATTCCCATGGTTCCGCTCATTATGTGATATACAACTGCTTCGGGGCAGTACATGTTCCTGTAACCGAGTACATTGGCTCTATAACCCAGGTCCACATCCTCAAGGTATGCAAAAAAGTTTTCATCGAAGAGTCCTGTTTCATCAAGGGTGATCTTCCTGTACAAGGAAGCACCGGCACAGCTGCTGAAAATTCTTCTTTTCTTCTTCTTCCTTTTAGTGCCCTGGTTATATCCGCGTTTGTAGGAAAGGCCCAGCAGGCAGTATCCATCGCCTGTGTCATCCAGGAGTTCCCTTTTGTTGTACTGGATCATGCGGCAGTTTACGGAGAAGATTCTGCGGTCTGTTTCAATCAAGGCGACAAGACTTTCTATGCATCGGCTGTGGCAGCTTGTGTCATTGTTGAGGAGGAATACAAGGTCTCCCTTTGATTCCCTGATGCCGGTGTTGACTGCGTGGGAAAATCCGGTGTTTTCTTCAAGCCTAATAATTCTTGGTTCAGTCTTCGATTCCCTTGCAATCTTCAGGCTTTCATCCTTTGATCCGTTGTCAACCAGGATTATTTCAATATTTCCATAGGTCTGGGCTGAGAGTGAGCAAAGGCATTCCCTCAGGAATCTTTCTCCGTTGTAATTTGGGATTACTACTGAAACAAGAGGGCTCTCTTTCAATTCATTTCTTCCTTATCCTGAAGATGCCGGCCAGGCTCTTCATAATGAACATAACTCCAACTGCAGAGTATACTGCGGCCGTCACAAGAATATTCCCTTTTCTCTTATAGTGTTTATTATAGAACAAAATCATGGCTTCGTAGAAGTTGAATACAGTTTTGAATTTTCTGTGTTTTCCGCTTTCCCCTCTGTAATGAACAACATTTCCCATTTCCGGATTATATAAGATCCTGTAACCCAGCAGGCGGATGCTGCGGCACAGGTCCAGGTCTTCTCCGTACATAAAAAATTGGCTGTCAAATCCTCCCGCATCGTCGAAGATTTTTCTTGAAGTGAAAAGGAAGGCTCCGGATATGGCATCAACCTCAGCCATCTTGAATTCATCAAGGTGAAACAGCTTGTATCTGTCAAAGCGAGGATTCCTTGAAAATCTGTGCATTCCGATGAAATACCAGAAGGAGGCAGACGGTGTTGGGAATCCTCTCTTGCAGCCGGAGTCAAGGTTTCCGTCCGGAGTAATGAGTCTGGGACCTATGGCTCCTATGCTGTTGTCCTTTTCCATGAAGTCAAAGCACTTTTTGAATGTGTTTTCGGTGAGCTCGCAATCGGAGTTGAAGAATACCAGATATTTACCCGATGATTTTTCAACGGCCATGTTATTTCCGCGTCCGAAACCCACATTCTTTTCGTTCTTAATAAGGATAACCGGATAATTTCCATCGGCAAGGTATTCATCCAGCCTGCATGCGTCTTGATTCTGGGATGCATTGTCAACCAGAATAATCTCATAATTTAAACCTTCGGTATGTTTGACAACAGATTTGATTGCCCCGAGCGTTCTCTCATAGGTCATATAATTGATGATAATGATTGAAATGTCCATCAGTTCTCGATTCATATGTAGTAAAGATTCTCTCGAAACAATTTTAATGCACACCACAAA
>JAFGIJ010000010.1 GCA_016929655.1 Clostridia bacterium
AGGACTTACAAAACCTGGCCATATTCAGTTCCCCCTTGGAAATAGAATCAAAAATGAATTACCATTACATTTTTCCATTATATCCGACGAAAAATTTAATAACAATACTTTCTTTACTTTTAAGAAAAATGAAAGGCTAATCGTTCTTCAGCAGGGATGACTTTCCGATTTTCGACAAATTATCCCTGGGATAACTTTCCTATTTTCGATAAATTATCCCTGGGATAACTTTCCGTTTTTCGATAAATTATCCCTGGGATAATTTGTTGTTTTCCGATATTCATTTGTTTCTGAAAACCAATAGTGATAGAATTCTATTATGGTTCTCCTTAAAACTAGAGTTATGGTTTTTATGAAATGCCACTATCGACAAACAGAGGGAAAATCGCTTGTATGTCGTGCATTTGAAAAATAAGACATGAGGTAGTTTGATGGATGCTCAGACAAACCAATCAATTTATGTGTATGATGCTTTTATAAGCTACAGGCACACCTATCCTGATATCTTGATAGCAGAAAGACTTCATAGGCTCCTTGAGACCTATAAAACTCCACATCATTTGGTGAAACAGGGTATACGGCGCGGTTTGCCCAGGGTGTTCCGGGACAAGGAAGAGCTTCCTACATCCTCTGATTTAAATTCTGACATTGACAGGGCTCTGCAGCAATCAAGATTTTTGATTGTTATATGTTCTCCCCGCACACCTGAGTCCAAATGGGTCAAAGGCGAGATTGACAGATTCAAGGAGCTTCACGGCAACGATAAGATACTGGCCATATTGATAGAAGGTGAACCAAGCCAGTCATTCCCCCCGGAAATTTTCGGGGTAAGCAGGACTATTGGGGAAAAGAATGGAAGCCAATATGAAATCAATAAAGTAACTGAACCTCTGGCTGCGGATGTCAGGGCTGAAAATAACCGCGAATCATTGAAAAAACTGAAAAATGAAAAATTGAGGATCCTGGCTCCGATCCTAGGGTGCAGATACGATGACCTGAGGCAGAGGCACCGGGAACGCAAGATTAAAAGATGGATACTGCTCTCTTCCGTTCTTGCGGCATTCTTTTTCCTGTTTGGCATATTTACCCTTATTCAGCTGAATTTGGTCAGGGAAAGCGAAGCCCGGGCTGTGAAAAGCGAACGTATTGCAATAGATAATGAACAAAAAGCCTTGGCCAATGAAAGAATCGCAAAGGAAAACGAGCAAAAAGCCTTATCGTCCGAATCAACCGCCCTTTCTGCGATGTCCAGATACCAGTTGGATGACGGAAACAGGCTGGAGGCCATGAGGCTTGCCCTTGACGCGCTGCCATATGATATGGATGATCCGCAGCGCCCTTATGTCTATGAAGCAGAAATCGCCTTGTACAACGCTTTCTATAGCAATCCCTATCAAGGAAGGATTATTCTAAAAGGGCACAAGGAGCAAGTTCAGCATCTGGAATTCAGTAAAGACGGAAGTATGCTTGCAACGGCATCCGAAGATTATACGGTTCTGATATGGAGAACCGTCAACGGAACCAAATTGGCGGAGCTTACAGGTCACTCAGGCCCGGTCATTCACTGTTCCTTCAATTCCGATGGCACCAAACTGGCAACTTCATCAACAGACGGCACAGTGAGAATCTGGGATACCGAAACAGGAAAGGAATTGATAGCCATCGGGGATTTCAAGAGTCTTCAAAACAGTGTATTTAGTCCTGATGACAACAGTGTCATAACACTCAGCAATATCGGATATCAATGGTGGGATACTTTGGAAGGCAAGGAATTATTACTGTTTGAAAGCAATAGGGATGAATATGTCGATAGCTTTAATACAGATTCCGGACTGGCGGTTGTAGGTATAGCTGACGGACAATCGGAGAGTACAACGAAGAAATACTCATATTATGTAATGAATATTGTAAAAGGTACTGCACTGTATAAAATCGATTTGGAGGGAAATCGTCTCATCTGCAGCAGTATCAGTGCGGATGCGGCTAAAGTTGCAACGGTTATAAATGATTCAATGGATGTATGGGATGCATTCAGCGGGGACCATCTGATTGCATTGGATGGCGTTGATACGATACCGGTCAACATTTCATTCAGCCCTGACGGCAAGTATATTTTTGGTGAATCTGCAGAGGATATAGTCTATATATGGGAATGCAACAGCGGAAAGAGGATTGGTAAAATCCCCCAAAGCAGACTCACCACATTCAACTGGACATTAATTGATGTTGCCGGGGATTTGCAGCGCTTTCATATGATGCCCGATCTATTTGTAAGCAACAAACCGGCTTCGTTCAGTTCAAATGGTAACAAGCTTGTGATTTACTCTTCCAGCGGTGAAATACAGATTTTCAGCAATGAGATATTTACCGGTTCATATTGGAAGGAGCGGACGGTCGATGGTCATAAGGCGGGCCCCCAATATGCGGTATTCAGCCCTGATGATTCATTTCTTGCAGTTTCCTATGATGACAATTCGGTATGTATCTTTGATACGCATCCTGGCGTCGAATGTACGTTTTCAGAGGATATATGTGGCTATACAACAGACATTTTCAATCCTGATGGAACCAGGATCCTCTCTAACAAGGAAGCAGGGAAGCTTTCTGTATGGAATGCATCCTCTGGTGGTCCTGAACATGAGTTCCAAACAGAGGATGGATATACTTCGGTTGCAGTATTCAGCCCTGACGGGCGAAAAATCGCAGGTTCATACAACGATGACAAGGTTATGTTATGGGATGCGGATACATACATGGAGATCGCCGCCTTTACCGGCCACGGCAGCAAGGTCACATGTCTTTTTTTCAACCATGATTCATCGCTGTTAGCTGTTGGCTCTGAGAATGGCAGTGTGAGGGTATGGGATACCGTTGCCAGGGAACTTCTTTGGATATTTGAAAATGACAGCGGCGCTATTTTTGACATGGCGTTCAGCCCTGACGGCAGCCAGCTGGCAACCTCTTCCGGTGTTTCAAGTGGTTATTCGCCCGGCTCTGCAGATATTTGGAGTTTGATTACAGGTGAGCGCCTTAAAAACCTTGTATACAATTCTGACGGAAGCGGTTTGACTATGGATGATAACACCTTTGAGTTATTTACATTCAAACCTCAGAATGTAGAGTACAGCCCTGACGGAACCAGGCTGATTTGTTTTTCTACTACAGATGCGACCATACATATCATTGATACCACTGCATTTTCAGAGCATCTGTCACTAAAAAACGTTTCCAGTTTCAAAGGAGCGGCATTCAGCCCGGATGGACTCAATATTGCTACACTTGGACTTAATAACTCCATTGAAATATGGGATGCCGGAACAGGAGGGCAACTGATGGATTTTGGCAACTCCGGTACTACGGGATATGTCCTCCGGTATAGCCATGATGGAAGGTGGCTCATGGCTGTTTACTTTGATGGCATCCATATTTATGACGTAAAAACCGGTCAGGAATTATTCTTTTTGGAGCAAAGCGAATGGTATAGTGATGGTATGTTTAGTTCTGATGATCAAAGGATCTTGATCTCCACCTATGGCAAAAAAGCATATGTATGGGATCTGATTACCTCGACAAATGAGCTTATAAGAAACGCACGGGAGTATCTTGAATTCTGCGGATACTGATTATATTGATTTTAGAATAGACAAATTATCCCTGGGATAACTTTCCTATTGGATAACTTTCCTATTTTCGACAAATTATCCCTGGGATAACTTTCCTATTTTCGACAAATTATCCCTGGGATAACTTTCCTATTTTC
>JAFGIJ010000226.1 GCA_016929655.1 Clostridia bacterium
AACAACCAATCATCCCACCAACCAATCATCCCAAGGATGATTGGTTGTTTTATTCAGCGAAACACCTTTTTAAGAAGCACCTATGAGGTAAAATGATAAATTTAGTTTTCAGGGTTTACAACCGGTTGTGTTTCTTCGGATTCGATGTGGAACATTGCCCGGGTTTTAGCGGATATTGTCATTACTCCAAGGAAAACAGCCAGTGTAATCAAGTTGAATATAAGCATTATGTGTGGAATTGAAAAGCTGTCAGACATTATTCCACCCATAGCCATTCCGAGTGGTGTGAGACCTGCGGAAATTGATGACGAAAAGGCAAAGAACTTACCTCTTTTTTTAGGTTCTATTACTAATTGGAGTACAGCGCCGATGATTACATTAACAACAACAATCATCAATCCACCTATAAAGAAAAGAATCAGGGTCCATGTATATCCAAAGAGCAATGAAATTGCAAAGGCAATCAATGATATTGCAATACCTAGAATTTCTATTGTTAATCTATTCTTGTTTGTAATCCTGACCAATGACATTATAAGTCCGCCCATGAACATTCCGATTGTAAAAACTGACATTGCAAATCCGTATTTTTCAGGACCCAGTCCTTCTGTTCTTTGGAAATAGGGCATCAGTGTTACAATTGCAGCATTCAGCATGAAGTTCATGAATGCAGCAAGAAAAAAGAAGTTTCTGATTCCAACGTTTGACAGGGCATATCTGATGCCTTCCCTGAAATCTGTCCAGTATGAATATTCAGCTGCGTCATTGTGATCATGATGTTTCGTCTTGATGAACATTTCTGATATTGCAGATAGTATATACGACACTCCATCCAATAGAAAAAGGAGTGGAGCTCCAAAGGCAGTATATAAAAAACCTCCGGCAGGCGTTGCAAGAATTTCTGTAGCAGAATTTATCATACTGTTGATTGACCCGGCATTTGTCATCTTCTCGGGAGGTATCAGATCAGGAATAATGGCAGTTGACGCAGGACTGAAGAAGGCAGATGCAATACCCGATACAATAGCAACAATGAAGACCATCCAGACTTCCAGCAGATTCATGTAAATTATGACGGTTGCAGCCAGCACAACAATACCATTTATTAAATCAGACCAGACAAGTATCCTGTTTTTCCTCCACCTGTCAACCAAAGGACCGGCAAAGGGTGAAATGAGTATCCTTGGAAGTGCCGAAGCAGCCATGATGGTTCCCATCAGTGTTCCAGAACCGGTTTTATCCAGAACCCAAAAACCAAGGGCGACACTGAAAAGTACGCTACCGAAAAGGGAAACAAATCTTCCCTGAACAAGCAGTATGAAGTTCTTGTTCCATAGCTTCTTAGGTGTATCAGACATTAATCCATTGTCCATCCTTAATTGAAGTATCTACTGCATCCAGAATCCTGCAGCACTTGTAACCATCCTCGAAATCCGGTGTGGCTGCCCTGTCATTTGCTATTGACTGAACAAATTCAAACATCTCATGAACAAAGGTGTGTTCGTAGCCTATGATATGTCCCGGGGGCCACCAATTTCCTGCATAGGCATGGGAGTCTTCAGTGACAGATATAACACGAAAACCCTTTTCGGTTGCGGGATCATCATTGTTGTAATACTGAAGTTCATTCATTTTTTCAAACTCGAATTTAACACTTCCCTTGCTTCCATTTATTTCAAATGACATGCCGTTTTTTCTACCAGTAGCAAAACGAGTAGCTTCAAAAGTACCAAGTGCTCCATTTTGAAATTCCGTCATGAAGACCGATGCATCATCAACAGTTACTTCGCCCAGTGCGGCATCTGATGAACCGGAAGCCTTGAGTCCGTCCATTGTTTCAACAATAGGGCGTTTCCTGATGAAAGTTTTCTGCATTCCTATGACTTTTTTCATATCGCCGACTAGATAGTGGGCCAGGTCTATGATGTGTGCATTGATATCTCCATGGGCTCCTGAGCCAGCAACAGTTTTATCCAGTCTCCAGACCAGAGGGAATTCAGGATCTACAATCCAATCCTGAAGATATAGTCCGCGGAAATGATATATTGTTCCCAACCGTCCGTCATCGATGAGTTTTTTAGCGAGCAGAATTGCAGGAACAAAGCGATAATTGAAACCAACCTGATGTTTTATTCCCGCAGCTTTTGCAGCTTTCCACATTTCAAATGCTTTTGCAGAATCATTGGCCAAAGGCTTTTCACAGAATATATGTTTCTTTCTGTAGGCTGCATATAAAGCCATGTCACTGTGAAGATTTCCAGGTGAAGTAATATCAACAAAATCAATATCATCCCTGTCAATGAGTTTTTTCCAGTCGGTCTCATATGACTCAAATCCAAACTTTGAAGCGGCATTTTGCACAGAAATTTTATCACGTCCGCAGATTGCCTTTAAATTGATTTTGGCATCAGCATTGAAGAAATGATTTACCTGCCTGAAAGCATTTGAGTGAGCTCTTCCCATGAATTTATAGCCAATCAATCCTGCATTGATTTCTTTCATTTTTCCTCCTAAGCCCAGAACATCTTTCCTGTTTCTTTGAATATAATGGAGCCCTTTAGAAATGCAATGGCTTTTTCAAGGCCTTCTTCAGCACTCATGAGGGAATCTTCATGTTCAATTGATATAGCTCCGTCATAACCAACCATCTTCAGGGTAGAAAATATTTCATTCCATTCACCAGCCCCATGGCCATAGCCCATTGTTCTGAAAATCCATGAACGGTTAATTTCATCTCCATAGTGTTTGGTATCCAAAACTCCATTGACCCTGGAATTTGCATCCATCACCTTGCAATCCTTTGCATGGAAATGCCAAATGCACTCCCTGAGGGCTCTTATAGCCATTACAGGATCAATTCCCTGCCAGAAAAGATGTGAAGGATCAAAATTTGTACCGATTTCAGGACCTACGGCTGCTCTGAGTTTTAATAATGTTCCTGGATTATATACACAGAAACCAGGATGCATTTCAAGGCCGATTTTTTTGATACCGTGTTCTTTGGCAAAATTTACTGCACTCTTCCAATAGGGAATCAATACATCATTCCACTGATAGTCAAGTATTTTACCAAAATCATCAGGCCATGGGCATGTAACCCAGTTTGGGTACTTTGAATCAGGGGAATCTCCCGGACAGCCTGAAAAAGTTATTACGGTATCAATACCGGCTTTTTCGGCAAGAAGAACTGCGTTTCTGAAATCAGTATCATATGCAGCAGCTATTTTTTTGTCAGGATGTACAGGGTTCCCATGACAACTGAAGGCACTGATTTCCATGCCATAACCTTTAACCAATGTTACAAGTTCATCAATTTTTTCGGGATTTTCCAAAAGCTCTGCTGCATTTGCATGTGCGGTTCCGGGATAGCCACCACAGCCCAGCTCAACAGTCTGAACACCCATTGATTTGAGTTTCTTCAATGCGTCTTCCAGTTTTAAATCGGATAGAAGCACCGTTAATACACCTAATTTCATTTTTTTACCTCCAGAATTTCTTCTATTTTTATTTCACGATTTTCTCTTGCACTTTTAATTGCTGCAAATACCATCGCCAGAGATTTTATATTGTCGCGGCAATCTGTTCCTGAACGTCTGCCTGTCTTAAGGCTTTCCAGCATTTCGTCAATGCAACCCTCATGACCAGATATCAGACAATCGGTATATTCCATTGGTGTTTCAATATGCTTGGGATGTCTAATGTCTGAATCCGGATCTTTTACATAAACACGGGGTAATTCAAGTCCATTCCAGGTGACAGTACCTTTGCTGCACATTGCCCGCCATACGGAGTCATATGAATCCATGGTACCAGGAGAACTCCAGGAACCTGTATAGTTGAATATTACATTGTTTTCAAAGGTAAAAATACAGACAGCTGAGGCATTGCCATTGTACCAGGAATAATCTGTATTATATTCCTTGCAGTAAACTGAAAGCGGGTCTTTTCCAAGCAGATATCTAGCCTGATCAAAGGTGTGGATTGCCATGTCTACAAGAAGCGGTGATTCCATCAATTCCCTGAAACCTCCAAAGTGAGATTCTCTGAAAAATTGAGCTCCCAGATATCCGGGTTGGCCTACAGTCCCTGACTTCAGTATGTCTTTAAAAGAAAGCATAGCACAGTTATATCTTCGGTTTTGCATAACAAAGAACTCTTTGTCATATTCGTCCGAAAGCCGGATAATTTCCTTTGCTCCTTGTATTGAATCTGACAATGGTTTTTCTGATAAAACATTCATACCGGAGGATAAACATCTCCGTGCTACTTCAAGTCTGCTATCTGGAAGAACATTATCCACTGCCACATCAGGATGTTGCTCTGCAATGGCTTTGTCAAGAATGTCGTAGACCGGGCAATTCAACTCATGTTCCATGGCTTTTTTGGCTGCTGCATCGATATTTGTGTCTACCAGACCACATATTTCAACATCGTTTCTTCTTTTCAGAACAGAAATCCATGCATTGCTTATATTTCCGCATCCGATTTGTAAAAGTTTCATAGGCCAGCTCCTGGATAAATATTTTCAGAATTGATTATATCATAATGACTGATATAATCATGTCATGAAGATTATTGTTGATGCAGATGCCTGCCCTGTTAAAGCCGAAATTATAAAAATTGCCAAAAAACACGATA
>JAFGIJ010000227.1 GCA_016929655.1 Clostridia bacterium
GAGTCTTTCCCATGAAAAAAAACCTTCTTATCTTGAATATCTGGAGAGTGAGAAGGCATACTTCCAATCTCCAAGATTTGAAAAAGACGAGGAATACTGGCTCAATAAATTCGAAACAATACCGGAACTAACAGCCCTCAAGAACAGAAAACAATTTCCCACCTTACTTGACTCAAGCAGATTGACGTTCAGGCTTCCGGAAAAATTGTGCAGCAAAATAAGACCACATTGCGAAAAACACAAAACCTCAATCTTCAGTCTTTACATGGGTGCAATGGCAGTATACATAAACCGTACAAAGGGAATTAACAAGATAATATTCGGCACCCCTGTTCTCAATCGCAAGAATCCCCGTGAAAAGAACACCATGGGGATGTACGTCAGTACTGTTCCTCTTGTAGTTGATGTTGATGACAGTAAAAATTATTCTGAATTTACCGAAGGTATCAATCAGGAATGGATGACGCTCCTGAGACACCAGAAATATCCATATATGCTGCTTTTAAAAAAACTTCGTGAAAAGAATCCGGGTTTGGAAAAACTCTATGATATTGTAATTTCATATCAAAATGCCAAGTTCATAAAAACCGAAAGCGATCATTTTCAGGAAGGAAGATGGCACCAGAATTCAGCACAGAATGAGACATTATACATCCATATCAACGACAGGGAGGACGATGGTGATATAATCATTAATTATGATTATCTTACAGAGCTATTTTATGAAAAAGAAATTGAATTTCTTCATGACCATGTAATACGGCTTCTCTGGCATTTCATCGACAATCCGCAGCGTCAGATTCCATATATTGAAATGATATCTGAGAATGAAAAGCAAAAGATATTGTATGATTTCAATAATACAATTCAAGATTTCAGTGATAAGCTCCCAGTTCACAGGCTTTTTGAAATCAATGCAAGGCATTCGCCGGATAAGACAGCTGTTGTATTTGAAGATGTTTCAATGAGTTATGGTGAATTGAACGAGATTGCAAATCGTGTTGCCTGGACTTTGATGAAAAAGGGCATTGGTGCTGGTGATGTTGTTGGTTTCATGCTGCCAAGGTCTTTTTCAATTATGGCAGCCATATTCGGAATATTGAAATCCGGAGCTGCATATATGCCAATTGACCGTAATTTCCCTGCAGACAGGATTATATACATGCTTGAAAACAGCAAAGCAAAGGCAATCATTACTGAAAAAGGCATATTCAAGCTCCTTGATTACAATGGTTATGTAATTGACATTGAACAGGTAAAGTCATCGAATGAATCGTCTAAAAATCCGAAAACCATAAGTAGCCCTGATGATCCGGCACTGATAATATACACATCCGGTTCAACGGGAAAACCCAAGGGAGTCACTCTGACCATAGGTAACCTGATGAATTTTGTTCCCGCAATGAAGTGTTTGATTAACCTTGACCCATCAAAGACAGCTTTGTCAATTGCCACAGAATCTTTTGACTTTTTCGTTTCAGAGGCAGTCCTCCCTCTAACCCAGGGACTCCGCCTTATAATGACAAATGAAAATGAACAGAAAATACCTCAGATGCTTCATGAACTTATGCTAAGGTATAAGGTGGATATATTACAAACAACTCCTACCAGGATGAACTATATATTGAATCATATCAATCATTATGCGGGTTTTGAAGATTTGCAGGAAGTAATCATGGGAGGCGAAGTTTTCAAGGACACATTGCTTAAGAAAATACGCAGTATAACCAAGGCAAGGATATATAATGGTTATGGACCCACCGAAACCACTGTTTTTGCAACATTCAAGGAACTCACCCATACCGATGTCATTAATATAGGCAAGCCACTTCCCAATACAAGAATATATATAGTTGACAAATATATGAACTTGATGCCCATAGGTACTATCGGAGAACTTTGCATCGGTGGTGACGGCCTCATGAAAGGTTATGTCAATAACAAGATATTGACCGACGAAAAACTTATTGAATGCCCCTTTGAACCTGGTAAACTGATGTACCGTACAGGAGACCTTGCCAGCTGGTACAGCCAAGGCGATATAGAATTCTTCGGCAGGAATGACAATCAAATTAAAATCAATGGTCTTAGGATTGAATATGGTGAAATAGAAACCCATATCCTTAAATATGGAGAAATCAGAGAGGCAGTCGTGTCTATATGGGAGGATGACACCGGCAAACCTATAATATGTGCATATTATGTAGCCGACACAGAAATAAATTCAAAGGATATCAGGGAAAAACTATCTGAAAAACTGCCTGTATACATGATACCCTCATATTTTATAAGAATAAAAAAAATGCCTCTTACAACAAGTGGCAAGGTAGCCAGGACCATGTTGCCGGAACCAATCTTTGACACTACAATCAATAGAAACTATGAGGCTCCCGTTGACAGGCTCGACCATATCTTATGTGATGCCTATGAAACCATACTTAAATTTGCAGGTATCGGCATCAATGACCATTTCTTTGAACTAGGCGGAGATTCTCTTGGTGTTATTGAGCTTGTTTCAATTCTTTATAAAAAAGGATACGAAATAAAGATTGGTGATGTTTACAAATATCCAGTTATTTGCGAACTTAAGAAGCATGTTTCAGATAACCGGTTCCGCATTGTCAAGCCATCTTTCTATAAAGCAGATATGGGCATTACCAATCAAAGTATCGACAGACAGATACTTTCAGGTAATCTTGCTCAAATTGACAGTGCCGCAATAACTTATGTTCCCGATAATAATCCCCTCTGGTATGAGATATTGTCAGAAAAGCCGGTTATGTACAAACACATGGCTCTTAAAGAAGGCAACATAGGAATTATTGCAATTCCCTTGGGAATGAGCAGTCTTTACAGCGACCGGGGAAAAACAATTGCCTTTAGTGTGGAAGCCGCTCGTATTGCTGAAGCATCCGGCGCAAAGGTTATTTCGCTGACAGGACTTATTCCCTCGGCGACTAACAGAGGTCTTGATATAGCTGAAGCCATCCAAAAAGCCGGAATCAATATAAATGTGACCACCGGCCATCCAACCACAGCGGCTTCGGTGGTGCTGTCGCTTGTGCGTCTGCTTGGAGAAAGCAGCAGGAATATGGCAGGCGAGGATGTTTGTGTGCTTGGGGTTGGTTCAATAGGTTCAGCAGTCACGAAGCTGGTTTTAGAAAAACTCCCACATCCTGCTTCCATAATCCTGTGCGATTTACCCGGTAATATGACACGAATGGAAAAACTCAAGAAGGAGCTTCGTGACAGTCTGGGTTTCGAAAGAGAAATTAAATTATCATATTCAGACGGCTCAAGGCTGCCCTCTGAGGTTTACAAATCAACTTTGATAATTGGAGCTACCAATGCACCGGATGTACTTGACATAGATTCTCTTCATCCCGGAACACTAATAATTGATGATTCGGGTCCACATTGTTTTAAACCTGAATCTGCCATAGAAAGAATAATGAACATGGGTGACCTGCTTGCCACCGAGGGAGGTGTTCTGGAAGTCCCGGGCACCATAAAGAACAAATTGTACCTTCCCGGTGAAATTGATGAAAGCCTGATATCCCGCTATCATTCTCATTTTGCTTCTGAAACGCAGATAACCGGATGCATACTATCAAGTTTAATGACCGCTGTCGACAGTTGGATCAAACCATCGGTCGGTGAGGTTGATACAAGGGACTGTGTAAGTAATTACAGTAAGCTGGCCAAGATGGGTTACAAGGGAGCAAACCTGCATATTGATGATTTCGTCATACCGGAAATCAGAATAGATTCTTTTAAACAGGAGCACTCGGTTTCAAGAAATGCAAGAGCTCGGAAATAATATAAGGAGTATGAAAAATGCTTAAATTTGATGTTTCGTTTGTTCTTCTCATAATTTCGGCTCTTTTGATATTCTCCCTGCTTATTTTCATGCTCTTCATGAAAAGGAAAAAACAACTCCATTACATCTTTTCCATAAATATTTTTCTGGTATTCATCTGGAGTTTTGGACATATTCTTGAGGTTTATACAACAATAATCAATGGATACACAAAC
>JAFGIJ010000058.1 GCA_016929655.1 Clostridia bacterium
ATTTCCGTCAATCAACTCCTGTGCCGAAGTAACCCCTGCATAAGCCTGAATGAAGTCTTCGAATTCCATTTCATAATACTCAGCGTAATCCCTGTAATACTGAATCATGGAGTATTCCTGATACTCAACAAGTATCTGGGGAAGGTCCTTGATAATTGAATTTTCAATAAGATATTCCTGAATATATTGCTCAATTGCTGAATTTTGAATTGAAGATGTGATTTCAGCACGCATTTCTTCAACTGTTGTCCATCCATAATATGGAGAAACAATATCATTGATGAAAGCATCGGTTACTTCAGGCATCTTTGTTTCAAGAATGTGATTTATAGTAGTTTCAAAGACAGCATCCTTTCCACTAAGACTGGCTTCTTGATAATTCTCTGGGAATGTTACTTCGACATCAAAGGTTTCGCCCGGCGAGTGGCCTATAAGCTGTTCCAAAAAATCATCAATATAACTGGTAACGCCTATGGTAACATCAGTGCCGTTTTCCTGGGTATTTCCACCGTCAAATTCCACACCGTCTATTCTGCCGATATAATCTATGTTTACAGTGTCTCCATCTTCGACTGCTCTGCCCGTGACAAGCACATCAGTGGCATAGCTTTCCATAATGCCATCAATCTCATTTTGGATGATGTCTTCAGGAACGGCATGGACTGAAGCAGGAATCATAATTCCTTCATACTCACATAAATCGACCTTTTTCAAGGCAGCGATTCCCTTCCAGGTACCATCTTCGTCGATACCATAGCTGAAAGCGAACTTTTCGTCGGTACTTTCCAATGTTGAACACCCTGTAATTGCAAAGGCGAGTAATGCCACAATTACAACCGATAAAAATAATTTTCTACTCTTTTTCATTTATTTCTCCATCAATATAGTATGCAAATATGCATTGTCCTACTATTATATACCTAAATGATGAAAATATATGAAGATATTATGAACAGTTTTAAAATGATATAATCAAATAGTAACTACTTTTTATCAGGGGGGGATGGTCATGGTAGACAAAAAACATTATAAACTTATTGAAAAAGATGGAACAGAAGTCTGGGAAATCAAGAACAAATATTATGAAAAGCAGCTTGCAAAACTTCAATTTGAACTTGTCAAGCTGCAGGCATGGGTCAAGAAGGAAAATAAAAAGGTTGTTATAATATTTGAAGGAAGGGATGCAGCAGGGAAGGGTGGTGTCATCAAAAGGATTATTGCACCGCTGAATCCAAGGGTTTGCAGGGTTGAAGCTCTTCCTGTTCCTACGGACAAAGAAAAAACACAATGGTTCTTTCAACGTTATGTGGCAAAGCTTCCAGCGGCAGGTGAAATTGTTCTTTTCGATCGAAGCTGGTATAACAGGGCAGGTGTGGAAAAGGTCATGGGGTTTTGCAGTGAAGATGAATACAAGGAATTCATGGGAACCTGTCCAGACTTCGAGAGGATGCTCATTGGCTCGGGTATCGTTCTGATTAAATACTATTTCAATATATCTGATGAAGAACAGGAAAGACGTTTCCAGGACCGCCTGAACGATCCAATGAAACGCTGGAAATTCAGTCCCATGGATATCAAATCCAGGGAAAAGTGGGTGGAGTATTCAAAGGCAGCCGAGGCTATGTTTGAAAAGACAGATATACCGGAGGCAAGGTGGCATATTGTCAATGCTGACATAAAGAAACATGCACGTTTGAACTGTATTTCCCATCTTCTATCCATGCTGCCATACGAGGATCATATACCAGAAAAAATGAAGCTGCCTCCAAGGAGAGAGGACTATGAAACACCTGAATTTGTCGGACCGGAAAAGGTTCCTGAAATATTTGGAGGTGACAGCAATGATGGAAAAAAATAAGCTTTTTGAATACACCGGTGATCTTTCACAGATTTTTTATGCAAGGCCTTTTACATTCAGCGAAGGCAGGGCAAATGGCATGAGGGGAATAGAGGTCAGCAATGGATCTGGACTTCAGTTCACCATTTTACCGGACAGGGCAATGGATATCGGATTACTATCATTCAGGGGTATCAATTTCAGTTATATCACAAAGGCAGGGCTTTCGGCACCATGGCATTATGATGACAGAGGACTTGGGTGGCTGAAGACTTTCAATGGTGGATTCCTGACTACATGCGGTCTGACACAGGCAGGATCACCCTGCACATCAGATGGTGAAAATCTCGGACAGCATGGTGATATTTCGGCAGCCCAGGCAGAGGATATGTGCATAGAAACAAATCTTGACGGTGATTATCCCGAGATAATCATCAGGGGCAAAATGCGAAGCGGTGTATTATTCGGCCGAAGTCTTTGGTTGTACCGTGAATACAGAATCAAACCTGGAGAAAATAAAATATCTATGAAAGATACAGTTGAAAACAGGGGAGAATCACCACAGCCATACATGATTCTTTACCACTATAACCTTGGATATCCTCTTTTGGATGAAACAATTGACTTTCAGACAAATGCAGATTATATTCGACCAAGGGATGCTGAAGCTGAAAAAGGAATTGGCTGGAGGGAAGGTTTCATCAAACCCGAATCCGGATTCAGGGAGCAGGTTTTCTATTATAAATCATCAGGGGATAAATGTTATGCCGGTATCCATAACAAACGGCTGGACACAGGAGTGAAGATTTATGTAAAACAAGACCAGCTTCCGAATATAATACAATGGAAAAACGCAGGGTATGGAGACTATGTAATGGGGATTGAGCCTGCCAACTGCTATCCCGAGGGACGGGAAAAGCAGAGAGAGTATGGTTTGGAATATATCAGTCCAATGGAGAAAAAAATACAGGAAATAATTATAGAGGTTTATTGAGTATGAAGAGAAGACAGCGGCTGCTTGAGACAATCAATCACAAAGAACCTGACAGGGTTCCTATAGGATTTGATATCCACGACAATAAAAAAATAGAAATGATGAGGCATTACGGTGTTTCTGACTATCGCAGGTTTTATGAAAAAACCGGGGTAGAATGCTTTTCAGTCTGGGATTGGCCTGCAGTTCTACCCGTTTA